>JADLFU010000099.1 GCA_020849655.1 Polyangiaceae bacterium | reverse complement strand
GCTTCAATGGGGCCGTGAGCAAACGCTCACGGAAATAGCCGACCAAAAATCTCTTCAAATATCAACGCGATCCACTCCCCTTCGCGAGCGGGTCGCCGGTGCGTCCAGCTGCCCCCACCTCTATCCCAGCCGGGCCACCGTTGCACCGAAAATTGTACTCATGATTTCAAGGATCTATCGGCCTGCGAGCGCCTACGGGGTTTTGCGGGCCACGCCGCCGCTCGCGCGTCGCCGCCCAGGAGACGGAGGAGGCCGAGGCCCCCGACGCCGGGCATCATATCACGACGGCGCGCTCCTCCCGGGGCACGCACGGGCGCCCCAGCCCGGCGATCGCGCCCGCGCCCCGGCCCTCGGCGGGCCCGAGGTCCGCGAAGAGGACCTGATCCTCGCCGTGGTGGATGGCGTCGGTCAGCTTGCCGCGCAGCTCGACGAGCTCGCGGCGGTTCAGCTCACAGCGGAACACCGACAGCTGCAGGTGATCGCCGGCACCCTGGAGGATGACGAAGACGCGCCGGAGGCGCTTCGGGTCGGAGATGTCGTAGGTGACCAGGTACGCGGTCCTCATCGCTCACCTCGTGCGGAAAGGGGGGAGCGTCGTCAGCTCGCCGAGCAGCACCCTCGACAGCAGCCGCGCCTGGACCTCGAGCACCCTGCGGTAGCTGACGCGGTATCCGAACACCGGGTGCGTGACGAGCTGATCCATCCGGCGCTCGTAGGCGAGGATGAAGGCGCGGCGCGCGCTGTCCTTCAGGTTGCAGCGATCGCCGACGCGGTCGAAATCGTACGGCCCGATGACGCCCGTGTTGACCGCGGTGATGACGACCGAGTCGGCGATCAGCGGCCGCATCTCCTCCATCATGTCCAGCGCCAGCCCCGGTCGACCGAAGTGAGGGCGGTGGTAGAAGCCGAGCAGCGGATCCAGCCCTACCGCCGTGAGCGCGATGGTGACGTCCTTGGTGAGGAGGGCGTACGCGAACGAGAGCATCGCGTTGACCGGATCGCGCGGCGGGCGTCGGTTGCGCCCGTCGAGCTCGAAGCTCTGGCCGACCCCCGAGGGGTCACGCAGCATCCCCGAGAACGCCTGGAAATACAGCTTGGCGGCCGTGCCCTCCAGCCCGAGCAGCGTCTCGGTCGACGCGGCAGAGGCGACCTTGCGAGCGAGCCGGTCGAGCTCGCTCAGGAGCTCGGGCGCGGGATCGGGGAGGTTCCTGCGCAGCATCGTGCGGCAGTTCCGGATCTTGGCCACGATGAACCCGCGCGCGAGCCCGAGGGACGTCTCGACGCTCGTGGTGGCCTCGTACTGGGCGATGCGGAGGTCGACGTTCTTCGAGTCCATCCCGATCGTGCGCCCCCAGAACCACCCGCCCATCGAGAAATACAGGATGGGCACGTCGCGCTCGATGAGCGCCCGTGCGGCCTGCGTCGTCAGCTGGATGTTCCCGAACAGAGAGACTTGTGAGGTGTTGCTGAGTCGCACCTCCTCCGACGCGTCCTTCGTCCACACCTTCAGCCGCTCGCCCGACAGGCCGACGCGCCCGCCCTGCGCCTTCACGTAGAGTGGAACGGCGTCGTCGCGAGCCGGAAACAGCCGTCGCGGCTCGACCTCCTCGTCGTCCTCCGCGGCCGCGTCCACCTCGGGCGCCGTCGTGGGCTCGGGCTGGTGCTCCAGCCTCCGCAGCAGCGTCGTCTCGTCCGGCAGGCAGATCAGCGTCAACGAGCAGCCGTTGCACTTCGGGCTCCCGTCGAGCGGGGGAGGCAGCGTCCCGATGGACGCGAGCTCCCGCGCGCGGCGCACCGCCTCGAGCGTCATCGCGATGAGCTCGTCGGTGATCGGCACGGTGACGCGGAGCTTCGACCCGGCGAAGTAGAGCGCGCCCTCGTCGCACTGGTACCCCGCCTCGCGCAGCAGGAGCGCCTGCGCGCAGACCTGGGCGCGCTGCGGCGGATAGACGCCGCCGGGGACGTCCGGAGCCTTCCCGCGCTTGTACTCGATGGGGACGACCCGCCCGTCGCTCTCTCCTTCGACGATGTCGATCTTGCCCGTGAGGTGCAACGTCTCCGAGGAGAGCCAGACGCTGCGCGCCTGGTAGGGGCGTTCCTCGGCGGCGGGCGCCGCCGTGTCGTCGCTTGCGCCGCTCGGCTTAGGAGGCAGCGCGCCGCCCGGCGTGTCGGCCCGCTTGTGCACGAGCCGCCCCTCGACCGTGAACGCGTTGTCCGCGAACTCCCGCTGGGCCCACTCGAGGTACATCAGCCGCTCGCAGTAGAGCGCCTCGGCGACCATGCGAGCGGGGACGAGCGCGGGCACCGCGGGCGGCAACCTAGCAGGCAGCGGCTTCGCGCGGGAAGCGGGGAGGGCGGCGACGGCGGGGTCGGAAGGTGACATGGTTAGCAGGGGACGAGCGGGCGGGCGGGGAGTCAGCGGAGCCCTCCGCGCGGTGAAGTCCTCTGCGTCGGGCGGGGGTGATCCGCTGCCGTCAGGATGACCCGGATTGACCCGGATGACCCCGTCCCCCCTCGCACCCGAGGTGCAGGACGCGGTCCACCTCCCTCGAGCTCCTCGACCTGCTCCCGGCCGCCCCACTCCTGGGCGAGCGAGGGAAATCGACACCGCCACTCGAATACGTGTTGAGACGGCCCAACCCCTGGCATACGCTGGCGCTTCCTCGAATGTGATCCCCCCGTCGGCGCTAGGCGCCGCGCAACCCGGAGCCCGGATGCCTGACGAGATCCCGACCATCAAGGAGGTCGCCGCGCTGCTCAGAGTCGCTGAGGAGCCCGTCTACGCCCCGTCCCTGGTCCGCGAGATGCCAGCACGCACGATGCGGGACCAGTGGCGCTTCAAGCGTACCGAGCTCGACCAGTGGATGGACGCGC
>JADLFU010000098.1 GCA_020849655.1 Polyangiaceae bacterium | reverse complement strand
CTCGCCAGCGTCTGGTGCGCGTCCGCCAGCAGCTCGTGGGCCTGCGCCGCGTCGAGGTCGGGATCGTTCGCCTGGAGCGCGCGCTCCGCGTGGTGGATGACCCTCGCGAAGTCGTCGCCCTCCAGCGCGTGCTCCGCGGCGCGCAGGTGGTGCCTCGCGGCGGCGCGCGGATCTCCTGCGCGATCATGGTGCTCGGCGAGCACCGCGGGCTCGCGCTCGCCGTGAGCCTCCAGCCACTCGGCCGCGTGCGCGTGGCCGACGCGGGCGTCGTCGAGCGTCAGCGTCGCGTAGCCGCCGTCGCGCAGGAGCGCGTGGCGAACCCTGAGCTCGCGCTCTCCCTGGAACCGGCTGCTCGGCGACGGCTCCACGATCTCCGCGTCGAGCAGCGCGCGCACGCACGATGGGACGTCCGCGCCGACCGCGAGCCCCTCGACGCTGCCCTGCCAGAACGCCTCTCCGAACACCGACGCCGCCCGGAGCACCCGCCGCACGTCGTCCGGCAGCGCCGCGAGCCGCGCCGCGGTGACGGCGAGCGCCGTCTCGGGGAGCGCGTCGCCGAGGCCCGCGGCGTGCGCGCACGAGCTCCTCGAGCACGAAGGCGTTGCCCTCCGCGCGGCTCGTGATGCGCGTGATCGCGGCGTCGCTCGCCGCGTCGCCGAGCACGCTGCGCACGAACCGCTCGCTCGCGCGCTGCGACAGCGGCACGAGCGCGACCTCGTGCACGTCGCGCCCCGCCCAGAGCGAGGGGAACACCTGGTGCACCTCCGGGCGCGCGGTCGCGAGCACGACGAGCGGCCTGTCGCGCAGGCGCCGGAGCGCGTAGTCGCACGCCTTCACGCTCGGGGCGTCGCTCCAGTGCAGATCCTCGAGGACGAGGACGAGCGGCCCCGACGACGTCTCCGCGACGAGGAAGTCCTCCCAGGCCGCCAGCACCTGATCGCCCATCGCCGCCGCGTCGAGCCGCGCGCCCACCAGCTCCGGCACGACGTCGCCGTCGAAGGGCGCGCCCACCAGCTCGGCGAAGAAGGCGGTGACCCGCGCGGCGGCGTCGGCCCCGAGGCGCTGCGACACCCGCGATCCGAGCTTCTGCCGCGTGACCTCGCCTGGCTCGCCGTCGCGCAGCCCGGCCGCGCAGGCGACGAGCTTCACGAGCGCGCCGTGGGGGGAGCCCGCGCCGAGCGCGTCGCCGCGCGCGATGAGCGGCGGAGGGACGTCGCCGCGCGATGTTAGTTTGGTGATGATTTCCTTGCGCAGGCGCGACTTGCCCGTGCCGGCGGGGGCCGTCAGCAGGATCGCGCGCGCCGCGCCCTCGGAGATCGCCTCGTCGACGAGCCCCATCACCGTCGCCACCTCCCGGTCGCGCCCGACGAAGGGCGCGGGCCTGCCGAGCAGCATGCGCGGCGCCTCGTCGAGCGCGCGCTCCGCCGTGATCGTCAGGCCGTCGGCGTCCCCGCCGAGCTCGAACCCGGCGTCGAGCAGGCTCGCGGTCGCGGCGTCGAGCCTGGGGCCAGACGCGGCGGCGGGCAGCGCGAGCAGCCGCGCGGCGACGTCGATCACCTCGCCGAGCGGCGCCCGATCCGCGCGCACCCCGCGCCCGGTCGCGACCGCGATCCGCGCGCCCTCGCCGAGGGTGGCGTGGAGCGCGAGGGCGCACTTCGCGGCGGTGACGGCGCGGTCCTTCGGCGAGCCCTTCTGCGCCAGCTCGGCGACCAGCGTGCCGTCGACGAGCCGCGCGAGCGTCGCGCCGAGCGAGCGCGCCCGCTCCGCCGCGTGCGCCAGCGTGTCCCGCTCGCCGGGGGCCAGCGTCGCCGCGGTCGCGGTGTCGTGGTGCGAGGGGTCACGCGCGAACACGAGCGTGGTCCACTCGCGCTCGGCCGCGCCGAAGCTGGATCTCGGCGTGGCGGCCGACGGAGGGGCGTCCTCGCGCCCGAGCGCGAGACAGACCGCGCGCGCGTCCGGGGGCCGAGCACCCGGATCCTTCTCGAGCAGCGAGAGCACCAGGCGATCGAGCTCCGGCGAGACGCCGGCGATCTCGCTCGGCGGCCGCGACGGCTCGAGCAACACGCGCGCGAGGATCGCCATCAGGTTGTCGCCGTGGAACGCGGGCGCGCCGGTCAGGCACTCGTACAGCACGGCCCCGAGCGCGAAGAGATCGGCCCGCGCGTCGATCTCGCGGCCGCCGCGCGCCTGCTCGGGCGCCATGTACGCGGGCGTGCCGACGAGCACGCCCGTGCCCGTCATCGCGGCGGCCCCGGCGAGCCGCGCGACGCCGAAGTCGAGCACGCGCACCGACCTCACGTCGCCGCCGACCAGGAACACGTTGCTCGGCTTCACGTCGCGGTGGACGACCCCGCGCTCATGCGCGAGCGCGAGCGCGTCGGCCACCTGGGCGCCGAGCGCGCGCGCCTCGCCGGGGGACAGCGGCCCGCGCCCGAGCCGCATGGATAGATCTTCGCCGTCGAGCCACTCCATCGCGAGGTAGGGGCGCCCGTCCTCGTCGAGGCCGTGCGCGACGTAGCGCACGATCGAGGGGTGGCTGAGCGCCGCGAGCGTCGTGGCCTCCCGCAGGAAGCGCTCGGCGTCGGCGCGGGCGCGCGGCGTCAGCACCTTCAGCGCGATCTGCTCGCCGGTCGCGCGGTCTCGCGCGCGGAAGACGGCGCCCATCCCGCCCGCGCCTGCCTGCGCTCCCACCTCGAACCGCTCGGCGACCAGCGCCGTCCCCTCGTGCCCCGCGGACATCCGCTCCGACGCTACACCACCCGCGCGCGCCCGGTCACCGCGCGCCGCACGCGAGCCAGTCGGCGAGCTGCTCGCGCTCCGCGACCGGAGGGTCATCGGGGCCGGGAGGCATCGGGGGATCGTCGCCGACGGCGTTGACGAAGATGCGCTCGCGGGCGGCGCGGATCGCCTCGACGGACGTGAACGACCGCGAGCTGTAGCCCTCGCCCGCGCCGTGGCACCGCACGCACCAGCGGTCGAAGAAGCCTCGCCCGAAGGACTCGTACGTGAGCTTCGCGCCCTCTGCCGTGCACGCCCGTTCACCGAGCGTCTCGGGCGGCCCGCACGCGGCGCCGAGGGCGGCGGCGAGCCCCGCGGTCACGAGCGCGCGCCACCTCACTCGGCCACCCGCAGCTCGAGGTTGCCGCCGACCCCGAAGAACCCGACGAAATACGCCGCCGGGCCGATCACCGCGTCGGGGAACCACGCCGTCGTCGCGCCGCCCGACAGGTGCCACGAGCGCCCCCTCTGCCCGCCCATGGGCACCTCCACGCCGAGCGTCGCGCCGCCGCCCGCGCGGTGGCGGATGCCGGCGCCGATGCCGAACAGCGTGCCCATCGGCTGGTGCGTGACGGACACCCAGCCCTCCTCGTGCTGGTGGAGGACGAACAGCCGGGCGAAGGGCGTGACGCGGCCGAGCGGGAGGAACCCCGTCGCGCCGAGCGTCAGGCCCGTGTTCGCGCGGCGATCGACGGAACCGAACATTTCCCACCCAACGAAGTCGACCGCGATCACCCGCGCGAAGCGCGCCGCCAGGCGGAGCTGGCCGCCGGCGACGAGATCCCCACGCCACGTCGAGGCGCCCGCGGAGGGCGCGGCGTCGGCGCCGACCTCGACGGCGCGCGCCGCGCGAGGGCAGAGCAGGCACGCGAGCGCGAGCGCCCCGCCCGCCCCCGTCCCCCGCGGCGAGCGGCGCGCCATCCTCCGCCCGTCAGTAACCCTTGCGCGCGACCGCGACGTCGCCCGAGACGATCTCGCGCTTCGACGACGTCAACAGGCACGTGGCGGTCTTCTCGCGGGTGCGCAGGACGCGCAGCTCGCCGAGGATCTCGTCGCTGTAGTCGGGGTCGCGCTCGGTGCCCCGCACGCTCTCGAGCTCCGGGCCGAGCGTCGCGCTGTAGCGCACGCTCTTGTCGGTGAGATCGCCGGAGCCCTGCAGCGCGGAGCGCCACGGATCGCCGCGCCGCAGGATGAACAGCCGGTTGCCAGGCGCGAGGCCGTCGTCGCTCCCCTTGTCGAGGAACACGATCTGGTTCTGCCCGTAGAAGACGAGCGGGATGATGGACACCGTCACGTGCGCGACGAGGTCCTGCTTGTTGCGCGTCGGGGGCACGACGTCGAACTTGCGCCCGACGGGGCCCACCCGCAGGCCGCGCTCGATGACGTCGATGCTCTCGACGATCTTCGCGCGGGCGATCTTCTTGTCATCATCCCAGGACTGCACCCGCACCGTGCCGACGATCTGCACGACGCTGCCGCCGGCGACGCTGCGGAGCGGGCGGAAGATGGTGAGCTCCTGGTCCTTCTTGGGCTCCTTGTCCTTCTTGATCTCGAGGTAGACGATGCTCCCCTCGGTCAGGAGCATCTGATCGTCGGGGCTGCCGGACACCACGCCCCAGACGTCGCGTCGCTCGTCGTCGATGTAGCCCTGGTCGCGCAGGAACACAGTGTTGGCCGGCACCGCCTGCTTGCGGACGACGATGCCGGAGCCGAGCGTCGAGCTGCCGCGGTCGTCGCCCCCGTCGGTCCGCAGGCGGATGTGGTCGCCGGGGTAGATCCAGTGGGGGTTCTGGATGGCCGGGTTCATGCTCCACACCTTCGGCCAGTACCAGCCGTTGCGGTAATAGTGATCGGTGATGTCGAACAGCGTGTCGCCGCGCTTGACGACGTGGAACGCCGGCACGCGCGTCGCGTACGACTCGAACACCCCCTGCGCGCTCGCGGACCCGCGGTACGTCCCGCCGCCGTCCACGGGGGCGACCGGCGTCAGCGTCGTCGCGCGGGGAGCCACGGCGACGGGCGCGGGAGCAGGCGCGGGGGCGGGAGCAGGCGCGGGAGCAGGCGCGGCCGGGCCCTTCTGCGCGGCGGCGGTGCCCGCCAGCAGCACCACGGCGCCGCTCACCACGAGGGGGGCCTTCTTGTCGCGAGGCATGGTCACTCCTTCGCCGCGCGCTTCGCGGCGTCGCTGTCGGGGAACCGGGTCTTCAGATCGGCGAGGGTCTTCTGTGAGCGCTCGCCGTCGCCCGCGCGCTTCTGCATCCGCGCGAGGGCCAGCAGCGCGTCGGGCGCGCGCGTGCTCGAGGGGAACCGCGCGAGCGCCGCGTCGAGGTGCTCGATCGCGCGCGCGTGGTCGCCCTGCGCGGCGTAGGCCTCCCCGAGCTTGAACATGGCCTCCTCGGCGCGAGGGTGGCCGGGGTTCTTCACGAGGAACCCCGTGAGCGCCTCGACGGCCTTCGACAGTGACTTCTTCTTCAGCTGTGCGAGCGCGCCGTCGAGCTCCTTGTCAGCGTCGCCGGGCTTCGCCTTCTTGCCCTTCACCGCCGTGCCGTAGTCGCCCTTGCCGCGCGCCTGCACGGTCGTGCGCTCGGCCTCCTCGTCGCCGGGGGCGGGCTCGGCCTCGTCGTGGCGGTCGTCGGTGTCGGGCCGCAGGACGACCACCTTCAGCGGCGGGCGCTCGGTCACCGCGGCGCCGCGCTCCTCGGCCGCCTTCTTGCGCGCGAGGTCGGACTCGAGCCCGCCGATGCGCTCGCTCAGGCGCGACTGGTCGGCCTGCACCTTCGCGATCTCCGCGTGCAGCGCGTCGAACTGCTTGTCCGCCGCGTTCTTCGCGGACGAGCCGCAGCCGACCAGCCCGAAGCAGAGACAGAGCGCGGTGAGGCGTGGAGTCCGCATCGGCTGAAAGGTAGACCGCGGGCCGAGGAGGGGCCAAGAACTCGACGGCCGCGAGGCGCCAGCGTGCGCGTCGCAACCGCGGCCCTCGGTCACGCCGCCAGCGGGATGCGATGGGGCGTCTGCGGCGCGCAGCTGCGCGCCGACCCCGCGACCGCACGAGGGGTCGTCGTGTCCATCCCGTCGCCAGGCTTGTCCATCGCGCCGCCAAGCGTGTCCATCGCGTCGCCCACCGCGGCCCTTGGTCACGCCCCCAAGCGTGTCCAGCGCGCCGCCCACCGCGGCCCTCGGTCACGCCCCCAGCGGGATGCGATGGGGGCGTCTGCGGCGCGCAGCCGTACACCAGTACGGCGAGCACCCAGACGCCGCCAGCGCGCCCGCTGGGGGATGTGACCGAGGGCCGCTAGCAGCCGCAGCCGGCGGGGCAGGTGAGCTTCAGCGTGAACTTGAAGTCGCCCTCGTCGTCGAACGCCGTGCTCCCGTCGACGATGACATAGTGCCAGCCGTCGACGGTCGCCGTGAAGCTGCGCGCCTTCGTGTCGATGAAGCGCTCACAGAGCTGCTGTGCCAGCAGGCCGCCTGCCTTCGTGCACTTGCTGGTGACCGGCGCGCAGTCGGCGGCGCTCGGCGAGTAGAATTTCAGCGTGCCGTCGTAGGTGGAGCCGCCCGTGCAACGCGTCATCGTGTCGAGCGACGCGCTGATGGTGTCGCCGGCGCGGAGGAAGATGCGGTACGAGACGTCGCCGCCCGCGTCCCAGCACGAGCTGGCGCCCTCGTCCTCCGTGTTGCTCCGGCTGCAAGTGTCGGCGCTGACGCTGAAGCCCGTGCCGGTGGAGGCGGTGAGCCGCCCGACCACCTTCGCGCTCGAGCAGCCGACGCCCGACTGTCCCCCGTCCTGGCAAGCGTCCGCCGGCGTCGCGCACGTCGCCCCGCCTCCCGAGCCCGCGGTGCCAGCGTTGCCCGAGCCAGCGGTGCCTGCGTTGCCCGAGCCAGCGGTGCCCGCGTTGCCCGAGCCCGCGGTGCCAGCGGCGCCCGAGCCCGCGGTGCCCGCGTTACCGGTGTTCCCCGAGCCCGCGGTGCCTGCGTTGCCGGTGTTGCCCGAGCCAGCGGTGCCTGCGTTGCCCGAGCCCGCGGTGCCTGCGTTGCCCGAGCCCGCGGTGCCTGCGTTGCCCGAGCCCGCGGTGCCTGCGTTGCCGGTGTTGCCCGATCCCGCGGTCCCTGCGTTGCCGGTGTTGCCCGAGCCCGCGGTGCCCGCGTTGCCGGTGTTCCCGGAGCCCGCGGTGCCCGCTCCTGCCGAGCCCGCGGTGCCCGATCCTGCCGAGCCCGCGTTGCCAGTGTTGCCCGAGCCAGCGGCGCCCGCGGCGCCCGAGCCTGCGGTGTTCCCGGTGCCTGCGGCGCCCGCGTTGCCCGAGCCCGCCGCGCCCCCTTGCGAGGTCGCCCCGCCGCTCGCGCCGGCGCTGCCCGCGCTGGCGCCCGCCGATCCGGCGCTGCCCGCGGGATCATCCTCCTGCACGGACGCGAGGCCCTCGGCGCAGCCGGCGATCAGCAACCAGACAACGATCGCGGCGCGTCGCACCGGCCAACAGTGCGGCGTCGCCCGCCCCTCTGTCAACTCTCGACCATCTCGCTGCAAGATTCCGTGAGCGCCCGTTGGGGCTTGGCGGCGCGCGGGGCTTCTGTATCTCTTCGCCATGCCCCTCTCTCTCCCGAAGGACGCGCTGCTCGCGCTCGCGGCCGTAGGTTGGTCCGACGGCACCCTCGATCCGGACGAGGGGCGCGCGCTCCTCCGCACCGCGAAGGAGGCCGGCCTCGACGCGGGTGAGCTCGCCGAGATCGAGCAGGCGACCCGCGCGAAGCTGACCATCCCCGAGATCTCGACGATCACGCTCACCCGCAAGGACAGGGTGCTCTGCTACGCGCTCGCCACCTGGCTCGCGCGGCTCGACGGCGTCGTGACGGCCGAGGAGCGCGCGAGCCTCGTCCTGCTCGGCGACCGCCTCGGCCTGCCCGACGGCGTGCGCACCCGCGCGAGCGCCGCCGCCTTCGAGGTCGCGAGCCAGCCCGCCGGCGATCGCCCCGACCGCTACGACTTCGCCGCGCTCGAGGCGCGCATCCTCGCGAAGCTCGGCGACCTCGAGGCCGAGTAGCGCGTGGTCTCGATCGTCAACGCGTACCGCGATCTGGTGCGCCTGCGCCAGATCACGACCGTGCTCGTCCGGCACGGGTTCGGCGAGATCGTCTCGCGCATCGGCCTCGGCCGCGGCGCCGCGCCGGAGCTCGCCGTGTCGGCCGAGGAGGTCGCCGCGGGAGAGCTCGCGAAGCAACAGTCGATGGGCACGCGCCTGCGGCTCGTCGCGCAGGAGCTCGGCCCGTCGTTCGTGAAGCTCGGTCAGATCGCGTCGACCCGCGGCGACATCCTGCCCGCCGAGTGGGTCGCCGAGCTGAAGAGGCTCCAGGACGACGTGCCGCAGGTGCCGTGGCCCGAGATCCGCCGGGAGGTCGAGACCTCGCTCGCGCGCCCGCTCGAGGAGGTGTTCGAGTCGTTCGAGCAGCAGCCGCTCGCCGCCGCGAGCATCGGCCAGGTGCACCGCGCGGTGCTGAAGACGCCCGAGGGCCCGCGCGACGTCGTCGTGAAGGTCCAGCGGCCCGGCGTCGGCGAGACGATCGCGCGCGACATGGATCTGCTCTACGTGCTCGCGCGGCTGATCGATCGCACGATCCCGGAGGCGCGCGTCTACTCGCTCGTCGGGATGGTCGAGAACTTCGACCGCTCGATCACGGCCGAGCTCGACTACGGCATCGAGGCCGACAACTCGCGCAAGTTCCAGAAGCACTTCGAGGGGCGCCCCGAGGTGCGCTTCCCGTACGCGTACCGCGAGGCGTCGACGCGCAACGTGCTCGTGCTCGAGTTCCTGCCGGGCAAGAAGGTGCCCGCCGCGATCGCCGACGGGCACTCCGGGCAGCGCATCACGAAGATCGCGACCGGGATGCTCATCAAGATGATCTTCGAGGACGGCTTCTTCCACGCCGATCCGCACCCCGGCAACATCCTCATCCTCGGGCCGCCGGAGGCGACGGTGTTCGGGATGGTCGATCTCGGGATGGTCGGACGGCTCTCGCCCGACATGCGCGAGAAGACGATCGATCTGATGATCGCGGCCGTCCGCGGCGACACGGTGGCCGTCGCCGACGCGCTCTACGCGATCGGCACGCCGACCCGGAAGGTCGATCTGCGCGCGTACCGCGCCGAGGCGTCGATGCTCGCCGAGAAGTACCTCGGGAAGAACCTGAAGGATCTCCAGCTCGGCGCGCTGCTCGGCGATCTCGTCGGCGGCGCGACGAAGTACGGCATCGAGATCCCGCCGGAGTTCCTGATGGTCGGCAAGACGCTGATGACCCTCGACGGCATCGGCAAGGAGATCGATCCCGACCTCGACTTCTTCGAGGAGGCGAAGCCCTACTTCTTCGACCTCCTGAAGAAGCGCTACTCGCCCGAGCGCATCCTGAACGAGCTCTGGCGCGTCGCCGAGCGCCTGAGCGGCGCGGCGTACGACGTCCCCCAGCAGCTGCGCGAGGTGCTCGACGATCTGCGCCTCGGGCGGCTGATGGTGAAGACCGAGAACCCGGGCGCGGAGCTCGCCGTCGATCGCCTGGGGCGACGCCTGTTCTCGGGGCTCGTGTTCGGCTCGCTCGTGCTCGCGGCGGCGGCGCTCTTGACGGCGCGCGCGCCGGAGCGTGACGCGGTCGCGATCGTGCTCTTCGGCCTCGCGGCGCTCGTGGCGGTCGTCCACGTCGTGCGCGATCGCAGGCGCTAGCAATTCGACGAGGCCCGCGCGGCGTGCGAAGGGTGAGCGCCCCGGATGCGCTCGCTCGCCGCCGCCCTCGTCGTCGCCGCCGCCGCGCTGCTCGCGTGGCCCGCGCTCGCGGAGGACGCCGACGCCCAGCTCGCGCCCTCCGAGGAGCCGGCGAAGACCGCGGAGCACCACGCGCCGCCGAGGAAGAAGCGCGACGGCCCGAACCCGTGCATGACCCCGGATCCGGGGTTCCTCGACTACGACAGGTGGGAGAACGTCTCGCTCGGGCAGATGGTCGCGCCGGTGAAGGGCGGCGTCCGCAAGGGCGGCGGCTTCGATCTCGTCGTGCACTTCCACGGGCACGAGCCCGCCCGCAAGGAGTTCGTGAAGACCGCGAACGGCGTCGTGCTCGTCGGCATCGATCTCGGCCTCGGCTCGGGGCCCTACGAGTCCAGGTTCGCCGACGCGTCGGTGTTCCCCCGGCTGATCGAGAGCGTCGAGGAGAAGATGAAGAAGCGCTCGGGCAACCCGAAGGCGCACGTGCAGCACCTCGCGCTGATGTCGTGGAGCGCGGGGTACGGCGCGACGAGCCAGATCCTGCGGCAGCCCGCGGGCGACAAGGTCGAGGCCGTCATCCTGCTCGACTCGCTGCACGCGGGCTACCAGGAGGGCGGCGCGAAGGGCGAGGTGCGCGCCGCCCAGATCGCGCACTTCGTCGACTACGCGCGGCTCGCCGCGAAGAAGAAGCGGCTGATGTTCCTCTCGCACTCGTCGATCATCCCGCCCGGCTACGCGTCGACCACGGAGGTCGCCCGGCACGTCGTCGCGGAGGTCGGCGGCAAGATGAAGAAGGCGACCCGCAAGGACGTCCTCGGCCTCGAGATGATCAGCCGCTTCGACAAGGGCGATCTCCACGTCCGCGGCTACGGCGGCGACGACAAGCCCGATCACTGCGCCCACCTCGGCCTCGTCGCGAGCGTGATGAAGGTGTACCTCGTGCCCCGCTGGAAGACCCCGCGCGCGCGCCCCGTGAAGCGGGACGACTGACCGTCGAACGCCGCGCGAGACGCCCGGCGCGCGTGCTATACGCGGCCCCCGCCGATGCCGAGACGCCGCCCCCGCCTCCTCGTCGCCCTCGCCGCGTCGCTGTCGCTCGGCGCGGCGCCCGCGCTCGCGCAGCCGGGCGGCCCGGTCGCGCGCCCGACAGACCCGCCCGCGGACGCCCCGAAGAAGCCAGCCGGCCTGCTGCCCCCGGTGCTGAAGGACTTCGTCGACGCGCCCTACCCCGAGGAGGCGAAGAAGCAGGGCAAGGAGGGCAACGTCGTCCTGCAGCTGGACATCGACGCCGACGGCAACGTCACGCAGGCGACGGTGATCGGCCCCGCGGGCTCCGGGTTCGACGAGGCCGCGGTCGCCGCCGCCAGGCGGTTCAAGTTCTCGCCGGCGACCCGCGACGGCCGCGCCATAGCGTCGCGCATCAACTACCGCTACGCCTTCACGCTGAAGGCCGACCCGACGGCCCCCGCGGCAGAACCCGACAAATCCACCATCCTCTCCGGCGTGGTCGACATCGGCTCGACCGGCGAGCACCTCACCGGCGCCCGCGTGAAGATCGAGGGCGGCGGCTTCTCCACGGAGGTGACGACCTCGGCGTCGGGCGCCTGGCAGGTGCGCGATCTGCCCCCCGGCAAGTACACGGTGAGCGTCGCCGCCGCCGGCTACCTGCCGCTCACCGTCGAGGAGGAGGTCGAGGCCGGCCGGGCCACCGAGGTGCTCTATCGGCTCTCGGTCGTCGGCGGCGAGCACGAGGTCACGGTGCGCGGCGAGCGCCCGCCGCGCGAGGTCACGAAGCGCACGATCGAGCGCCGCGAGATGTCCCGCATCCCCGGCACCAACGGCGACGCCCTGCGCGCCCTGCAGAACCTCCCCGGCGTCGCGCGGCCCCCCGGGCTCATCGGGTTCCTCATCGTGCGCGGCTCGGCGCCCAACGACACGCAGGTGTTCATCGACGGATCGCTCGTGCCGATCGCGTACCACTTCGGCGGCCTCTCGAGCGTGGTGCCGACGGAGATGATCGAGCGCATCGATTTTTATCCGGGCAATTTCTCCAGCCAGTACGGCCGCGTGATGGGCGGCATCATCGACGTCGGCATCCGCTCCCCGAAGAAGGACGGCAGGTACCACGGGCTCGCGCAGGCCGACCTCATCGACGCGCGGCTGATGGCGGAGGGCCCGGTGCCGCTCCTGAAGGGCTGGCATTTCATCGCCGGCGCGCGGCGCAGCTACGTCGACGTGTGGATGAAGCCCGCGCTCGAGGCCGCCGACTCCGGCGTCACGACGGCGCCCGTCTACTATGACTACCAGGCCTTCGTCGAGACGGAGCCCACCAGCAAGTCGAAGCTCCGCGTCGGGGTGTACGGGGCCGACGACCGCCTCGAGATCCTCATCAAGAGCCCCCTCGCGGCCGATCCGGTGCTCGGCGGCAACCTCGGGTTTCACACCGGCTCGTGGCGCCTGCAGGGCAACTACACGCACGATCTCACCGACTCGACGCGCCTGAAGGCGATGCTGTCGTACGGCAAGAACGTCCTCGATTTCTCGCTCGGATCGATGTTCTTCAAGCTCGACGTGCGCCAGATCTACAACCGCGTGGAGGTGTCACAGCGCCTCGCGAAGGGCGTGACGCTGAACGTCGGCCAGGACGTCCTCTGGGCCCCGTACGACATCGACATCCGCTTCCCGCAGCCGCCGCGGCCCGGCGAGCCCGATCCGGGCCCGTTCGCGTCGCGCCCGCCCGTCGTGTCCAAGGGCAGCGCGTCGATCGAGCGGCCGGGCGCGTACGCCGAGCTCGAGCTCGTGCCGAGCGATCGCGTGAGGATCGTGGCCGGCACGCGCGCCGACTACGCCAGCGACTCCGGCCACTGGGACATGAGCCCGCGCGTGAACGGCCGCTTCGGTCTGCACCAGGGGTTCCCGAAGACGACGCTGAAGGGCGGGTTCGGCGTGTTTCACCAGCCGCCGCAGCCGCAGGAGACCAACAAGGTCTTCGGCACGCCCGGCGTCGGGTCGAACCGCGCCATCCACTACTCGACCGGCATCGAGCAGGAGCTCACCCGCCGGGTCAACGTGTCGGTCGAGGGCTTCTACAAGCAGCTCGACAGCCTCGTCTCCCGCGTGCCCAACAACCAGGGCGCGTTCACGTACGCCAACCGGGGCTCCGGCTACGTCGTCGGCGCCGAGACGCTGGTGCGCTACAGCTCCGACTCGCGCTTCTTCGGCTGGGTAGCGTACACGCTCTCGCGCAGCGCGCGCCGCCAGAACCCAGGCGAGGAGCTGCAGCTCTTCCAGTACGATCAGACCCACATCCTGACGGCGCTCGGCAGCTACCGGCTCGGGCGAGGCTGGGAGTTCGGCGCGCGGTTCCGGTTCGTGTCCGGGCCCCTCGACACCCCCTGCAACGGCGGCATCTACAACTCGGCCGCCGCCGCGTACGGCTGCATCCAGGGCGCGCAATTCAGCCAGCGCCTCCCGCCTTTTCACCAGCTCGATTTTCGCGTCGACAAGCAGTGGACCTACCAGTCCTGGCGGCTGTCGGCGTACCTCGATCTGCTCAACGTGTACAACCGCCGCAGCCCGGAGGCCCTGGCCTTCAACTACAACTTCACCCAGTCCACCTACCAGACCGGGCTGCCGATCATCCCGAGCATCGGCGTCCGAGCGGAGTTCTGACATGCGCCGCGCCCTCCTCTCTCTGCTCAGTGTGCTGTGGGCGGCGCCGCTCGTCTCCGCGTGCGGCTCGGCGTTCGAGCCGCCGTCGCGCATCGAGTCGCTCCGCGTGCTCGGCGTGCAGGTCGACCCCCCGTACGGCAAGCCCGGCGAGAGCTCGAAGCTCGAGATCCTGTACTTCGACGGCTCGAAGCGCGCCTACCTCCCCGACGGCTCGCCCGATCCCGCGCACCGCGTGCAAGTGCTCTGGCTCGCCGGCTGCCACAACCCGCCGGGCGATCTCTACTTTCGCTGCTTCCCTGTGCTCGCCGAGAGGTTCGCGGGGCTCGGCGCGCCGGGCTCCGGGCCGCCCCCGGCCGAGCTGCTCGACTTCCTCGGCGAGGGCCCGCGGTTCACGCTGAAGATCCCCGCCGACATCATCTCGTCGAAGCCCGAGCCGCTCGACGGCAACATCCCGTACGGGCTCTCGTACACGTTCTTCGCCGTCTGCGGCGGCAAGCTGGGGCCGCCCAATGACGTGACCAAGGGCCTGCCCATCGGCTGCTACGACGAGGCGACGGGCGCGGCGCTCGGCGCGGACGACTTCGTGTTCGGCTTCACGCCGACGTACACGTACGCCGAGGTCACCAACAAGAACCCCGTCATCACTGGCATGTCGTTCGAGAAGCAGCCGTCGATGAGCGCCGCTTGCAAGGCCGACGCGGACTGCAAGTCGACCGAGCGCTGCGGCAGGGTAGGCTGGTGCATCCCCGTCGTGCCCCACTGCACCACGCGCGACGTCGCAGACTGCCCGACCTACGAGATCAAGCCGACGATGGCGCCGGCCGACAACGTGGAGATCGACGTCGTCTCCCCTGAGCTCGACGGGCGCGTGCCGGAGGAGATCATCTGGCTCAACTACTACACGAGCGACGGCACCATCGTGCGCGATCTGGCCCTCGTGAACGACGCGCAGCGCGGGTGGAACGAGAAGCACGAGACGAAGTGGAGCGCGCCGAACGCCTTCGCCGGCGAGTCGCGCGTGTGGGTCGTCGCCCACGACAACCGCGGCGGCACCGCGTGGTCGTTCCAGGACGTGTTCGTCGAGTAGCGGCTCATTCACGGGGCTCGTCGACGTCGTCGACGCCCTGGTGCGTGGCACGAGAGCAGCCCTGACGACGCGGTTCCAGCCCGGACGGCGCGGTACGCCTGCTGCGGGTGCGCGGGGTTGTCACGGGAGCGGCGCTCCAGCGTGCTCTCGCTGACCAGCGGGCAGAGGTGCTTGCGCGAGAGGTTGGCGACGTCCTTCAGGCCGAGGAGCGCTACCAGCTCCCGCGGCGTCCACCAGCGCAGAGCGCAGAGGTCGAGGAGCGCCTTTCGGAGCCGGGGCGCGGCAGGCTTCGGGCCGAGCCTCGTGAGCTCGAGCCGGCGGTCGTCGGACAGCGCGGCGATCAGCGAGGAGACGTCCGGCGTCGGCGGGGGGCCCCTGCGCGGCGAGCTGCTGCAGCTTCATGGGGTCGGCTGCGGGCGGGGCCAAATCCGCTTGGCGACCTCGAGCAGCTTCTCGCCGCGCTCCACGATCTCGGCCTCGTCCCAGGTGGTCGCGTCCTGGAAGTAGGTGTTCAGACGAAGGACGCTCTGCTTGGCGATCTCCGGGCGCTTCGCGGCGAACGGGCCGTTGCTCACCGACGAGTTGAGCTCCTGCGTAAGCAGCGTGAGGTTCCCGAGCGAGTGCAGCAGGCGCGCACGGCGCTCGATGGCGGTCTCCTCCTCGCTGCCGACGTCGGCGGGCGGCTCGGGCCACGCGGGCGGCGCCCAGTGCTGTGGGAGCACATGCTCCACCGTGAGCTTGCCGTTGATGGTGACCGCCTCCTGCTTCGAGGTCCGCATCGCGCCGTCCACCGCTTCGAGAAGCATCGAGCAGCGCATCGGCTTCAGCGTCTCGTAGAGAGGCTTCTCCAGCCATGCCCTGGCGAACTTCTTGTCGTCGGGCCACTCGCCCGCTGAGCCGTCCGGCGCCAGCAGCATCTGCCGGATCGTCGCGCGCGAGATCGAGTCCGTCGAGCCGCGCAGCTTCTGGAGCATCGACAGGAAGAAGCGGTTGTAGTTCTTCGTGCCGAGGTCGCAGACCATGCGACGGACCAGGTACGACTCGAGGTCGGTCACGATGCCGTCGAGATCGGCCGCGACGACGCGCTCCTTGCCACCGACGAGGAGCAAGAGGAGCACCGGGTACACCGTGCTCGTGTCGAGCGCCTGCAGCCGCTTGGCGAAGAGCGCGGTCCGCCCGTCGCCGTCGGGAACGAGCACGTTCGCGAAGACGTCGCTGTGCCGGCGTAGTTCCTTCAGCTCGGCAGAGACGCTGCGCTTGGTCTCCGCGCCCCACCACGCTCGGAAGGCCTGGAACAGGTGCCCGATCGAGAGGTCCTGCGCCGACCGGTACTGGACGTAGTGGTACATGAACAGATCGAGGCGCGGGCGCTTCACGCGACCTTGGCGCTCCTCGATCTTCCAGAAGCGCTCGTTCTTGCCAGCGCCCGCCTCTGCCGGGCGCTCGTCGTACTCCTTCCAATGCGCGTTGTAGAGGTCCTCGGCGTTCTCGTCCTGCTGGGTGGCCTTCAGGAAGACGAAGTTGCGAATGAGGTCCGATGGCAACAGCGGAACGCCGCGCGCGTTGAGGGTCTCGAAGATGACCTGGGGATCGTCGTCGTCTTCGAGCTCGATCACGACGAGCTGGATGTGGCGCTTGAGAGCCTCGAAGAGGGCGTAGGCGCGGTCCGCCGAGAACGTCGGGACGACGGGCGGCTCGACATTCTCCGACGCCCCCTCGGGCGCGACCGAGCAGAACTCGCTGACGCGCCGGGCGAAGAACAAGTAGGTCTCCACGAGGCGCGGGCGCGGGTCGAACTTGCGGGCGTACTTGCGACGCTGGAGCGGGTACCTGGCTTCGAGGTCAGCAACGGAGCCGGCGACCAGCGCCGCCTCGAAGTCACGCCGATCGGCGTTCGTCGGCCACACTTTGAAGCGCTCGATCTCCGACGCGAGCACACCGCTGTTCTCGGTGAGCCGGGTGAGGTCGTCGGAGAGACGCCTCTCGCCCGTGCCCTTCACCATGTCGCGGAAGGCGGCGAGGAGGAGCTGTAGCGTCGTCAAGCGTTGCTGCCCGTCGATGACCTCGACGGCATCGACCTCCTTGCCGTAGACCCTGATCTGGTTGAGGACCACGGCGCCAAGGAAGTGGTTCTCGATGCGGTCGCTGCGCGAGCCCCGCGCCTCACGGTCGAGGACGGCCTCGGCGCGTCCGGTGATGTCTTGCCAGAGCGGCTCCCACTGCTCGTCCTGCCTCCACACGTAAGGGCGCTGGAAAAGCGGCACGACGTACCGCCGCTGCTTCTCGAACATCTCGACGAGAGAGAGCTTGCTCGGCTTCATGCGGCTACTTCCCCTCCTCGGGCGCGACGAACGTGAACTGCTTGGCCAGCCCGTCGAGGGTCATGTTGTCGGCGATGGCATCGTGCGGGATGAGCAGGTAGCGCCACGGCTTGCCGTGGTTCGCCTCCTCGTGCTCCGTCGCGTGTTTGCACCAGGTGGCAGCCGCGCGCGCCTTGGCGAGCACCACGGGGTCCTGCATGCGGTCCGCGCCCTTGGGTTCGCAGATCAGCTTCTCGGTCTCGGTCTCGACGACGAAGTCGGGCTCGTAGTCGGCGTCGTTCGAGTAACGAATCTGGAAGACGCCCTTGCCGGGCTTGAACCACTTGATGACGGCCTTGTCTTTCTCGATGACGACGGTGAAGCGGCGCTCCGTGTCCGAGTCGAACTTCTGCGTCGGGTAGAGGCACTTCGTGAAGCCGCCGAACAGCATCTTGCGGATGTCGATCTTGTTGTCGATGGGCGTGTCGTACTGGCGCACGACCTCACCCGCGGGCGCGGCGAAGGACTGCGCGCGCACGTCTACGATTCCCTGGCTCACCACGGCCTCGTAGGACGAAGCCTCCTCCCACGCGTGCGGCTGCATCTGCGTGTGAACGAGGTCGGCGATCTGCTTCGCGTGAAAGATGAGGACGTTGCGGACCTCGTCGTCGTCCTTGAGGTACGAGCGCAGGTGCGTGACGACCTCGCCCGCGAGCTTGTAGAGCAGGTCGGCCTGCTCGTCGTAGTTCACGTCGTCGAAGTCGATGAGGCCGCGCACGACGTAGTCCTCGAGCCGCGCTTCGGCCGCGCCGCCCTCGAGCGCGCCCAGGGTCTCGCGCGTGTCGCTGTTCAGATGCTGGACGAGGATCTCCTGCGCGATCGGCTGGAGCCGGAGCGACGAAAGATCCAGGGAAAAGTCACGAAAGCCCGCCCGGACCACGCCCTTGGGCAGCACGATGACGCGTGGGATGGCGATGGTGAGCGCGTTGTAGATGGCGGTCGCCTCGCGTACGACGAGCACGAGCTGGGCGTCGGTCAGCTTGCCGATGTCCGGGTACATCGTGAGCTGGCCACCCGAGAGCTTGTCCTTCACGACAAGGACGAGCTTCTGCTGCACATCGTCGCTCTGCAGCGCCTTCGGCGTCGGCGCGAGCTGTGGATCGCGCACCACCTTGGCGATGGCCTCGATCGTCGCCTTCGCTGCCGCGACCTCCTCGGGCTTGGTGAACTTCGGCTGCTGAACGGGAGCCGGTGCTGCGGGCTTCACGCCGGGGCTCGGTGCCGCCGGTACCGCCCCGGTCTCGGGTGCCGCTGG
>JADLFU010000097.1 GCA_020849655.1 Polyangiaceae bacterium | reverse complement strand
CGCCCTCCGCGGCGTGGGCGAGGGGGTCGACGTGAGCGGGGCGACCGCCGATCCAGGCCGTCGCCCCCCGCGGCACGGCCATGACGACGGCCGACGAGCGGCCGGGGCAGGGCGAGATCGCGAAGAATGGCGCCATTGGGCCAGACGGTATCACACGTCCGCCCCGCGCCCATCGCCGCCGATGTCGCCTCGCCGCTCACGCACGCGCACACCCCAGACCGGAGACGTTCGGGCCCGATGGGCCGCGCTGGAGCCCGGGATTCCCCCGACGGGTCGCCCCGGCAGGAGCGACTTCTCCCGCGTGGACGCAGCCCACGTCGCGGGGCGGGCGCGAATCTGGCTCACCAGGCGGCGTGACCTCGCATCGGGTTCGCCCCCCTCGACGGCGTCCTCGTCGCGATCGCGCGGTCGACGAATCGAACGGTTACCGTCGCGCGGGCGTCCAGTCCGCGTTCGGACGCAGGCCTCCACAACAGAGGGTGGATTCGGCGAAAGTGACAGATCCCGACTCGTGCGCGCCGTCTGCGTACGCGACCTCGAGAGGGCAGGTTCCCGGTCCAGACGCCTGGACAAGATACCTGGTGCACCCCGCACCGCTCCCCACCCTTGTGTAGCAAGAAACCTGACACAGGCTCGAGGAACTGGTGACCACCCCGTCCGTGGCAAGAACCACCAAACTGGACCCCTCGGGCGAGCAGTCGCAACGCTCGCTGCTTTGGGATTCGCAGCCGCCTAGACCGAACACCCCAAGAACCACCGCGAGCACGGGCACGGTGTGGCAAGTAGACATCCTTCCCAGCTTCATGACCAACGCCCGGGTTGCACGCCCCTCATGATGGCTCCGGATTAACCTGCGTGAGAGGGCGAGAAGTGCTTCACAGCCAGGCGCTGTCAGCGCAACGGTCTGAAACTTCTCCGGCTCAGGACCATCGGTCGTACGGGAGCATCCCCCAACACAGTCGCTCGGCACGGGGACAAGGCACTCGTATTCGACCGCCGACACGAACGAAGCGTTCAGGTCACTGGGCGTGCCCCGAAAACGCCCCTCCACGCGCGCCGCAAAAAAACTCACGTCGAGCGCCCCCGAGGTCGAGAACAGCCCGTTCATCTGGGCCATGGCCACGGGGCCAGGAGGGGGACCAGAGTCGTAGTGCTCAAGAAGGGGCCCAGGCTTCGAAAACGAGGTGGCCCAACCGGAGTCGTGAACGAAATCGAACGTGTAGGAGAACGAACCGTCAGCATGGAGAAAGCCCTGGAGCCTTCCGATTCCGGCGCCGCGTGCCTGCCGCCCCGTTTCGAAGGACACGGTCCCGACTGGCGCAGGTGGGCCCTGGGGATCCGAAGGAACCGCGGAGGCCGACCCGCTTTCGGTTCCGCACCCAACGAGCACCACCGCCAACAAAGGAGGGAGAAACTTGTTCATTGATCGCCTCTCGAGCTAGTAGACTTGGACCACCATCGGGCTGTGCACGCCGTTGTCGCCCTCGGAGTACTCGGGAAAGCTGCCATAGGGGTCCGTCGTCCACATGATCCAGTAGGTGCCGACGGGCGTGGAACTCGGAACCGTGAGCGTGAGCGACTCGGAGAAATAGGTCCCGGCTGGGAGCCACACAGACCCATTGAAAAGAGTGAGTCCGTCGTAATAGTCCGCCGGACCTGCCGAACTGATGAGAACCCTCATGGGCACCCAGCGGGATGTCGAGCCCGAATTGCTCACGGAGTAGCGCAGGCTCAACAGCCCGCCCCTCGGCGTGAATCTGGTAATGGGAAGGTTGTTCTTCTTGATCAGCCCCGAGGGCTCGAGGTACTGGGCCGATGAGAGCACGTTCTCTTGATAGAGGGGAGCATGCCCGAACGTTGCCTTGATTCCCACGGCGTCGTCCCCCATCGGCTCATAGGTGTTACCCCCGGCCATCGGCATCGGCGACGGGTGCATGACAGCGAACCCCGGGGGCGACGGGTGATCCAGGCCGGCAAAGTGCCCCATTTCGTGCACGACGGTGCCGAGACTCCCTCGTCCCCAGCCGCTATCTCCCTCGACATCCCACCAACTCTCATCGTAGGGGTAGAAGCTGATTTCATCCGCGATCTTGATGTCGCACTCGACGAACTTGCCGAACTGGTAAAGCTGCATAGGAAAATCAAACGCGCTCCGCGGCGTGGGCGAGGGGGTCGACGTGAGCGGGGCGACCGCCGAACCAGGCCGTCGCCCCCCGCGGCACGGCCATGACGACGGCCGACGAGCGGCCGGGGCAGGGCGAGATCGCGAAGAACGGCGCCATTTGGCCAGACGGTATCACACGTCCGTCCCGCATGAGGCTCGCACCGTCGCCTCGAGCCCGCGACCTCCACGCTGAACCTGCGCGTCCGCGCTTGCGAGGGCGGGTGAGCGCCGGTATGCCTGAAGGCCGCGGAGGCGCCATGAAGAAGGTCGACATCGTGAAGGCCGTGCACGCGCGGGTCGGCGGCTTCTCCAAGGGGGAGGCGGCCGCGCTCGTGGAGCTGGTGTTCGAGACGATCGCCGAGACGCTCGGCCGCGGCGAGCGCGTGAAGCTCACCGGGTTCGGGCAGTTCTCGCTGCGCGACAAACGGGCTCGCCGCGGGCGCAACCCGCGCACCGGCGAGGCCCTCACCATCGAGCCGAGGCGCGTGCTCGTGTGGAAGGCGAGCGCCGCGCTGAAGGCCGGCGTCAAGGACGGCGAGCGCGACGGAGCATGACGAAGCGCTCCCCGCCCGTGCCCGACCAGAAGTTCGCGAAGCTCTACTACCGCATCGGCGAGGCCTCCGAGCTCGTCGGCGAGAAGCCGCACGTCCTCCGCTACTGGGAGAGCGAGTTCAAGGGGCTGCGCCCACAGAAGTCTTCGAAGGGCCAGCGCGTGTACTCGCGCCGCGACATCGATCTGTTGCTGAAGGTCAAGCACCTGCTGAAGCACCAGCGCTTCACGATCGAGGGCGCGAAGCAGCGGCTGCGCGAGGGCAGCGTGGAGACGCCCGCGCCTCCCGAGCCGCAGCCTGCCGCGACGCCGACGACGGCGCTCCGCGCGGCGCTGGTCGACCTCCGGGCCGACGTCGCGGCCTTCCTCGCGCGCCTCGAAGGCACGCCGTGAGCCGCCCCGCTCGCGGGGCGCTCGCGCTCGCGCTCGCGCTCGCAGGCGGGTCGTCGCTTGCGGCCGCCGATCCTGGCGGCTGGGCCTCTGCGTCCGCGTCGGCCGCGGCGCCCCCGGCGGTCGCACCGTCGCAGCCGTCGGTGGCGCTGCTCGGCGCGACCACGACGAAGTGGCCGATCGACGGCGGCGCCGCGCTCTCGCTCCGCGTGCCGGACGGATCGCTCGCGATGACGCAGGATCTTCCCGCCGTCGATCTGTCGTCGGTCCCGGACGCCAGGATCGCGCTCCGCAGAGGGGTCGGTCGCGCGCCCGCGACGCCCGAGCACGCGTCCGACAGCGTCACCGCGGTGTGCGTGACCGCGCCGTCGTCGCGCTGGGCGCCGGAGGCCGAGCCGCTCGTCTTCTCGAAGATGGCGGACGCCGCCCGCGCGGAGCTCGCGAAGCACGGCGCGCCGAGCCGGTTCGACGTCGGCGATCCGGTCGACGACGGCGCGCAGTCGGTCGCGAAGGTCTCCGCCGAGGCGCCCGTCGCCGACGGCGCGGCCGCGCAGCTGCGCACGCGGCTGGAGGGACGGCTCCTCTTGGGCTTCGTCGGGGAGCGCGCCGACGTCGTCGCGTGCGTCGTCGCGTGCGTCGAGGTGTCGTTCCCCGCGGCGCGCGTGTGTCCCGCGGCGGTCGAGGGCGTGAAGCTCGACGGCCCCCTCGTCGCGCGGCCTGCGTCGTCGTTCGGCGCGAGGCTCGGCGCGTCGGTCACCGCGAGGCCGGGCTGGGCCGCGCTCTCGCTGCTCGGCGCCCTCGCCGTCGTGGGCGGGCTGTTGCTCGCGGCGTGGCCTCCCAGAAAACGTCACGCCGCGCCCGCCGACGTCGGTTGACAGAGCCCCCTGCCTCTCGTACCGCTTCTGCACCATGGCGGAAGGCCTCAACAGGGTGATGCTCTTCGGGAACCTCGGCGCCGACCCGGAGCTGCGCACGACGCAGGGGGGCACCGCGGTGATGAAGCTCCGGCTCGCGACGACCGAGCGCTACAAGGACAACTCCGGCGCCTGGCAGGATCGCACCGAGTGGCACCGCGTCGTCGTGTGGGGCAAGCGCGCCGAGGCGCTCCACCGCATCCTCGCGAAGGGCTCCACCATCTTCATCGAGGGGTCGCTGCGCACGAGCTCCTACGACGACAAGGACGGCGTGAAGCGGTACACGACCGAGATCCACGCCAACAACATCCTGCTCGGCGGGCGCGGCGGCGGCGCGGGCGCGTCGCGGGGCGGCGGCGACGACTACGGCGCGCCTCCCGCGCCGCGCGCGGCCCCTCAGCGCAGCGGCGGGCGCGACTACCGCGACGCAGGCCCGCCGCCGGCGGACGACGTCCCGCCCGACACGTTCGGGTACGGGGGCGGCGGTCAGAGCGACGAAGACATCCCGTTCTGATGCTCACGCGCGTGGCGCCTCGTCGTCACGGGCGCTGCGTGAACGGGCCGTGGCCCGGTGCGTGGCGCTACAGCGCGCAGCGCGCCTGGCCGGGCCCGCCGACGCACTTCGAGAAGCCGAGCCCCTTGCAGAAGAAGCTGCGGGTCTTGCCGCCCGCGCAATATTGCACGCTGCTGCCGACGCACCGGGAGGGCTGACCGCTGCACGCGCCGCCGTCGCCGCCGGCCGGCGCGGTGCAGACGCCGACGCTGTCCTTCGTCGCGACCTCCGCGCACTTCATCCCCGATTTGCCGCACTGCACACGCACCTCGTGGCCACCGACGCAGCCGACGTGATCGTCGCCGTCGCAGCGCTTCGCGTCCTTCGAGCAGGTCGGGCTCTTCTCGGAGGCGCACGTCGGCTTGCCGTCGGTGCCCTTCGTGCACGTGAGGCCGAAGCCGCCGCAGTCGAAGCTCAGCAGCTTGCCGCCGTCGCAGACGAAGATCTTCGCGCCGTTCGCGGAGCACACGGGCGTGCCGTCCGCGGGGACCTCCGGCGGGCAGCTGCCGAGGAAGCACGTCGACTGGCCGTTCTTCGCGGCGCACTGCTCGCCGAACCGCGGGCAGTTGCGCACCTGCACGAGCTTGCCCTTGTTGCAGGTGAGCGCGCGGCCCTCGCTGTCGCAGAAGCTCATCTGCCGGTCCATGCCGCGGCCCGCGCAGACGTCGCCCGTGACGCCGTGGAGCGCGCACTCGCGCAGATCCTTGCAGGAGTTCGACCCGAGGCCGCACTCGCGCAGCGAGATGGAGAACTTCACCGCGTCGGGGAGCGAGAGCTCCTTCCACAGCGCGCGCACGCACTCGCCGAGATCCTGGCTCGGGATGGGCAGCGGGACGTCGCTGCAGCCGATCAAGAGCGCGCACATCTCCTCGACGTCCTCGATGACCGGCGGCTTGACGAGGCCCTGCGCCGCGAGCGCGATGGTGGGCGCGATGCCGCCGTCGGTCGAGCCGAGCAGGCGCGGCCCGAGCAGCGAAGGCTCCGCGCCCGCGTCGCCGCTCTTCAGGCCCACCACCGACGCGGCGACGAGACCGGTGAGCACGAACCCCAGGGCGGTTGCTGTCGTGTGGCGCATCTCGCTTCGTTGTCTCCTTGGACGGGCGTCTGCCGTGGATATTCGAGCCGACTCCCAGACGGCCCGTCACGCGGGGAGCTTACCACCCTCGGTCGGCCCGCCAACCCTGGAGGTCACCCGCGCGCGCGGACCACGAGCTCCCCCGCGCGCCACGCGACGGCGACGTCGTCGAGCCGTCCTCGCTCGGGCACGCCCGCGCGCGCCAGGGCGACCGCGAGGGAGGGCGCGTGGCGCGCGTACGTCGTCGCGGTCGTCGCCTCGTCCATCGACGACACGAGGTCGATCGCGTGGCCGCGGGGCAGGTGGTGCCGCACGCCGAGGCGGTAGATCCCCTCGTTGACGGTCTGCAGCGGGCCGGTGCCCTCGGGGCACGCAGCCACCATGATCGCGACGCCGCCCTCGCGCAGCATCGCGCCGACCGGTGGGAGCAGCTTGGACGCCTGGTACAGCGAGTCGGTGACGGGCGGCAGATCGCTCGCGACGACCACGCGCGCGCGCCCGGCCTCCGCCTCGAAGAGCGGCGCCGCCGCGCGAGCCGCGGCGCGGTGCGCGTCGACGACGTCCCCCGCGAACGCGTGCGTGTACGCGCCGTCGCAGTCGGCGACGACGTTCAGCATGAACAGCCGCCCGGGGAGCAGGCGGGCCGCCTCTTCCATGTCGAGCCTGCACGGGTTGTCGTCGAGCCGGCCGAGGCGCGCGCGCGGATCGGCCTTGTGCAGGTGGTTCTGCCGGGCGTCGACGGCGAGCGCGCAGCCGGGGAACACGCTCTTCACGCCGCCGCTCATCCCCGCGAAGTAGTGCGGTCGGATGCGCCCCGTCGTGACGATCACGTCGGCCTCCGCGACCACTCGCGCGACGCGCACGCGGGTGCCGCGTGACGTGCGCCCGAGGTCGATCACGGCGCCGGGATCGTGCCCGTCGTGCACGTGCACCGGGTGGCGGGCGCGGACGTCGGCCTCGATCACCGTGGCGGCGTCTCGCGGCGCGTGCGTCCCGCTCGCCACGACCAGCGAGATGCGCGCGTCGTCGACGCGGGCGAGGTGCGATCGGAGCGCGCGGAACAGCTCCATCCGCGGCTCGTCGCGGGTCGCGTCGCTGACGAGCACGACCACGCGCGCCCTCGGCGGGACGGAGAGCGGCGCGCAGCCGACGGGCGCCGACAGCGCCTCCTCCGCGAGCGCTTCGACGGGGCGGGCCGCGAGGCCGAGCTCGACGTGGGTCTTCGGGCGCACGAGCGCGGCCCCACGCGCGCAGAGCGCCGCGAGCTCGGCGGGGAGGCGGGCGGCGTCCTCTTGGCTCACGCCCGCCGAGTACCGACGCGCGGCCGGACGCGCAAGCGCCGCCTCGCGCGGGGGTGGCCGTCGAAGGCGCGCCAGACTACCTCTCTCTCCGATGCGCAGGCAGGCCCGCTACCTCTTCGCCGTCACGCTCGGCGTCGGCGTCGCCGGCGCGGTCGCGTGGGGCTGCGGCAAGAAGGCGCCGAGCGGCGCCGCGCGAGGCCAGGCTCCCGACGACGCGAGGAGCGCCGCTCCGACGCGCAAGGCCGACAGGGCCGCCGCCGCCGGCGAGCGCGTCAGCGTGAAGGCAGGCTCGCTCGTCGCCGGCAGCACCCCCGGCGACGACGGACGCGATCCGCTGCTGGAGCCGGTGCTGCTGGAGGTGGAGCTCGGACCGTTCGAGATCGACCGGCTGCCGTTTCCTAACGATCCTACCAACCCCGCGCGCACGGGCGTCACGCGCGACGAGGCCCGCGCGCTGTGCCGGGAGCGCGGCGCGCGCCTCTGCTCCGAGCTCGAGTGGGAGCGCGCGTGCAAGGGCGACGACGCCGATCTCTACGCGGCGGGCAACGCGTGGGATCCGGCGTGCGCGAAGGAGCCGAACAGCTGCGCGTCGTCGCTCGGCGTGCTCGCGCTGGGCGGCGCCCTGCGCGAGTGGACGGACAGCGAGCTCACCGCGCCGGGCGACGACAAGCGGCGCGCCGTCGTGCGCGGCGCCCCCGCGAGCGCCGACGGCGTCGACCACCGGTGCGCGCACCGAGGCGCGGTCGACGGCGCCACGAAGGGCGCCGATCTCGGGTTTCGCTGCTGCAAGGGCCCGCCGAACGCGGCCGCCATCCCCACGCTGAAGACCTCGGAGGCGTCGTTCACGAAGGAGCCGCTCGAGCTGAAGCGCGTGCAGAAGGCGCTGCAGGCCATCCCCGAGCTCGCGGGCTACGCGAAGGACGCCTCGTTCTTTCCCGAGGATGACGCCGTGAAGGCGGTGCTGTCGCGCGGCGACGGCGGGCTGAAGCCCGGCCCGGTCGTCACGACGTCGCCGGTCACGTGGAACCCGGTGCCCACCGAGGAGGTGGTGGTGGTGGCGCTCCGCGCGAAGGCGACGTCGCTCATCCTCGCGTTCTACAAGCTCCCGCACGACGGCCTGCGCCTCGCGTCCAGCCTGGTCTTGAAGGACGAAGCGGGCCCCGTGGTGCTCTCGTACACGTCCTTCAACAAGAAGCGCGTCACGTGGAGCACCTGCTGGGACTGCCCCGGCGAGTACGGCGCGGTCGAGCTCCGGGACGGCCGCCGGATCGTGATCAGTCACTTCTGAAGATCGGCGCGGGGGCCGAGCAAGAACGCGAGCGCGCCCGGCAGGCGCCGCGCCCATGACGCCTCGTCGTGCGTGCCGCCCGGCTCGACGACGTACGCGAGCGTCGCGCCCTCCGTGAAGCCGGCCGCCTCGTACGCCTCCGCGAGCAGCTTCGTGTCCGCGACGCCGTCGCTCGACGGCCCGCTGTCGCCGCTGTCGACGTACACGCGCACAGGCCTCGGCGCCGGGCTCGACGCGACCCGCCCGACGATCATGCGCCCGTCCCACCACGTCGACGGCGACATCGCGCCGACCAGCCCGAAGACGTCGCCGCGCGTGACGCCCGCGTAGGCCGAGATCAGCCCGCCGAGCGACGAGCCCATGACGCCCGAGTGCTCGCGCGACGGCAGCGTGCGGTAGGCCGCGTCGACGCGCGGCTTCAGCTCGTCGACGAGCAGCGAGAGGTACGCGTCGCCGTCACCGCCGAACCCCTCGCTCGCGTCGAACGTCGGCGTGTACTCGTCGAGCCGCGCCTGCGTGTTCGCGACGCCGATCACGATCGCCTCCGCGATGGCGCCCGTCTCGGCGCCGGCGTCGAGGGTCGCCTGCGCCTTCCAGTCGCCGAACGCGCCCGCCTGCCCGAACACGTTCTGCCCGTCGTGCAGGTAGAGCACCGGCGCGCGAAACGCGGCGTTCTCGACGTAGGTCGGCGGCAGGTACGCCCACACGGCGCGCGCGTCCGGCAGGTGCTTCGAGGCGAACGCCGGATCGAGCGTGTCGAGCCTCCCATGCGCCTCGACGAAGCGCGGATACGCGTCGAGCGTGCCGCCCGGCGCCACGCGGAAGTTCGGACCGCGTGACCACGTGGCGTCGTCGAGCAGCGGCTTCACCTCCGCTGGCGCGTCGATCGCGGTCGTCGTGTAGGTCCATGTGTCGGGCGCGGTCTTCGTCAGCAGGACGCCCGCGCTCCACGAGAGTCCGCCGCGGTCTCCGCGCAGCGAGAGCGTCTTCGTCGTCGGATAGTGAAATCGGATCGTCGTGGTCTTCGCGCTCGCGCCCCCGGCGGCGCCCCCGCCGGCCGCTCCGGCCCCTCCGATCGCGGCCGCGCCGGCCGTCCCTGCGCTCGCCCCGCCCCCGCCCGCCGTCGCCTGCGCGGCTGCGCCTCCTGCGCCGCGCGGCGGATCGCTCGCGTCGCCTCCGCACGCGGTGACGAGGAGCGCGAGGAGCAGCACGGGGCGCATGGGCGCAACGTACCCGAGATCGCGTGGCCCACGTCCGCCTACACGGCCTCGTGCGCGCGTCGGATTGTCGCGAGACGGGCGGCGTTTTTCGTGCAGAATGAGCCCCATGCTCGCTCGCACGCTTCGCACTGTCATCGCATCGCTCGTCGGGGTCACCGGGGTCGTGGGCATCGCAGCCTGCGCGGGGGGCTCCTCCGTGTCCGACGATCCGCCCGTGGATCCCGGCAACAACGGCGCGGCCGGCGCGTCGGGCCAGGCGGGGAGCGCAGGGCAGGCGGGCGCGTCCGCGGGCAAGGGTGGCTCGAGCGCCGCGGGCAAGGGCGGCAGCACCTCCGCGGGCAGCGGCGGGTCGAGCGCCGGCAGCGGCGGGTCGAGCGCCGGCAGCGGCGGGTCGAGCGCGGGCAGCGGCGGGTCGAGCGCCGGCAGCGGCGGGTCGAGCGCGGGCAGCGGCGGGTCGAGCGCCGGCAGCGGCGGATCGACCGCGGGCAGCGGCGGGTCGAGCGGCGCGGCCGGCGCAGGCGGATCGACCGGCAGCTGCAAGGACGGGTACAAGGATCTCGACGGGAACTCCCTCACCGGCGACGGCGGCTGCGAGTACCAGTGCCCCGTCTGGCCCAAGAAGACGACGGACGACTTCGACTCGGAGTTCCTCGACGAGAACTGCGACGGCTCGGACGGCCTCGTCGAGGCGTGCGTCTACGTGACCGCGAGCTCGAAGGGCAACGACTCGACCGGCGACGGCACGCGCGCGAAGCCGATGAAGACGATCCAGGCCGCGATCGCGAAGGCCAAACAGAACAACGTCCCCGCGGTGTGCGTCGCGTCGGGGCTCTACGACGGCCAGGTGACGGTCGAGTCGGGCGTCAGCGTGTACGGCGGCTTCGACGAGCTCGACTCGTCGTTCCCCTTCAAGCGAAAGAAGAACCAGCGCGCCACCATCACCGCGCCCGGCACCGCGGTGCTGGCGCCGAAGATCGACGCCGACACGCACCTCGAGGAGCTGATCATCAAGTCGACGACGGTGCCGATGTCCTCGCCCGACGGCGGGAGCGCGTACGGCGTGCGGCTCGTCGCAGGCTCCGCGAGGCTGTTCGTCCGCGACAACGAGATCACGGTCGGCGACGCCCACGACGGCGCGGACGGCGCGCCCGGCGCGGCGACCGATCCCAACCCCGCGCCCGGCGGCAACAAGGGCGGCGACGGCCTGAAGAACGCGTGCGGCAGCGCGCCGGGCGGCCCCGCGCCGACCTGCGACTTCCCCGGCGGCAAGGGCGGTGACGGCGCGTGCGGCGACGTGAAGGGCGGCGACGGCTCGTCCGGCACCGGCGGCACGGCGTTCGGCCAGGGCAACGGTCCCTTCCCTTGCTGCTTCGGGAGCGTCGTCGGAGGTGACTGCGGCGAGCCGGCGGCGGGCGACGGCACCGACGGTGCGGCCGGCGACAACGGCAAGGCCGGGCAGGGGGGTCTCGAGCAGGGCTCGGTCGCCGCCGGGCTCTACACGCCGGCGGCCGGCATGTCGGGCGAGGATGGCAAGCCGGGCAAGGGCGGCGGCGGCGGCGGCGGCGGCGGCGGCGGCAAGGGCGGCCCGGCCTTCGGGTGCAGCGGCTCGATCGGCAGCAGCAGCGACGATCTCGGCGGCGGCGGCGGATCGGGCGGCTGCGGGGGCAAGGGTGGCCAGGCGGGCGGCGGCGGCGGCGGCGGCGGCGGATCGTTCGGCAACTTCGCCGCGGGAGGCAAGCTGACCGTCTCCGGCAACCAGATCCAGACCGGCAAGGGCGGCAAGGGCGGCAAGGG
>JADLFU010000096.1 GCA_020849655.1 Polyangiaceae bacterium | reverse complement strand
GTCGAGCGCTTCGGCCCGTCGCCGCGCGTGCTCATCGTGGGCGCGGGGCTCGCGCCGGTGATCGAGGGCGCGCCGCTCGGCGCCGACCAGTACGCGTGCGATCTCGACGCGCGCGCCGTCGAGGCGTGCAGGGAGCGCTACCCGTGGCGAGCGTCGCGCATCTCGCTCTGCCCCGGGCCCTACGAGCTGCCCGCCGAGCCGCGCGACGTCGATCTCGTCGTCGCGAAGGAGGTGATCGAGCACGTCGACGATCCCGCGCGCTTCGCGGCCGTGCTCGCGTCGCGGGTGCGGGTCGGCGGCGAGCTGGCGCTGACGACGCCGAACTACGGCGCGCCGTGGCTGTTGCCGTTGCTGGAGCGGACGGCGCTCGAGTGGGTCGCGCGGCGCGACGGGTTCTCGCGCCGGGACATCCACCCGTCCAAGTTCGACGAGGAGCGGCTCGCGCGCCTCGACGCGGGCCCGGGCATGCGCCTGGTCGAGCACGTGCGCACCCGGACCTCGTGGGCGTTGTTCGCGAGGTTCCGCCGGGTGGCGCCGTGCTCACCGTCGCGCTGATCCTGGGCGCCGCGCTCGCGTGGCTCGGGCGCGGCGCGCGGGTGACCAACGGGCCACGAGGTGCCGGATCGATCGGCGTCCTGGTCGCGTCGCTCGCGGGGACGGCGGGCGGACTCGCGCCGCTCTCGCGACTCTGGCCAGGCGTCGTCGAGCGACACGCGCCGCTCGCGGGCGACGCGCGCTCGCACGCGATCCTCGCGCACGCGTGGGCGACGCGCGGCGCGCCGCACGGGTACCTCGACGTATACCAGGGCGGGTTCCCGCTCGCGCTGCACTACCCCGCGCTCGGCTGGGCGCTCGACGCGGGACTGATGAAGCTCGGGCTGTCTGCGGCGCAGGCGACGTCGATCCTCGGCCTCTCCTGCTGCGCGACCTCCGCGCTCCTCGCGGGCTGGTTCGCCGGGCGCGCGACGGGGTCGCGGGTCGCGGCGGCGGCGGCGGCGGCGTTCCTCGCGGCGGTGTCGTCGAGCCCGCCCATCACGGGGGGCGTCGGCGCGTTCCTCGACAACGGCGTGCTGTCGCAGGTCGTCGCGACGCCGCTCGCCGTGCTGCTCGCGGGCGGCGCGCTCGTGCCCCGGTCGCGGCTGCCGCTCGAGCTCGTCGGCGCCGCGCTGATGGCGGCGCACCCGCAGATCGCCGCGGCCGCGCTGCTCGTCACGTGGACGGCGGCGCTCGCGCTCGCCGACCGAGCGCCGCTCCGCCGCGCGGCGCGGGCGACGTGGGCCGCGGCCGCGCTCGGCGCCGTGACGTACGGGCCGGGGCTCGCGACGCTGCGCTACCCGTTCGGCTGGCCCGATCTGATGCCCTGGCACATCGTCGGGTTCGGCACGTCCCGGTTCGAAGATTGGTTCCTCGACGGGCGGCTGCTCGACGACGCGCGCGATCCCTGGCTCACCGCGATCGCAGGCGGGTCGCTCGTGCTCGCGCTCGCTCGGCCGCGTCACCCGGCCGCGCGCGCGCTGCTCGCCTCGACCGCCGTCGTCGTCACGCTGACGGCGCTCGGCCCGTCGCTGCCGCGCCTCGGGCGCGCGGGCCAGGCGCTCCTCACCTTCGCGCAGCCGATGCGCGTGCTCGCGATGTTCCCGCTGCTCGGCGCGGCGCTCGCCGGCTGGGGCGCGGCGGTGGCGGCGCGAGGACTCTCACGCGGCCTCGCGCGCGTGACGACCCGCTGGCGCGCGCGCGGATGGGCCGCCGCGTCGATCACCGCGCTCCTCGCGTGGTCGGTCGTCGACGGCTGGCCCGCGCTGCGACGTCTCGCGAGGGAGCGCGCCGACGCGACGGCCTGCCCCTGGGACGCGGCCGAGGCCGCCGAGGTCGCGAGCTGGCTCCCTGCTCTCCGCGGCGGGCGCCTGCACTTCGAAGAGCGCAGCGTGCTCTGCGACTGCGCGTACGCGTGGGGCTTCGACGCCACGAGCGGCGTGCCGATCGCGACCTCCTCGTCGGCGGGCGCGCACGTCGGTGACCACTTCCGCGCGTTCCATCAGATCGCCATCACGGAGCCCGGCGCCGACCGACGCGCGGAGACGCTCGGCGTCCGGTGGGTGCTCGCCGCCCACGACAAGCCGCCCGCGGGCGCCTTCCTCGCGCGCCGATCGAGCGCGCACGCGACGCTGTGGGAGCGCGAGGGCGGCCGGGATCTCGTCGGCGTGGGCTGTGTACGCGAGGCCTGGGCGGACGACGCGGCGCTGCAGCCGAAGCTGAAGGCGCGCCTGCGCGAGCTGCTCGACGCCCCCGACCACCTCGTCGTGGTCGGCACCGCCCCGATCGAGCCGTGCGCGCTCGAGGCGTCCGTCGTCGAGCGAGCGGGCAGCCCGGGCGAGCTCGCCGCCACCGTCGACGCGCAGGGGGGCGCGGTCGTCGTCCTGCGCGTCACGGCGCATCCGTACTGGCGCGTGCGCGTGGACGGCGTCGAGCGAGCGCACCTGAACGTCGTCCCGGGGTTCGTCGCCGTGCCGGTGGGCGCGGGTCGCCACGAGATCGACGCGGTGTTCCGCCTGCCTCGGGCGCTCCTCGGGGCGTGGCTCGCGGTCGCGGCGGCGCTCGCGTGGGCGACCGTTCGCGCCTACTCGACCTCGCGATCGACGTAGAGCCCCGGGACGACGCGCGTCGCGCCGCTCGGCGCCATCTCGCCCGTCAGGACGAACGTCGAGCGCTCGCCGTCGCCGTCGAGATCGCCGTGCGCGCGCGCGCGGAAGCTCGCGTGGTCGACGTGGTTCTCGCTCTCGAACGCGAAGCTGAACGAGTGCTCGTGCTCGATCTTGAACCCGAGCGCCGCCCACGTGAGGTGGTCCCACGTGCCGGGCTTGTCGAGCAGCGGGCGCCCCCTCGGCACCTCGGCGGGCGTGAGCGGCGCAGGCGGCGGGAAGGCCTCGGAGGGCGCCTTGCCCCGCGCGTAGGAGAGCGCCCCGCGGCCGATGTCCTCGACGCCGCCGACGGCCTCCGAGAGCCTCGACGCGTGGAGGTTCTTCACGAAGCCGTGGACGGAGACGAGCGCGAGGGAGCCGAGAACGGCGATCCCGGCGGCGAGGGTGAGCGGGCTGCGCAAGGCGCCGGGAGCTTGGCCGTCCGGGCCGGGGGTGTCAAAATTCGTCGCCTGCCCGCGCCCGGCCGCCGAGATTTGTCACCGACCCCGCCTCCTGGCCCGAAATCCAGGGGAAACCTGGGTCGTCACCGAGTGGCATGGCGCGTGCTTTCGCCCCGATAGACTTCGTCCACCCCAAAAGGAGAACCCCCATGCGCACCTTCCGTAAGCTCCGTGGATTCACGCTCGTCGAGCTGATGATCGTCGTCGCGATCATCGGCGTCCTCGCGGCGCTCGCCATCTACGGCGTGACCCGCTACCTCCGCAACGCGAAGACGGCCGAGGCCCGCGCCGGCGTCGGCGCCATCGCGAAGGGCAACGTGTCGTACTACAACAACGAGGCCGGCGTGACGTCGGTCCTCGCGCCGGGCACGGCGGCAGGTTTCACGCAGAACATCTGCCTCACAGCATCGAAGACCGTCCCCATCAACGCTACCTTTATCAAGGGCAAGAAGTACCAGTCGCAAGACTCCGAGTGGAAGGAGGGGCCGGGCGTCCTCGGCAAGGGCTTCTCGTGTCTCCGCTTCTCGATGGATCAGCCGCAGTACTTTCTGTACAACTATACGAGCAATGCGGCGACCGGCGCCAACCCAGCTGGCAAGGTGTTCACCGCGTTGGCGCACGGAGACCTGAACGGAGACACCGTGACATCCACCTTCTCGTACCTCGGCAAGGTCGGCGCGGCGGGCGACAACCGCGTCTTGCTCGCGCCGTCGATCCAGGAGGGCGATCCGGGCGAATGATCGCCTGACCGCTCGACTCGCTCCCGGAACGGCCCGCCTCGCGCGGGCCTTCCGCTTTTGTGGGGCTACGCGTCGTCGGCGGGATCGGGGTAGTCGGCCGCCAGCCGCGCGACCTCGTCGCGGAGCTTCTTGTGCGAGAGGAGCTTCCTGACGAGCGCCCAGACCGCGGGGTCGGCCAGCAGCTTCAGCGGGGACGGCGCGGCGCCCTTCGCCTTCTTGGGCACGGCGGCGGGGCCCTTCGCCTCGAGCTCGCGCATCCTGTCGACGTGCCGCTTCGTGGGGAACAGCTCGCCCGCTTCCCACGCGAGCACGGTCGCCTGATCGGTGCCGAGCGCGGCCGCGAGCTCGCGGGCCGTGCACTTCAGCGTCGCGCGGAGCGCCTTCAGCTCGTCGGGTAGCATCGGGCGCGCCGTACCACGGCCGCTTGCCCGCGGAGAAGACGCCGCCTACCCTCGCGCCGCGTGCGACGCCTCGCGTTCTCGGTCCTGTGCCTCGCCCTCATCGCCTGCGGCTCGTCCGGCTCGGGCGGTGACTCGCCTCCTCCCGCGACGGTCGGCCCGCCCGTCGGCACGGTGGAGGAGGTGGTCGACCTGCCGACCGCGAGCGAGGGGATCGCCGAGGGCCCAGGCCCCGACGGCGCGCCGGCGATCTACGTCGCGGCGGGCGGCAGCGTGTTCCGCGTCGGCGCCGACAGGACCACGACGAAGCTCGCCGAGCTCCCCGGCCCGCTCGGCGTCGCTGTGCAGAAGGACGGATCGCTCATCGTGTGCGGCAAGCTGCCGGGCGCGGCCGGCAAGGCGCCGGGGGGCGGCGCGCTCTGGAAGATCACGCCGAGCGGCGAGGCGTCCGTCTTCGTCGGCGCGGGCGGCTACGAGCTCCCGAACATGGTGGCCATCGCGCCCGACGGCCGCGTCGCGTTCACCGACTCGTCGGCCGGCAAGGTCTACCTCACCGGCGTCGATGGGCAGGCGGTGACGCCGCTCGGCGACGTCTCGTACGCGAACGGCCTCGCGTTCTCGCCCGACGGCGCGCGCCTGTACGTCGCGTCGTACGACACGAAGAAGGTGTACGCGCTCGACCGCGCGGGCGACGGCTTCTCCGCGCCCGCGGTGTTCGCCGACGGCGTGGAGCAGGTCGACGGCGTCAGCGTCACGGCGGCCGGGGCGCTCGTGCTCGTCCGCTCGTCGGAGATCACGCTGCTCGCGCCGGGCTCCGCGCCGCGCCCGATCGTGGCGGCGTCGGCGATCGGCGGCGTCCCCGCGAACGGCGCGTTCGGCTTCGGCGCGTACGGCGACGGCTGGCTGTACCTGTCGAACCTCCTCTCCCGAACGATCGTTCGGGTGTACGTCGGGGCGCCGGGGCTCCCGCTTCCGGTCGCGCCGTGAACGAGCTCGCGGTGACGCGCGCGGGTGCGGTCGCCACGTGGACGATCACGCGCGGCCACAAGCGCAACGCGCTCGGGCTCGATCTCATCCGGGCGCTCTCGGCGGCGTGTCGCGACGATGCCGAGCGGGGGACGACGGCGGTCGTGTTGACCGCCGAGCCCTCGAACGGCGTGTTCTGCGCCGGGTTCGACCGCGACGTGCTGGCGTCGCTCGCGGCCGCCGGCGCGACGACCGAGAGCGCGGCGAGCCCGCTCCACGCGCTCTTCGACGAGCTCTCGCGCGCGCCGTTCTCGCTCGTGACGGCCATCACCGGCGCCGCGCTCGGCGGCGGCGTCGAGCTCGCGCTGCTCGGCGACGTCAGGATCGCGGCGCGCGGCGCGAGGTTCACCCTGCCGCCCGCGAGGCTCGGGATCGTGTACCCCGACGTGGGCCTCTCGCGGCTCGCGCTCGCGCTCGGCCGCCCGCTGCTCGGCGCAATGCTCGCGACGGCGGCCCCGATCACGGCCGAGCGGCTGCTCGCCTGCGGCGCCTTGTGGTCGCTCTCCGACGCGCCCGTCGAGGACGCGACGGCGATCGCTGACGCGATGGCGACGCTCCCCGCCGCGGGGCGCCTCGGCAACCGCGACGCGCTGCGAGAGGCGCGCGCGTGTTCGTGCGCCGGCCGCGCCGAAGACTGTCCAGCAGGGGTGGTTTCCGGGTAGAAGAGAGGGCATGAAGCTCCGAAGCCCCCTCGCGCTCGCCGTCGTGCTCACCCTCGGGATCGTCGCCGTCGGCTGCGGCAAGAAAGACAGCGCCGATCCCTCGGCGGCCGCGGCGGCTGGCCAGGCGGCGACCGCGAAGCCGGTCACGCCCGTCGCGACGCACACGGCCCCTGTGAGCCACGACGCCGACGCGGCGGCCATCCGCGGGTGCTGCGCCTCGCTGCGCTCCGAGGCGGCGAAGCAGACGAGCCCCGCCGACAAGTCGAAGTACGAGGCGGCCGCCGCGACGTGCGACGGTATCGCGGGTGTCGTCAAGTCGGGCGGTGCGACGCGCGCGGGCGCGCTCGGCAGCGTCCGCGCGGCGCTGCGCGGCGGCGCGCTGCCCGCCGGCTGCAACTGATCGCGCCGTGGCGGACATCGGGCGCCGCAAGGCGGACCACCTCGAGCTCGCCGCCACCGGCGACGTCGGGTTCCACGACAAGTCGACCCTGCTCGCGTGCGTCGAGCTCTTGCACGACGCGCTGCCGGAGCTGCACACGGACGAGGTAGACCCGTCGACGACCCTGCTCGGCAAGCGCCTGCGCGCGCCGATCGTGATCGCCGCGATGACGGGCGGCACCGACGAGGCGGGGCGCATCAACCGCGCGCTCGCCGCCGTCGCGGAGGCGCGTGGGCTCGGGTTCGGGCTCGGGAGCCAGCGCGCGATGCACGTGGACGCCGCGCGCGCCGCGTCGTTCGAGGTGCGCCGCGCGGCCCCCCCGGCCCTGCTGCTCGGCAACGTCGGGGTCGTGCAGGCGGCCGCGAGGTCGACCGCGGAGGCGCGCGCGCTCGTCGACGGCGTCGGGGCCGACGCGCTCTGCGTGCACCTCAACCCGGCGATGGAGATCGTGCAACCGGGCGGCGACCGCGATTTTCGACGAGGGCTGGAGACCCTCGCCCGCCTCGCGCGCGATCTCGGGGTGCCGGTCGTCGCGAAGGAGACCGGCTGCGGGCTCTCGCGGCGCGTCGCCGACCGGCTCGTCGCGGCGGGCGTGCGGCACCTGGACGTGAGCGGCGCCGGGGGCACGTCGTGGGTCGCCGTGGAGACGCACCGCGCGGAGCCCGGCGCCCGCAAGCTCGGCGAGGCGCTCTGGGACTGGGGCATCCCGACGGCCGCGAGCGTCGCGATGGTCGCCGGCGCCGGGCTCGAGACGATCATCGCGACGGGCGGCGTCGCGACGGGCCTCGACGTCGCGCGCGCCGTGGCGCTCGGCGCGCACGCGGCGGGCCTCGCGCGGCCCGTGCTCCAGGCGTTCC
>JADLFU010000095.1 GCA_020849655.1 Polyangiaceae bacterium | reverse complement strand
CGCGGGCGGCACGGCGGGCGCGGGCGCGGGCGGCAAGGCGGGCGCCGCCGGGGACGCACAGGGCGGCGCGGCGGGAGCGCCCGCGGGCGGCGCAGCGGGCGACGCGGGCGCCCCCGCGGGTGGATCGGCGGGCGCGGGCGGCGCGCTCCCGGTGGGGGCCGACAAGTGCCCGGGCGACGCGATCACCGTCGCGCCCGGCGCGAAGGTGGTGCTCGACGGCTCGACGCTCGGCGCGACCAACGACGCGCGCTCCGAGAACGGCCAGTGCGGCGGCTCGACGTCCAACGACGTCGTGTTCGAGATCACCCCCACCGCGACGGGGCGCCTCATCGTGACGAGCTCGACCACCTACTCGGGCTCGATCTACGCGCGCGCCACCTGCGCCTCCGAGGGCAGCCAGCTCGACTGTGACGGCAACGGCTCCTCGCAGAACCTCAGCTTCCAGGTGACGGCGGGGACGCCGATCTCGCTGTTCGTCGACGGGTACGGCCAGCAGAACCAGGCGGGCGGGTTTCACCTCGAGCTGCGCCTCGTCGAGTGCGGGGACGGCGTGCTGCAGGAGGGGGAGGGGTGCGACGATCACAACAACCAGCCCGGCGACGGCTGCAGCGCGACCTGCACGTTCGAGGAGAACGGCCCCTGCGATCTGCAGAACGTCGAGCCCAGCTCCCGCAAGGAGCCCAGGGAGGCGCCCGCCGCCTGCCTGACCGCGGCGTTCGTGCAGCCCGTCGGCGTCCAGCAGGGCATCGAGGGCAACGGCGCGGACGAGGACTGGTTCTGCGCGGAGGTGCCCGAGGGGCGCACGCTGTACGTCGGCACCTTCCAGAACGCGCTCGACGCCTGCAGCCTGCCAGGCGGCAACGACACTGTCGTCGAGGTGTACAAGGACACGCCGAGCAGCGATCCGAAGAACACCTCGTGCACCGGCTCGACCGCCCTCGCGTGCGATGATAACTCGGGCCCGGACGCCTGCAGCCTCGCGATGTACAACGTCCCCGCGGGGGAGGGCGGACGCTACTGTGCGCGGGTGATCGACAGCGGCAAGAACTCCTCCATCCAGTACTACAACGTGTACGTCGCCGTGCGGTGACGCGGGGGCTCGCCGGAGGGCCCCTTCACTGTCAGCGCGAGCGGGCAAGGTGAGGTTGATGGGATCTCGCGGAGGGCGCGCTTCACGCGTTCGTCGAGCTCGATTCGCCAGAAGCTGAGCCTTTCCGATCGCTGCCGTGCCGTCCCTGGCCGGTTCGCGAAGCCGCGACGGCGCGTGGCACTCGCGCCGCGTCGCACGTGGTCACGGCGTGAACTTGAATTCGTAGGTTCCGCCGTCGTCGACGTCGAGCACGCCGCCGGACACGCAGTAGTCCGTGTCCACCGAGCCCTTCGCGTCGGTGAGCGTCAGCGTGTTGCCGTTCGTCGAGTACGTGCCGGTGTGGATGGACTCGGCGAACGTCGACGGCGCGAAGCAGGTGCACTTGCTCGCGGGATCGCCCCCGCAGAAGAGCGACGCCTTGAACGCGGAACCGAGCGAGGCCTCGAGATCCGTGCACTTCGTGACGGGCCCCGTGATCGCGGTGATCGCCCCGAGGCACGCCGGCTCGAGGTCCATGCGCGTGAACAGGCCCAGGACGATCGCCTGGTAGACCCCCTTCGTCGCGTCGTCGAAGTCGAAGATCCCCGTCGTGTGGGCCTCGGCCTGCGACAGGCTCCCCGTCGCACAGAACGGCAGCGGCCCCGACATCGGCGGATTCCCTGTGAAGCACGCCGCGCCGAGATCGTAGTGCGAGCCGAGCGCGCCGCCGCAGGGCGCGGCGACGTTGCAGCCCCCGGAGACGTCGAGCAGCGGCTGTTCGAGCAGCGTGAACTGCGTGAAGTGGTTCGTCATCGACACCGCGCCCTCGCTCGTGATGACCGTCGGCAGCGGGACCCACTTGCCAGCGGCGGCGTCGAGCCACGCGACGTTCCACTGCTTGCCGCTGGGCACGCTGCCGGGGAGCGGCAGCCGGATCAGCACCGCCTTGTCGAACTTCGTGCCGCTCGGCCCGAACTCGTACACCTTGCCGCGCAGCTCCGAGGAGCGCGGCGTGCCCGACGCGACGTCGCCGGACGACCCGGTGACGGTCAGATCGGCCGCGACGACCTTCGGGCCGAACAGCAGCGTCGCGCCGCCGACGACGAGCTTGCCGCCGCTTGCGGCCGAGATGTTCGCCGACGCCGACTGACCGCCCGCGCTGCCGCCGCTGCCACCGGCGGAGCCGCCGCTGCCGGCCGTCGAACCCCCGGTCCCCGCGGTGGAACCTCCGCTGCCAGCCGCCGCGCCCCCGCTCCCCGCGGTGGCGCCGGCGCTCCCGGCTGTGGAACCGGCGCTCCCGGCTGTGGAACCGGCGCTCCCCGCGGTGGCACCGGCGCTCCCCGCCGTGGCACCGGCGCTCCCGGCCGTGGCACCGGCGCTCCCCGCCGTGGCACCGGCGCTCCCGGCTGTGGCACCGTTGCTCCCCGCCTTGCCGGCGCCTCCGGCCGTGCCGCCTCCGGAGCCGGCCGTCGCCGCCTGGGTGGGGGACTGTTCGTCGTCCCCGCCGCACGCGCAAAGCGCTGCAGTGAACGCGAGGAGGAGCCACGATCCGAACCCAAGTCGCGAGGAGCTGCTCATGGTCTGGATGAGACCAAGCGGCTTGCGCTGTGTCAAGATGCGCGACCGCTGGAGCCTTCGTGATCGCAGGCGATCGCAGCGATTCCGTCGGAGGGTTCATCCATGGATGTCGATGCCGCACGGTGCGGCGCTCTTGGAAGGGTGTTCGCAGCGTCTGCGTCGTCCTCTCCCCCGGCAGCAGCAGAGCGAGGCGCGCAGGCGCTCGTCCCCTTCCCTGTCAGCGCGCCACGAGCGCGTGCAGCGGGCGGAGATCGATCTCCACGTCGCCGCCGCCCGTCCGCAGGATGTCGCAGTACTCGAGGCAGGAGGCGAGGCAGGCTTCCATCGAGGTCATCTCGAGGACGGCGTAGCCGCCGATCAGCTCCTTCGACTCCGTGAACGGGCCGTCGACCACGGAGCGGCTCGCGCCCCGGGTGACGATCCGCTTGCCCTGCGACGTCGGCGTGAGGACGATCTCGGCCAGCACCGTCGCGGGCGCCGTGACGCGGGCCGCCGCGCCCACGAGGGCCGGCAGCCGGTCGGCCTCGGGGGCGCCAGTGATCTTGTTGATGACCAGGTACCTCTCTGGCGCGCCGGGGGGCGCGGGGGCGAGGCCGAGATCCCAGGGTTCGGTGATCTTGCCCACCTCGAGCTCCACGTCCCCGCCGAGCTCGCGCCCGAGCGCGGTGGCCCACGCGATGGCCTCCTCTCGCGACGCCGTCGCGATCTTCGCGACGCTGGCGGGCAGCTCGTTGCCCCGGCCGGCGTAGGGGCCGTGCGCGACGGTGGCGCGCCCCTCGCGGATCGAGACGCGCGATCGAGTCTTCGTCGCCCCGAGGCCCTCGCCCTCCACGAGCTGCCCGCTCGCGGCCATCGCCCCGATGTAGGCGCCCATCCTCTGCATGAACTCGGGCGTCGGGAGCCTCCCGGCCTCGGTGTGCGCGTCGTGCTTGTGCATGGCCATGAATTTCATCGAGATCTCCTGGGTTCCGCCGGGTCACGATCGACCCGCGCTCGGTCTACGACGATCGACCCCGGCCCGGATCGACACGTCGACCGACAATTTCTGCTCGCGACGGCTCGCCGTCGTCGCCGCGTAGTAGCGTGGGGCGTGGCGCGAGTTCGAGATTTTCAGGGAGACTACGGCCCGTGGGCGCTCGTCACCGGCGCGTCCTCGGGCATCGGCGAGGCGCTCGCGCGGGAGCTCGCGGCCCGCGGGGTGTCGGTCGCGATCGTCGCGCGCAGGAAGGAGCGCCTCGCCGAGCTCGCGGCGGGGCTCCGGCGGGATCACGGGGTCGGCGCGGTCGAGCTCGCGATCGATCTCTCGGACGAGATCGCGATCGACGAGCTCGACGCGCGGACCCGCGACCTGCCGATCGGGCTCGTCGCTGCGAACGCGGGGTTCGGCGACAAGGGGCCCTTCCTCACCGCCGACCGCGCCCAGCTCGCGCGGATGATCGATCTCAACTGCCGCGCGACCGCGCTCCTGTGCCACGCGTTCGCGCCGCGGCTGCTCGCGCGCGGCAGGGGCGGCCTGCTGATCACGTCGTCGACCGCGGCGTTCCAGGGCACGCCGCGGACGGCCGTCTACGCCGCCACGAAGGCGTTCGATCTGCTGCTCGCGGAGGCGCTGCACTTCGAGCTCGCGCCCCATGGAGTGGACGTCGTCGCGCTGTGCCCGGGCGGCACCGACACCGAGGGGCCCGCGCGCACGGGCGTCGATCCCGCGAAGGTGCCGCTCGGGCTGATGAACCCCCGCGACGTCGCGCGTGACGGGCTCGACGCCCTCGGCCGGCGCGCGATCGTGGTCCCCGGCGCGCACAACCGGCTGTCAGTCTTGGCGACGCGCGCGCTGCCGCGCGGGGTGGCCTCGCAGCTCGCGGGGCGCATGATCCGCCGCGTGACCGGCGAGTGAGTTCGACGGCAAGCGGCGGAGCGCGGGCCCGCCGCGCGCAGGCTACGCACCGAGAGATGAGCCGAGCGAGCGACGACGAGCGATGGAGGGCGGTCGCGGCGCGCGATCGCCGCGCGGACGGGGAGTTCTTCTACGCGGTCCTGACGACCGGGATCGTGTGCCGCCCGTCGTGCGGCGCGCGCTTGCCGAAGCGAGCGCACGTCACGTTCTTCGACGAGCTCGCGTCGGCCGTGCGCGCGGGGTTCCGTCCGTGCCTCCGCTGTCGGCCCGACGGCGAGTCGCCCGACGCGCGCGCGGCGCGGATCGTGACAGCGGCGTGTCGCGCGCTCGAGGAGGAGATCGATCCTCCGAGCCTCGCCGAGCTGGCGGCGCGGATCGGCGCCAGTCCGTTTCACTTGCATCGACTGTTCAGGGCGCTGACGGGCGTGACGCCCCGGCAGTACGCGGCGCGCCTGCGCAGCGAGCGGGCGGCCGCGGCGCTGTCACGGGGCGCCTGCGTCACCACCGCGCTGCACGAGGCCGGCTTCTCGTCGAGCGGGCGGTACTACTCGGACGATCTGGCCGCCCGCGCGATGGCGCCGTCGCGCGCGCGGAGGAAGGGAGAGGGCGAGGCGCTGGCGTACGCGACGGCGCGCTGCTCGCTCGGCGTGGTGCTGGTGGCGGCGACCGAGCGCGGGCCGTGCGCGATCCTGCTGGGAGACACAGCGGCGAGCGTCCGCGCGGAGCTGCGCGGGCGGTTCTCCAGGGCCCAGCTGCGCGAGGGCGGTGACCCCGCGGTCAGCGTGCTCGCGCGCGTCGTCGCCCTGGTCGAGCGGCCGCGCGAGGATCACGGGCTGCCGCTCGACGTGCGCGGCACCGCGTTCCAGCAGCGCGTGTGGGCCGCGCTCCGCGCGCTGCCTCCGGGCGAGACCATCACCTACGCGGCGCTCGCGTCGCGCGTCGGGGCGCCGCGGGCCGCGCGCGCCGTCGCGGCCGCGTGCGCCGCGAACCCGCTCGCGGTCGCCATCCCTTGCCACCGCGTCGTGCGAGGCGACGGGGGCCTCGCGGGGTACCGGTGGGGCGTCCCTCGCAAGCGCGCGCTGCTCGAGCGTGAGCGCGCGGCCGGGCGGCGCTCGCGCTGACGCCGTCGCCGCGGTACGCACGGGCATGCGCGCGATCGTCGTGACCCGCCCTGGTGGCCCCGAGGTGCTCGCCCTGCGAGACGTCCCGACCCCGGAGCCCCCACCGGGCCACGCGCGGGTCCGCGTGGCGTTCGCCGGCGTGAACCGCGCCGATCTGCTGCAGCGGCTCGGCCTCTACCCCGCGCCGAGGGGCGCGCCGGCCGACGTCCCGGGGCTCGAGTACGCGGGCGTGATCGACGCGCTCGGCGCGGGCGTCGACGGCTGGCGCGAGGGCGACCGCGTGATGGGCATCGTCGCGGGCGGCGCGTACGCCGAGCACGTCGTCGTGCACGCGCGCGAGCTGTCGGCCACGCCCGCCGAGCTCTCCGACGAGGAGGCGGGCGCGGTGCCGGAGGCCTTCGTCACGGCGTACGACGCGCTCGCGGTGCGGGGGCGGCTCGCGCCGGGCGAGCGGGTGCTCGTGCACGCGGCGGGCAGCGGCGTCGGCACGGCCGGCGCGCAGATCGCGCGCGCGCTCGGCTGCCTCGTCGTCGGCACGTCGCGCACGCCCGACAAGCTCGAGCGGTGCCGCGCGCTCGGCCTCGATCACGGCGTCGTGCCGCGCGAGGGGCGCTTCGCCGACGAGGTGCGGGCGCGGTGCGGCGGCGCGGGCGTCGACGTCGTGCTCGATCTCGTCGGCGGCGCGTACCTGCCCGAGACGCTGCGCGCGCTCGCCCCGCGCGGCCGGGTGGTGCTGGTCGGCCTCACCGCGGGGCGCACGGCGGAGGTGGATCTCGGCGCGGTCCTGTCGCTGCGCGCCGAGCTGATCGGCACCGTGCTGCGCTCCCGGCCGCTCGAGGAGAAGATCGAGGCGGCCCGGCTGCTGTCGCGGACGCTCGCGCCCTGGCTCGCGCGGGGCGTCGTCCGGCCGTCGGTGGACGCCGTGTTCCCGCTGGAGGACGCGGCGGCCGCGCACGCGCGCGTCGCGTCCAACGAGTCGTTCGGCAAGGTGCTCCTGCGCGTCTGACCCCTGGTAGGCGCGAGAGATCGGCGGGACAATGCGGCCGATGCGCGCCTCGCACCTCCTCGCCTCGCTCGTCCTCGTCACCGCGTGCGCCTCCGGCGGGGCGCTCACCGAAGACCCCCCGACGAGCGGCGCGACGAGCGGCGCGGGCGGCGCCACCGCGGGCGCGGCGGGCGTCCCCGCGAGCGCCGGCGCGGCGCAAGGCGGGGCGGGCGCGGCCGGCCAGGCAGGCGAGTCAGGCTCGGGAGGCGTCGCGGGCGAGTCAGGCTCGGGAGGCGTCGCGGGCGAATCAGGCTCGGGAGGCGCCGCGGGGGGGTCAGGTTCCGCAGGCGCCGCGGGGGAGTCAGGCTCGGGAGGATCTGCGGGGACGTCAGGAACGGGAGGATCTGCGGGGACGTCAGGAGCGGGAGGTTCTGCCGGGACGTCAGGCTCGGGAGGCTCCGCTGGGACGTCAGGCTCGGGAGGATTCGCCGGGGTGTCAGGCTCGGGAGGATCCGCGGGTGGGTCAGGCTCGGGAGGTGCTGTCACGGCAGGCGCCGCGGGGGCGGCGGGCAGCGGCGGGGCGGCGACGGGGCCGCGCGTCGTCGCTGTCGTCACGCAGTCCTCGGCGCCGCCGTACGTCGCGACGTTCACAGACGCCGCGGGCTGGGTCGAGACGCCCGCGGGCTCGACGGTCCTCGCGGGCCGGGCCGGCGTGGCCCGCAGCGGGACCGGCGCGCTCGTCGTCGCGCGGCAACCGTCGAGCGCGCTCGTCGCGGCGACCTGGTCGGCGGGATCGCTGTCGACGTTCGCGCCGCTGCCGGGGTTCCCCAACGCGACGGACGGTCCCTCGCTCTCGGCGACCCCGGACGGCGCGAGGCTGGCGATCGCGTACCTCGGCTCCGACGCGCGCCACTACGGCGCGGTGTACACGGCCGCGGGAGGGTTGCCCACCGCGGGGCCGCTCGGCACCGACGTCCCCCAGGCCTTCGGCGACTCCGTGGCCAGCGTCGCCGTCGGGGCAGCGAGCGCGTACGCGGCGTACTCGGGCGACGATCACGGCGTCTACGCGCTGACGCACGACGGCGCGCAGTGGAGCACCAGCAAACCAGTGATGGGCGCCGGCACGGTGCCCACGGTGAGCCCGACGGTCGTCGTCACCAACGACGTCCCGACCGTCCTCTACGTGGAGGGGGGCGGCAACCCCACCAGCCAGGTGTGCGCGACCCGGAGGGTGGGCGCCGACTACCTGCCGCCCGCGTGCGGCCAGAACGTGTACACCTCGCGCACCGTGGGCGCCGCGCCCCTCGCGAACGGCAAGCTCCTCGTCGCCTGGCACGGGCTGGAGTCGAACGGCAACGATCAGCGCATCTACGCCGCGGAGCTCGACGGCATCAAGTGGGGCGTGGTGTTCCAGGTCGACCAGGAGCAGGACGTCACCTCCGCGCCCGTCGTGGTCACGGGGCTCGCGGGCGCGGACGCGGAGATCCTGTACACGAAGGGCGGCAAGCTGCGGCACGCGCGCGTCGTCGGCGGCGTCGCCACGGTGACAGTCATCGGCGGCGCGAACGCCGTCGAGGTGGGCGCCGCCGTCATCCCCTGACGCGATCCGCGTCGGGCCGTCGGCCCCCGGGGTGGCGCTCAGGGCCCCCCGAGGAGGAACGTGCCGACCGCGGCGATGCGCCACGGCAGGGCGTTCCTGTCCCCGCCGCTCTCCTTGTGACACTGCTCGGTGCCGCCGTTGACGGTCTCGCACACGCTCGTCGTCTTGTGCAGGTAGATGAGCCCCTGCGGCCCCAGGCGAAACCAGGGGGCGACGCGCCACTCGACGCCGAGGGACGCCGGGTACACGACGCCCTTCGCCTCGAACTCGTACTTGCCGCCCGCGTTCTCGGCGGTCGCCTTCACGGAGCCCGCGCCCACGCCGAAGCCGAGGTACGCGTCCGCGGTGTCGCCCGCGAAGAAGTACCAGCGGCCGAGGAGCGCGAGGTACGACGAGCCGAATTTCACGTCGGTGGCCTGGTCGGTGAGCCGGCCGCGCCACGCGTCGCGCACCTTGAACGACCACGCCGACAGCTCGAGGTTCACCGAGAAGCGCCGGTGAAAGCGCCAGCCTCCCCCGAGCCCCATCGACGCGCCGCCGCCCTCGACCGGGCAGTCGCTGTCGGGTTTTTTGTTGTCACAGAACGCGCTGCCAGGACCGAACAAAACAAACATCTCCACCGGCCGAGGTCCGGGCCTCGGCGCGGGCTCTCTCGCCGGGGGAGAGGGCGGCGCGCCGGCAGGCGACGGGGGCGGCGCGGCAGGCGGCGCCACAGGCGGGGGCTGGACGGGCTGCGAGGGCGGCGGCGGCGCCTGCTGCGCGGACGCGGAGGCGACGAGCGAGAGCGCGGCGGCGAGCGAGCGGAGGCGGAGCACGTCCGCCAGGATACCGGAGCCCGTCGCGCGTCAGCCCTTCATCGCGACGACGGGCGACGTTCGCGCGGCGGCGAGCGCGGGGAAGAACCCCCCGACGAGGCCCATCACCCCGGCGAACGCCATCGCGCCGCCGAGGATCCCGGGCGTCGGCTGGAACGTGAACACCATCTCGGACCACGTCGAGAAGTTCATCATCGAGAACGACACGAGCTTGAGCGCCGTCGCGGCGCCCGCCCCGAGAGCGCCGCCGGCGAGCGCGAGCGTGATCGACTCGATCAGGAAGGACAGCAGGATCTGCCACCTCGGGAACCCGAGCGCGCGCAGCGTGCCGATCTCGCGCCGGCGGTTCGCGATCGACGCGTACATCGTGATCATCGCGCCGATCATCGCGCCCACCGAGAAGAAGAAGGCGATCGACGCCCCGAGCGCCGTGACGAACGCGCGCAGCCCCTCCGACTGCTTCTCGAGGAACGCCGTCTCGCGCAGCGCCTCGAAGCCGAGGTTCTTGTCGCCCTCGACGCTCTGCTTGAACGCGTCGAACGCGGCCGGGCTCGTCAGGCGCACGCGCACGCCGGAGACCACCCCCGCGCGCCCGAACGACGAGCGGATGAGCTCGACGTCGCCCCACACCTCGGACTCGTGCGACGAGCCGCCGTCCGTGAAGACGCCGACGACCTTCACCGCTCGGTTCTTCTTCAGCTCGAACGACTGGCCGAGGTCGACCCCGGGGAAGCGCCCGCGGATCTGCTTGCCGATCATCACCTCGTCGGCGCCGGGCGACGGCGCGCGGCCCTCCACGACCGTGAGCGCGCCGCGCAGGCTCGCCGAGCGCTCGGTCACGCCGCGGATCAGCACGTTGGTGAAGCCCTCGCCGCCGACCTTGTTCATCGTCGCGACGACCACGATCTCGCCCGCGACCGCTGGCCCGCCGCCCGCCGTGGCGACGCCCGGCGCCGCCGCGACGAGGCCCACCTTCTGCACGTCGATGATGCTGTTCAGCTCCGCGTCGCTGCCCCGGCGCAACACGATGGCGTTGTCTGCGCGCCCCGCCGCGCCGAGCGTCCTGTCGATGCCGGAGACCAGCATCATGCTCGCGGCGAGCACGAACACGACGAGCGCGATGCCGAGCGACGTCGCCGCCGTCGTCGCCTTGCGCACGACCAGGCTGCGCAGGTTGTACCGGACGGGGATCACGCGATCCTCCGCAGCGCGTCGACCACCTTGATGCGCGTCGTCTGCCACGCCGGCACGACCGCCGCGAGCACGCCGAGCAGCACCGACAGCGCGATGGCCGTCGCCGCCACGCCGCCGCTGATGCGGAAGTAGGGGAAGAACCCGCCCATGTTCTCCTCGAGGAACCTCCCCATCCCGCGCTCGACGATCGGGTACGACAGCGCGAGCCCGAGCACGCCGCCCGCGACGCCGATCGTCACCGCCTCGCCCAGCACGAACAGGACGAGGTGCTTCGGCAAGAACCCGAGCGCCCGGAGCGCGCCGTACTCCTGGGTTCGCTCGCGCACGCCCATCGCGATGGTGTTGCCGAGCACCAGCATCATGATGCCGAGGAGCACCACGCTGACGAGATCGATCGCGCGCAGGATGGCGGAGAACATCCCCACGAACGACTGGTTGAACGCGCGCTCGCTCTGCGACAGCGTCTGCACGTCGTTGTCGTCGAAGGCCTTGTCGATCGCGCGGCCGATGTCCGCGGTGCGGGCGGGGTCCTTCACGCGCGAGGTGATCCACCCGATCTGGTCGCGCACCGGGCCGGCCGCCTCGTTCATGTACTCCCAGTGAAAGATCAGTGTGTTGCGATCGACGGATTTTCGCGTCGCCGTGTAGATGGCCGAGACGTGCATCTCGAACTGGCCCTGGATGAACTGGCTCTCGAGCACGATGCGGTCGCCCTTCTTCCAGCCGAGCTTCTTCGCGAGGACGTCGCCGACGACGCAGCCCCGGCGGTCGGCCTGCCACGCGGCCTTCTCCTCGGGCGTCACCTTCATCTCGTCGTAGACGTCGAGGTACGTCGCGGGGTCGACGGCGAGCGCGGCGAAGAACTCCTTGTCGTGCTTCGGATCCTTGCCGCCGAACCAGTTGGCCCAGGTCACCTGGGAGACGCCCGGCTGCGCCGCCACCTGGGCCGCGTACTTCTTCGGCAACAACATCACGAACGTCACTTTGTGACGGGAGACGACGCGGTCGTTGGCGGCGACGTCGCCCGCGATGGTGTACGCCCAGACGACGGTGCGCAGCATCACGAACGCGACCAGCGCGACGGCGACGGCCAGCACCGTGAGCCCCGTGCGCAGCCGGTTGCGGAGCGCGTTCCGCGCGGAGAGGCCGAGCAGCGTCACGCGAGCCGCCCCTTGTCGAGCCTGTGCACGGTCTTCGCGCGCTCGGCGGCCATCGGATCGTGCGTCACCATCAGGATGGTCTTGCCGAGCTCGGTGTTGAGCTTCTGGAGCAGCGTCAGGATGTCGTCGGCGCTCTGCCTGTCGAGATCGCCCGTCGGCTCGTCCGCGACGATGACAGCGGGATCGTTGACGATGGCGCGCGCGATCGCCACGCGCTGCTCCTGGCCGCCCGAGAGCATGCGGGGCAGGTGCCCCATCCGCTGCTCGAGGCCGACCACCCGCAGCGCCGTCTCGCTGCGACGCTTGCGCTCCGCGGACGACAGGTTGGTGAGCAGCAGCGGCAGCTCGACGTTCTCCTGCGCGGTGAGCACCGGGATCAGGTTGTACGACTGGAAGATGAACCCGAGCGTGCGCGACCGCCACGTCGCCTGCGCCGCCTCGGACATCTGCCCGAGCGACGCCCCCGCCACGATGACCTCGCCCGACGTGGGCCTGTCGAGCCCCGCGATGAGGTTGAGGAGCGTGCTCTTGCCCGAGCCGGAGGGGCCCATCAGCGCGTCGAACGAGCCCTCCTCTATCTGCAGATCCAGGGCGTCGAGCACGCGCAGCGTCTGCCCGCCGCGCTCGAAGGACTTGACCACTTTGCGCACTTCGATCTGGGTGCTCATCCGTCGCTCCGCTCTCTCACGCTCTTGCCGTCGATCAGGGTGTCTGGGGGAGATTTCACGAGGCGCGTGCCGCTCGCCGGGCCGACGCGCAGCTCGAAGCCGTCGCCGAGGGGCGGGCCGAGCTCGACGGGCACCTCGCGCACCTTGCCGCCGTCCACGGTGAACACCACCTTGCGGCCGCCTCGCTGGGCCAGGGCGGCGCTCGGCACGACGATCTTCGGCGGCGCCTTCTGCTCCTCGGCGCTGAGCGGCCGCTGCAAGAAGCTCACGCGCACGCTCATGTCGGGCAGCATCAGCTTTGGCGCGTCGAGCAGGCGCGCCTTCACGACGACCGTCGCCTTCGACCGGCTGACCCGCGGCGTGATCGCGACGACCTCGCCGCGGTGGCGCGCGTCCGGGAAGGCCTCGAGCACGATCTCGGCCGGCCCGCCGGGCTTGACCAGCGACAGGCGGGCCTCGGGGACGTCGGCCTCGACGACGAGCGACGACATGTCGACGAGCTCGACCGCGGCGTTGCTCGTGGGCGACAGCGGCGACAGCACGTCGCCGACCTCGGCGGGCCGCCCGACGACGGTGCCGGCCATCGGCGCGACGATCAGCCCGTGGCGCAGCGTCCCCGACTGGTTGCGCGCGTCGACGCTCGCGGCGCGGGCGTCGGCCTCGCTCGCCCGCGCGGACTCCTCGGCGGTCTTCACGCGGCGCGCGAGATCCTCGACGGGCGCCCTCGCGATCGCGCCCTTCTCCGCGAGCGCCGAGTCGCGCTCCAGCTGCGCCGACAGCTCGGCGAGCGTCGCGCGCGCGACGGCCGCGCGGGCGGACGCCGCCCTCGCGCGCGATCGCAGGGTGTCGACGGCGCGCCTCGCGTCGGCGACGTCGAGCTCGACGAGCTTGTCGCCCTCTTGCACGCGCTGCCCCTCGCGGACGTGGACCCGCACGACCCGCCCCTCGACCCCGGCGCCGACCTTCGCCACGCGCTCGGCGACGACGTAGCCCGTCGCGGTGAGCTCGACCGACGCGCGCAGCGGAGAGACGGTGGAGATCTCCGTCGTCGAGACCTCGAGCTTGAAGAGCCGCGCCTCGACGCGCGGCCACGCGACGACGCCCGCCGCGACGAGGCCGGCGAGCGCCCCGAGCGTCACGAGCGCGCGCGCCACGCCGCCCCCGCCTCCCGTGCGCGGCGGCGGCGAGCGATCGATCTTCAGCGACGCGAGATCCTCCGACAGCGACACGCCCACGCGCCATGCCGACGACGCGGGACGGCGCCAAGCGATTTGCGAGCGGCGCGGAAAATTTCGCCCACCCGACCGCTCTCGTCCGCGCCGCGGCCGGCCTTGCTGTCCCCGCGACGCGCGTGGTTCACTGTCGCCATGCGGTCCTCCTCCCTCTCTCGTGCGATCGTGGTGTGCTCGGCCGTGGCGTGGGCGGCGGCGTGCTCGTCGTCGTCGACCGACGATCCCGGCCTCGATCCCATCACCGGCGCGACCGCCGGCAAGGCGGGCGCGAGCGGCGCGTCGGGCAAGGCGGGCGCGGCGAGCGGAGCGGGCGCGCCATCGAGCGCGGGCGGGGCGGGGGCGGGCGGCGCGCAGGCGAGCGGCGGCGCGGCGGGCGCGCAGACGGGCGGCGGCGCGGCGGGCGCGGAGGCGGGCTCGCCGGGCGCGAGCGGCGCGGCGGGCGACCCGTTCGCCAACAGCGGCGGGTCGGGCGGCTCGGCCGGCGGCTCGGCGTGCGCCGATGTTCCCGGCGTCGACGACGACCAGGACGGCTGGACGGAGGCGGAGGGAGACTGCAACGACTGCAGCGCCTCGGTGAACCCCGGCGCCCTCGAGGTCGTCAACTGCGAGAAGAGCGACTGCAGCACGGGCCCGCTGCCGGACGCGCAGCAGCTCGACGACGACTGCGACGGCAAGGTGATGAAGGCGGGCGACGTGGCGCCCGCGTGCGACGCCGACCTGCAAGTGAAGCCGGGCATCGACAGCGCCTTTGACGCCGCGCGCGCCATCGGCCTGTGCAACGTCAAGATCCAGCCGACCCCCGCCGACAAGAAGGAGCGCAAGTGGGGCGTGCTCGAGGCGAAGTTCGTGAGGCTCAACTCGGCGGCGCTCGCCGGGCAGGACAAGCCCTACGACACCCGCGACTTCGGCATCCTGCCGAATTTCGGCCCGGCGACGGCGGCGAAGGAGGGCAAGATGCTCCTCGCGCTCTCCACGGGCGTCGCCCGCCTGAAGGGCCAGCCCGACTACACACCCTTCGAGTGCAACATCGGAGGGTCGATCTCCAAGTCGGGCGGCGTGCCCTTCCCCAACGTCGGGACGTGGCCGAAGCAGGGCACCTGCCCGGGCACCGGCAGCCCCATGGACGCCTCCGTGCTCGACCTGAAGGTGCGCGTCCCCACCAACGCAAAATCGATGGGGTTCTCCATGAGGTTCTTCTCGTGCGAGTTCCCCATGTACGTGTGCTCGTCCTACAACGACGTGCTCGCCGTGCTGGCGCTGCCGCTCGCCGGCGCGGACTCGAACACGCTCCTGGTCAACGGTGTGCGCACGCCGACGGCGCAGGTGCTGGCCGCCAGTGATCCGATGTACCCCGACGTCGCGTTCGAGACGGCCGGCACGGCGAAGAACGTGATCGGCGTGAACAACCAATCATTCTTCACGACGTGCGAGCCGGGCGCCGCGACCGGCTACAACAACTGCAAGGGCGACGCGGACCTCGCGGGCAGCGGGTTCGAGAAGCACGCCGCGTCGGGCTGGCTGAGCACGACGTTCCCGGTCACGCCGGGCGGCGTGTACGTGTTTCGCATCGCCATCTGGGACTCGAGCGATCAGCTGCTCGACTCGAGCGCCGTCCTCGACGCGGTCCGCTTCTCGACGAAGGGCACCGACCGCAGCGAGACCGTCGTGAACCCCTGATCCAGCGGCTCGGGGCGCCAGCCGCGCCTGGGTGGGGGTCGTCTCCCCGGGCCGCGCTCAGTCGCTGAGCAAGGAGTCGAGCGTCTCGTCGGGCGGCGCGACGCCGTCGATGAAATCCCGCACGCGCGGATCGGCGACCGCGCGCACCTCGTCCTTCGGGCACTCGAGGATGATGCGGCCGCGGTGCACCATCGCGATGCGATCGGCGACGTCGAAGGCGCTCTTCATGTCGTGCGTGACGACCATGCTGGTCGCCTTGAGCGCGCGCTGCATCCCCCGCATCAGGTGGTTGATGCGCGCGGTGTTGATGGGGTCGAGGCCGGTCGTCGGCTCGTCCCACAGCAGCACCTCGGGGTGCAGCGCGATCGCGCGGGCGAGCCCCACCCGGCGCTTCATGCCGCCCGACAGATCGCCGGGGCGCATCGCCTCTGTCCCGGGCAGGCCGACCAGCGAGAGCGCCCACGCGACGCGCTCCGTGATCTCGGCGGGCGACATCGTCGCGTAGTGGTGCTCGTGCAGGCCGTACGCGACGTTCGCGCCGACGGAGATGCTGTCGAACAGCGCGGACGCCTGGAAGATCATCGCGATCTGGCGCCGCACGACGCGCAGCTCGTCCTCGCGCATCTTCGCCACGTCCTGTCCGCGGAAGAGGATGCGCCCGCGATCGACCGGGAGCAGGCCGATCAACATCTTCAACATCACGCTCTTGCCGACGCCGGAGCCGCCGAGGATGACGAGCGTCTCGCCCTCGTACACCGACAGATCGAGGCCCGTGTAGATGCGCTTCGGCCCGAAGGACTTGTGCACGTCGACGAAACGGATGAGCGGCTCGGCCACGCGCGGGCGAGCATCGCGGCCCGACGGGGCGCGCGCAAGGGCGGCGCGACGCGCTTGCCCACCTGGCGGCGCCGGGGCAGAAGCGCGCGGTGATCCTCGCGTCGAGGTTCCTCTGCATCTCGGACGTGCGCGGCGACGTCGCGGCGCTCGCGGTCGCGCTCGCGGCGGGCGACCGGTACGGGTGCGAGCAGACGCTGGTCGCCGGTGAGCACTGCTTCCCCGGGCCCGCGCCGCTCGCGTCGCTGCAGACGCTCCTCCGCGCGAAGGCGACGCTCGTGCGCGGCCTGTCCGATCTCGCCGTCGGCTCGGTCGATCCGCGGGCGCTCTCGCCCGCGAGCGACCACGAGCGCGCGAGGGTCGACGCGCTCCGGCGCGCGCAGGCCGAGCTCGGCGAGCTGATGTGCGCGCGGCTGGCGCGGCTCCCCGAGGCGGCGCGGCAGGAGCTGGTGACGGGCGACGAGCTCTTGCTGGTGCACGGCAGCCCGGCCGATCCGGCGACGACGCTGGCGCCGGAGATGACCGACGACGAGCTGCAGGCGGCGCTCGGCGACGATCCGTGCGACGTGCTCGTCTGCGGCGGCGCTCACGTCCCGTTCGATCGACACGTCGGCGGCGTGCGGATCATCAACGTGGGCTCGGTGGGCGACGCGCCCGGCGGCCACGCGCAGGCGTCCATCGTCGTCATCACGTCGAAGGGCGTCGAGGTCGAGCACCTGTCGCTGCCGGTGCCAAGGCCGTCGTGACGACCAGGCTGACCGTGCTCGCGCCCGCGCGCCCGCTGCCCCTGACCGCGCTCCGGACGAGGCTCGGGGGGCTCGCGCCCGCGGGGAGCCCGCGCGCTGGCGAGGTGGTCGTCGTCGACGACGCGGGCGCGCCCGCGGTGCTGCTCGACGCCGATACGACGCACGCGCACCTGTGGCTCGGCGGAGGGCGCGCGCGCAGGGTCGAGCTCGCGCGCCTGTCGCGGGCCGAGGCGCCCGATCCCTCGATGGCCGAGGTCGCGGCGCGCGCGCGGAGCTTTCGAGACGTGCAGGAGGGTGACCGGGTGACGTTCCGCGATCACGGTCGCGACGGGCGCGGCGTCGTCGCGGATCGCTGCCGCTTCGGGGTCGTCGTCGCGCGCGCGGACGGCACGATGGTCGGCGTCGGGTTCACGCGGGTGTCGCGCGAGGCGGCCGGTGGGTGAGAGCCCCGCGCGCGCGCTCGTCGATCTCGCGTCGGCGCTCTCGCCGTCGACGTCGCGCGCCGCGCTCGAGCTCGCGCTCGGCAAGGTGTCGCCCGAGGGCGCCGCGGTCGCCGCGTGCCTCGCGGCCGCCTTCCCGCCGGTCCTCTCGCAGGTCGCGGCGCGCGCGCTCACGTGCGAGGAGCTCGCGCGCGAGGGCTGGCGCAGCGCGCGCTCGCTCGACGACTACCTGCGCCTGATGTTCGCGGAGATCGACGGCAAGGACGTGCGCGCCGGGCAGCGGCGCCTCCTCGCGCGCGAGCGGGCGCGCCTCGCGCTGCGCGAGCTCCTGCCGCCCGAGCTCGGAGGCGCCGAGGTCGACGTGACCGCGCGCGAGGTGTCGTGGCTCGCGGAGGCGGCGATCGAGGTCGCGCTCGCCGAGGCCGAGGACGCGATGGAGCGGAGGTTCGGGCCGCCGCTCCTCTCGTCGGGCGGGCGCTCGCGCCTGGTCGTGCTCGGGATGGGCAAGCTCGGCGGCGGTGAGCTGAACGTCGGCTCGGACATCGATCTGCTCTACGTCTACGACTCGGACGACGCCGCGCCGGGCGCGGAGACGGGCCTGCACGAGTGGTGGTCCCGCGCCGCGAGCCGCCTCACCTCGACGCTCGAGGAGATCACCGAGGACGGCCCGGCGTACCGCGTCGATCTGCGGCTGCGCCCCGAGGGCTCGCGGGGCGCGATCGTCAACAGCGTCGCCGCGTGCGTGCGGTACTACGAGGGCTGGGGGCGCCCGTGGGAGCGCGCGGCCCTCGTGCGCGCGCGCCCCGTCGCGGGGGACCGCGAGCTCGGCTGGGCGCTGCTCGACGAGCTCGCGCCGTTCGTCTATCGCCGCCGCGTCGATCCCTCGATCGCCCGCGAGCTCGCGCACATGGTGCGGCGCTCGCGGGCCGAGCTGTCGGCGCACCCGGAGCGCGATCTGAAGCTCGGCGCGGGGTGCATCCGCGAGGCGGAGTTCTTCGTGCAGGCGCTGCAGCTCATCTGGGGCGGACACGAGCCGTCGGTGCGCGCCCCGGGCACGCTCGACGCGCTCGCGCGGCTGCACTCGCGCGGGCTCGTGTCCGACCGCGAGACGCGCGAGATCGCGGACTCGTACCTGCTGCTCCGGCGCGTCGAGCACCACGTGCAGTGGTGGACGGGGCTGCAGACGCACGAGCTGCCGGCGGCGATCGCTGACCGCGCGCACCTCTCGATGACGCTCGGGTTCGAGAGCCTGTCCGACTTCGACGCCGTGCTCTCGGAGGCGCGCGCGCGCGTCTCGGCGCGGTTCTCGTCGCTCGCGCCCGACGCCGACGCGCCGCCCTCGCCCCAGGCCGAGCTCGCGCGGCACATCTGCGACCGGGACGAGGACGAGCTCGCGCGGCGGCTCGACGATCTCGGCGTCGGCGCGGGCGCGACCGAGCTCGCGCGCGATCTCGTGGCCCTCGCGCGCCGCCCCGACGATCCGTTCGGCGCCGCCACGGCGGAGCGCTACCCGAGCTTCGGCGCCGCGCTCGCGACCGCCGTCCTCGACGCGCCGGACCCGGAGCTCGCGGGTCGCGCGATGCGCGCGCTCTTCTCGCGGATCTCGTCGCCCGCGGTCTACGTCGGCACGCTCGCCGAGGACCCGCGCGGCGCCCGGCGCCTCGCCACGGTGCTCGGGGGCAGCACGCTCATCGGCGACGCCATCCTCCAGGAGCCAGAGCTGCGCGACCGGCTGCTGCTCGAGCGCAAGCCCCCGACCAGCCAGGGCGCCGTGGCGGAGATCCACGAGGAGGTCGGCCCGGTCGACCCTGGAGATCCGGAGGAGCTCGTCGGCGCGCTGCGCCGCGTGAAGCGCCGGGTCACCGTCGACGTCGCGCTCGCGGAGCTCGCCGACGAGATCCCCGAGCGCACGGCGTCGCGTGTCCTCGCCGACGTCGCCGACGCGGTGCTCGGCGTGACGACCGCGCTGGCGGCGGGCTCGTACCCGGCGCAGCCGCGCGGGCTGGCGGTCCTCGCCGCGGGGCGCCTCGGCGGGCACGAGCTGTCGTACGCGTCCGATCTCGACGTCTTCTTCGTGTTCGATCCAGATCTCGCGCCGCCCGGCGCGGACCCCGCCGAGCACTTCGCGCGGCTCGCCCAGCGCATCATCCGGTGGACGTCCTCGCCCCACGAGGCGGGGCCCGGCTACGAGCTCGACACGCGCCTGCGGCCGTCGGGCTCGCAGGGGATGCTCGTGACCTCGCAGGCGTCGTTCGCGCGGTACCACGCCCCGCCCGACGAGGGCGGCGGCCCGCGCGCGGCGGCGTGGGAGCGGCTCGCGCTCGTCCGGGCGCGCTTCGTCGCGGGCGACCCGGACCTCGGCGCGCGCGTGGAGGCGCTCATCGCGCGCGCGGCGTACCTCGGCGCGCCGCCCGATCCTCACGAGACTCACCGCCTGCGCACGCGCATGGAGCGAGAGATCGGCCTCGAGCGCCCGGGCCGGTACAACCTGAAGGTCGGCCGAGGCGGCGTCGTCGACATCGAGTTCGCGACGCAGCTCGCGCAGCTCCGCGCCGGCGCCGACCCGCGCGTGCGCACCACCGTCACGCGAGACGCGCTCGACCGGCTCGGCGAGGCCGGGCTCATCACGCCGGCGACGCGGGCCGCCTTCGTCGAGGGCCATGAGTTCCTGCGGCGGCTCGAGCGCCGCATCCAGCTCATCCACCGCTCGCCGTCCGCGCTGCTCGACGAGCACGCGCCCGGCCTGCGCCCGCTCGCGCGCCGGATGGGGCTGCGGGATCGACAGGGCAGGAGCGCCGCGGACGAGCTGGTGGGCGCGTACCGCCGCGTCACCGAGGCCGTGCGCGCGGCGTATCTCGAGGTGCTCGGCGTCTCCGAGTAGCGCCGCGCTACCGCTTGCCCGGCCGCGGAACGGCGAGAGGAGGGCGCGGGGCGGACGGCGGGCGCGCGGACGGCGGGCGCGCCGAGGACGGCGGCGGCGCGGGCATCGTCGACGGCGCGTCGCGCTCGCCGATCTCGTCATCGTCACCGAGCGTCTCGCTCGACGGCGCCACGCTCGCCGGACGCGGGCGCGACTGGAAGAACGTCGTCGGCGCGTCGTCGTCGGACAGCGGCGTCGCCAGCGGCCTGCGCGGCGGCGGCGGCGCCGCGGGCTCCTCCCTCGGGATGACGCGACCGGGCGCGCCCGGCGCGGCGGCGGGCGTGGCCGGCTTCAGGGGGTTCAGCCGCAGCGCGCGCGCGGCCGGGCGCTTGCCCCCGCGCAGGACCTCCTCGGCCTCCTCGGGGGTCATCGGGGGCGTCGCCTCGGTGACGTCCTTCTCGCCCTGCAGCTTGCGGCGCACCTCGCGCAGATCGGTGCCGTGCACGGGCGTGTGGCCGTCCGGGTACGAGTCGAGCTTCATCACCTCCGTGTGCTCGGCGTCGGGCCACTCGGCCGGGGCTGATCCGCCGTCCACGAACGTGTCAGAGACGCTGGCCTCGCGCGGCACCCCGAGCGCGCCGCGGTCCTCGACGGACGTGACGTCGACGTCGATCGGCACCTCGACGTCGACGCTGAGCAGCTCGCCGCTCGACACTGTCAAGTACGGCCCGCTCGCGGTGAAGTGCACCGGGATCTCCACGCTCGCCGGCGGGGGCCGCGAGGTCGCGAGGCGCGGCTGCGGAGCGGGGGGCGGCTCCGATCTCGGCGCGGCGGCGTCGGGGCGCGCGAGCTGCTCGCGCAGCGTGGCCAGCTCCCGCAGGAACTCCTCGGCGCTCGCGTACCGGTCGTCGCGGCTCTTCGCGAGGGCCTTCGCGGTGATCGCCTCGAACCTCGCCGGCAGCGCGGGGCGCAGCTCGCGCAGCGGGCGCGGCGTGCCGGAGAGGATCTGCACGAGCAGCGCGTTGTAGTTCGGCGCCGTGAACGGCCGCCGCCCCGTCAGGCTCTCGTAGAGCAGCGCGCCCGTCGCGTAGAGATCGATGCGGTGATCGATCGTGCGGTCGCCGCGCGCCTGCTCGGGCGCCATGTAGAACGGCGTGCCCATCACCATCCCCGTGCGCGTGAGGTGCAGCTCCTCCTCCTTCTCGACCTTCGAGATCCCGAAGTCGAGGAGCTTGACCATCGGGGGCATCCCGGTGCGCGCGGAGAGGAAGATGTTCTCGGGCTTGATGTCGCGGTGGATGACGCCCTTCGCGTGCGCCGCGACGAGCGCGGAGAGCACCTGCACGACGATCTCGATGACGTCGAGGAACGGCAGCGCGCCCTCGCGCGCGATGCGGTCGCTCAGGCCCTCGCCGAACAGCCGCTCCATCACGAGGAAGGGCGTGCCGTCCGGCAGGCGGCCGACGTCGTAGATCTCGCAGATGTTCGGGTGGCCGATCGAGCCCGCGACGCGCGCCTCGTGGTGGAACCTCTGGACGGCGTCCGGCCGGCGCGCGTTCTTCGGGTGCAGCACCTTCAACGCGACGTGGCGCCCGATCGTCAGGTGCTCGGCCTCGTAGACGGCGCCCATCCCGCCCTCGCCGATCAGCGCCGTCACGCCGTACTTGTCGCCGAGCACGCGCCCGACGAGCGAGTCGCCCTCCCTCGAAGGGGCGGTCGCGGCGGCGACCGGCGCCGCGGCGGGCAGCTTGGTGCTCGTGGCCTTCTGCGGGCTCGACGGCCGGTGCGGCTCGGCGGGCCTGGGCGGCGCGTGCGTGCCGCCCGGGGCAAACTTCGCGCTCCAGATCGGCTGCCCGGTGAGGGGGCAACGGACCTCGTTCACGTCATGCGGGAGGCCGCAGTGCGTGCACCTGACGAAGCGCTGGCTCACGAGAGACCCGGGTGAGCCCGCGAGCCTAGGGTCACGCCCGGCGTTCTGCAATGTGAGCCTGCGCGCGCGGGGCCGGGGTAGCCTGCCGCGCCGCGTGAGACTGGACCCGACCACCCAGAAGCGCAGGGTGACCTACCTGCTCATGCCGGCGATCGTCGCGGCGGTGCTGGTCGTCGGCGCGTTCCTCTACCGGGCGTCGCGGCAGATCGAGCAGGTGCGCAAGCTGTCGGTCATCGAGGCGACGCTGAGCCTCGCGAACGAGAAGGCCGATCGCCTCGACCGGCTCATCATCGAGCAGGACAACGCCGTCTCGTCGCTCGTCGACGTCGCCGCTCCCCAGGACGTCGCGCAGCGCTGGCTGCCGACCGCCGCGCGCGAGACGCCCACCGTGCGCGCGGTGCTGGTCATCGACCTGTCGTCGCGCGACGGGCAGGTGCTCGGGTTCGCGAGCCGCTCGCCCGGCCCCGAGGACGAGGCCTTCCGGCGCCTCGTCGTCCGCCGGCTGCGCGCCGATCTCGAGCTCGGCCGGGCCCCCCCGGAGGAGCTGCGGCACCTGCACAGGACGTACGGCAGCCAGAGCTACCTCGTCAGCTACTGGCAGCGCGCGCTCGCCGGGCGGCGCTACCTCGTGCTCGCGTGGCACGACGTGCCGCGCCTCGTCCACGACGTGTTCCCGCGGCTGTTCGCCGACCACGGCGGCAAGGCGCGCGTCGCCGTCGCCGACGAGGAGGGGCGGCCCGTGTACGGCAGCTCGGTGCGCGCGGGCGAGCTCACCGTGGGGCGGCCGTTCCCGACCACGCTCTACGGCTGGCGCATCTCGGTGACGCTGACGTCCGCCGACGAGCTGGGCGAGCGCATCGAGCGCCGGCGCACGCTCGAGCTCGTGCTGGTCGCGATCGCGTGCTGCGTCATCATCGCGGGCGTCGGGTTCGTGCTCGTCGCGGTCGAGCAGGAGCGCCGCCTGTCGGCGCAGAAGAGCGAGTTCGTCGCGAACGTCTCGCACGAGCTGAAGACCCCGCTGTCGCTCGTGCGCATGTTCGCGGAGCTCTTGCTCTCGGGGCGCGTCGCGTCCGACGACAAGCGCCGTCAGTACCTCGAGATCATGCTGGCCGAGAGCGAGCGGCTGACGGCGCTCATCGAGAACGTGCTCGACTTCGCGCGGGTCGATCGGGGCAAGGCGACGTTCGACTTCGTGCCCGCGGATCTCGGCGAGGTCGTGCAGCGCGCGGTCGACGTCTACCGCTACCGCGCCGAGCGCGAGGGGCTCGAGATCGAGGTCGCGCTCGCGCCCGATCTGCCCGCGGTGCGCCTCGATCCGCGCGCGGTCGAGCTCTGCCTCATCAACCTGCTCGACAACGCGATCAAGTACGCGAAGGACGGCGGGCGCGTGACGGTGCGGACGGCGCGCGACGGCGCGCAGGCGGCGCTGTCGGTGGAGGACAGGGGCGCCGGCATCGCGCCGGAGGATCAGCGCCGCATCTTCGATCGGTTCGTCCGCGGGCGCTCGGCGCGCGACGCGCGCATCCGCGGCACCGGCATCGGCCTCTCGCTCGTCAAGCACATCGCCGAGGCCCACGGCGGCGCCGTGCGCGTGCAGAGCGCGCCGGGCGAGGGCGCGAGGTTCACGGTGACGCTGCCGCTCTGGCGCGGCCCGCTCCCCGCGCCGCCCGACGCGCCGCCCGGCTGACGACGCCTGCTCGGGCGGCCGCGGCGCAACTCGGCTACACCGCGCGCCGCGTGTCGGACGCCGCCCAAGAGACGAGGAAGCTCGCGAGGAACAGCGCGCTCTACCTCATCCCCAACCTGCTCGTGCGGGGCCTCTCGTTCCTGCTCACGCCCGTGTACGCGCGGTTCATGACGCCGGCGGATTTCGGCGTGCTCGGCGTGTGCACGACCGTGAGCACGCTGACGGCGCTCCTCGTCAGCTTCTCGCTGCCGAGCGTCATCGCGCGGCTGCACTTCGACATGGAGTCGGAGCAGATGCGGCGGCGGTTCTACGGGACGATCCTGCTCTTCATGCTCACCGGCGCGCCGCTCCTCGTCGGCGCGGCGCACCTGCTCGGCGCGCTCGAGGTGGTGCGGCCGATGCGCCAGGTGCCGTTCTCGCCGCACCTCACGCTCGCGATGTGGACGGGCTACCTCACGCTGCTCGTCACGGTGCCGGGCGTCCTCTTGACGGCGCGCGAGGAGGCGGGGCGCGTCGCCGCGTACAACGTGTTCGCGGCCGTCGCGCAGATCGGCCTGACGGTCGCGTTCGTCGTGTGGATGAAGCAGGGCGCGCTCGGCGCGGTGCGCGCGCAGTTCCTCGCGGCGGGGGTCTCCGCGCTCGTCGGCCTCGCGCTGTACGTGCCGCACATGGCGGTGGCGTTCGATCTCGGCCTGCTGAAGCGCGCGCTGTTGCTCGGGCTGCCGATGGTGCTGCACGTGAGCTCGAACTGGATCTTGAACCTCGCCGACAGGATGATCCTCGAGCGCTACGCGCCCGCGAGCGACGTCGGCCTGTACACGCTCGCGTACCTGTTCACGATGGCGGCGCTGCTCGTCTTGAACTCGATCGGCGACGCGTTCGGGCCCATCACGCTGCGCCTGATGAAGGCCGATCCGGCGTCGCCGACGGTGCCGCTGCTCGGCACGATGACGCTCGGGCTCGACTGCTACGCGTGCCTCGGCGCGGCGGTGCTCGGCGAGGACGCGGTGCGGCTGTTCTTCCCGGCGTCGTACGCGGGCGCGGTCCCGATGATCTCGTGGGTCGTCGCGGGCGCGGCGATGCAGGGCGTCTACCACGTGTGGTCGCAGGGCTCGTGGTACCGCATGAACACGCGCGGCATCGCGGCGGCGACGACGTTCGCGGCCATCACGAACCTCACGTTGAACTTCATCTTCGTGCCGCGCTACGGCGCGATGGCCGCGGCGGTGCTGACGTTCGTCACGTACCTCGAGCTCGCGCTCCTGCACGGCGTCGTCGCGACGGCCTCGTACAGGATCGCGTGGCGCTACCGCGACTGGCTGATGTGCCTCGGCGCGATGGCGGCCGTGTACGCGGGCTGCGCCGCCGTCGCGCGCGCGCTCCCGCCGGTCGCCGCGGCGTCGCTGCGGCTCGGGATCGTGGTGCTCGGGTTCCCGCTCGCGCTGTGGGCGCTCGGCGTCGTGCGCCGAGAGCACGTCGCGCGCTTCCTCGCGGCGCGCCGCGGGGCCTGAGGCGCGCTCGGCTGGTTCACCGACGGACGTCCCCCTCACGCCGCTCGCCGCCACACGGAGCCCCGAGCTCGCGCACCGACCCGAGCGGGCTCACGCACTCTCACTCGTTGGCTACTCGGGGACGAGGAAGTCCTTCACCACCGCCATGTGCTGCATGCTGGGCGCGGCGCTGTCGCTGGCGAGCGCCGGCGCGACGTCGGAGAGCGGCGTGTAGACCCGTGTGTCGAGCACGAGCCCGCTGGCGTGGATCGAGCCGCCCAGCGCCACCGGCACCTGGAGCGGCGTCAGGTCGCCGTCGGCCAGCACGCGGTCGTAGGGTTTGTTGCGCCCGGCGTTGGTGTTCGGGTTGCCCGCCGTGTCGACGGGGTCGGGCCCCGCCGTGCTCACCACCGCGCCCAGCGTGACGATGCACGGCTCGTCGCGCACGCCGGTGTTGAAGTCGCCGCCGATGACCAGGTAGTCGGCCGCCGGCACCATGGCTTGCACCAGCGCCACCAGCGCGGTGGCCTCCAGGTCGCGGCTCTTCTCCGACGAGGCCAGCAGATGCACGCTGACGGCCCACAGATCCTTGGGCCCCGGGATGTCGATGCGCGCCCACGCGAAGCCGCGGTTGCTGGTCTGGGGATCCGTCCAGCTGCCCGCGGCCAGGATAGGGAAGCGGCTGACCACGCCGTTCGGGATCTGCACCCCGACCTCGCGGAAGTACGAGAACGACGGCCCGAACGCCAGGTCCACGAAGCTGCGCAGATCGTCGCTGGAGTTGCCGGCGTGGTTCATCTCCTGCACCAGGGCCACGTCGGGGTCGAGGCCGTCGAGGATGCGGATGCCGGGCTGCTCGTAGGCCTGGAAGTTCCCCGTGGTCAGGTTGGAAGCGACCACGCGCACGCGCGCGCCACCCGGGACCACTCCGGCGTCGGCGCTGGCGTCGGCCGCCCCACCATCGTCGACCGCTGCGCCGTCGGCCGGCGCGGCGTCGACCAGCGACGCGTCCGGCAGCGACGCGTCGGACACCCCGCCGTCCAGCGCGGCGTCGGGCGCGGCGCCGGCGCGCGGCGGCCGGGCCACGTCGTCGGCGCAGCCGGCGAGCAGCAGCAGCCCGAGGGCCGCTCCCCACCAGGAGCGGAGGTCGCCGGCGCGCCTCCGGAGCCTCGAACGCGGGCGCTGCGGCGCGCCCGCGCTCGGCGCCGCGGAGCCTTCACTGTGTGACAGCAGAGCGCGCCCGCACACGTGGTCAGCTCCGCGGACGCTCCTTCAACATGTTGCAGAAGAGCGCGCCCTGCTCGATGGCGTCATCGAGCGCCTTGTGCGTGTGCGGCAGCGCGTCGAACCAGCGTCGCGGCATGTTGCGCTTGGAGGCCTCGCGGTAGTCGCAGCCCAGCAGCGCCATCGCGAAGGTCCTCATGTCCAGCGCCGAGAACGAGAAGGGGCTGCCCCCTGTGAACTTGACGAGGTACCAGTACACGAACAGAAAATCGAACCCGGCCGGGTAGGCCACGAACACCGGCTTGCCCGGCAGCCCTTCCAGCCACTCGACATACCTGGCCATGGCGGCCGCTGGCGGTTCTGGCCGCTCGCGCGCGGCCGCCCACGCCTCGGGCTGGGTCGCCCACCACTCCATCGTCTTGGCGTCCCCGGTGGCCCCCGGCAGGAGCTCCAGGTTGGCCTCGAAGGTCGCCAGCAGCCGCTTGTCCGCCGCGTACGCCGCCGATCCGAACGACAGCATCGAGTGCGGCCCAGGGATGGGCCCATCGGTCTCGATGTCGGTGCTGATGTAGATCTCGTCCGCCACTGCGCGCCAGGGTAGCACAGCGCCGCGCCCTTGACCACCGTCAGCCAGGCGCCAGGTGCCGTTCTCGTCGCGCCTGCGGATGGTCACACTCGCCCGGACGAGCCGCGAGGGCGGCGTCACGGCACGACCACCGGCGCCGGCGCAGGCCCGCACTCCCAGGGGATCTCGGGGCTGTCGAGATCGATCGCCACGACGCGGTCCTGGTACGCCACGTTGGGGTCGTACCACAAGGCGTACAGCTTGTGTTGATAGAGCTCCCCGGCCAGCACGCCTGTCAGCGGGTACCAGCAGCGCGTGCCCGTCGCGCGATCGTCGCGGTAGAGCCGCTGGAACGACGGGACAGTGAACCCGCCGGCGATTGTGTCTATCGCGGAGCGCTGCTGCCAGACGACCCAGTCTCCCTCCACGACCGCGCTGTACTTGGTGTGGGGTGTCGCCGGCGAGTCGAACGTCAGGCGCTCCAGCTTCCGCGACGCGAGGTCGAACCGGTACACCTCGCCGCCCATTCGGAGGTCGAACGTCGACTTGTCGCCGGGCGGGTCGCGGTAGTCCACCCAGGCGCACGCGCTGCCGTCGAACGCGCAGCTGCCGCCGACTTGCATCTCGGGGCCGGGCGCGAGCGTGGTGCGCTCGCCCGTCTCGATGTCGACCGAAGTGAACTGGAGGCTCGAGTCGTCGGCACACAGGTACTGTCCGTTCACGATCTGGGCGATGTAGCAATTGGAGTCGGCGAGGACCTTCGGCGCGCCACCGGTCATCAGATCGAAGCGCAGCAGCGAGGCGCCGGTCGACAGGAGGACATACTTGTCGGTCGCCGCCGCCCCCCAGTACACCCGCGACGGCCCGCCCTCCGTGCCGGGTAGCGACCACCAGTGCGCGAGCTTGCCCGTCGCCCGGTCATAGATGTGCATGTAGTTCTGCCTGGAGGACTCCTCGGGCTCTGGCTTGGTGTAGTGCCGAGTCACCAGGTAGCTGGGAGACAGGGCAGCGTGGAGAAACACGCTCCCGCTCTCGGGCATCCCCACCTGCTGGGTCTCGGTTGCGCCGGCCGCGCGGTAGAGGAGCGTGGGCCCGGCCGTGTCGACGACGCCGCCCGGGTCGACGCGAAACTTGCTGAGGTTTCGGCTGCGGTAGCCCACGGAGAAGATGGGTGAACACCCAGGTCCGCATGCAAAGTTCTTCGGGCACGGGGCGACCGGCACGAAGCCGTCCACCCCGCTCGCCGTGATCTCGGGGCAGCCGCCGCCGCCGCTCGCGCCCGCCTTGCCGCTGACACCGCCTGCGCCCCACACCTTGCCGCCGGCGCCGGCGCCCGCCCCACCTGCCCGACCGCCCCTGCCGTCGGCGCCTGCCTTCGCCGCGCCGGCCGCGCCGGCGGTGGACGCAAGATCACCCGAGTCGGAGGTGCACCCCGCCTTCGCCACCCCGGCGAGGCACAGCGCCGCGAGCCCCGCCCACGCGCGCGGGCTCATCGCGACACCCGCGCCATGCGCACGAGAGAGGGGCCGAGGAGCAGCGAGGTGTCACCCACGTCGCGTCGGCGAATCCATGCGCCGACGCCCGCGCCCGGCGACTCCCGGAGGCCGCCGCCCCGCAGGTCGAACACCCGCTCGGTGTGGCCCGTGACGCCGTAGGCGCGCTGGCCCGCGGCGTCGAACCGCAGGGCGTCGAGGGCCTCCGGGATCGTCAACCAGCCGGTGACCTCGAAGGCGTCACCCCCGAGCCGCAGGCGTGCGAGCATCGGCCCGCGCCCGACCAGCACGGAGTCGGTCCCGATGCCCTCGAGCGACGTGGACTGCGCCAGCCTCTCGACCGCGCGCCTCCCGAGCGCTCGCTCACTCGCGAGACACAGCAATCGGCCTGCGGCCCCCGCTGGCACGTCGGTCAGCTCGAGCCCGTCGTCGCCCTCTCGAGGCAACAACAGCGCCTGGGACGTGACCACCGGCGCGCCGGACTCCGTCGAGACCGCCACGATGCCCACTGTCGTCACGCCAGCCCAGCGGCGCGGGCCGAGGCTCGCCACGCGCAGAACCTCGCCGCAGGCGGGAGTGAGCGTGGCGTTCGTCGCGCGCGACGCTATCCAGGCGAAGCCTGCGTCCGTCGCGATGAGCGCGCCGTCCTGCCCAGCCGCGACGTCGTGCGCGCGGGCGCCGAGCGGGATCGTGTCGACCGAGACAGTTGACAGATCGAGCCCCAGGCGCCGCCGCTCTGCGCGCCGACGCCCCAGCGTCCAGAGCGTGTCGGCGGAGAGGTCGGCGTCGATGGTGCCGGGCGCGGGCAGCGTCGACGTCACGCGCACGTCGCCGGGGGCGCCCTGGCAAGCGTGGGGGGGCGAGTCGCTGTCACACGTCACACGTCCTGGCGACGACCACTCGTCGCCGCCGGGCAACGCGCACAGCTGCCCGCCCTGCGCGTCGTCGCGCCGGCACGTGGCGCGGCTCGCGCTGGCGTCCGCGTCGCGCCACCCGCCGTCGACCCTGGCCCGGGTCTCCGTCCAGCCGTCGGAGGTCTGGAAGATGCCCGACACAGCGCCCGTCAGCAGCGTGACGTCGAGGAGCGCACGGCCGGCCTCGAGCGCCCCGCCCACTGTCGCGCCGCGCAGCTGGTACGCGACGGAGGTCGGTGAGGTCGTGTCGAGCGCCCATACGTCGTCGCGCGGTTGGCCGTCAGCGGCCACACCGCCGCCCAGGATCAGCACGTGCGAGTCACGCGCGAGCGTGACCACCGGCCGCGTGCGGGCGGGGAAGCCGCCGCGCACGAAGCCCCGCCCGTCTCGGACGTCGATGAGCGCCACGGCCCCTGTGGCCTCGCCCGCGACTGCCCCACCGGCGACGAGGAGGGTCGCGCCGTCGAGCACGAAGGATGCGCCCGTGCGCCGGACGAGATCGGAGTCGTGGACTGCCCACTGGCTCGACGTCGCGTCGTAGGAGGCGAGCAGGCCGGAGGTGGGGTCGACGACCGCCACCGTGCCCGCGCGAGCGTCGCTGACCACGAGGCCCGCGCGGGAGAACAAGAACGGCGCCACCCCCTCGCGGAGGACGGCGTACGTCACCGCCGTCTCGCTCTGTGACGTGGCGGCGAGCACGGCCCAGCGCGCCGGGGCGTCCTCCGCGCGTTCGACCCAGAGCAGAGACGGCGACGGCGCCCGCTGCATCGCGGTGTCACCCCCCGACACGGGCTCGTCGAGCGCGCCGCGCACCACGGAGAACGCGCCCTCGCCGTCGCCGAGCCAGGAGGGGACAGAGGGCGCCGGCGTGACCGCGCGCCGCAGGTTCGCGGCGCCGTCGAGCACCGTGACGTCGCCGAGCCTCGCGCCAGCCCGGCCGACGACCAGCCGCCGCCCGCGCTCGAGCAGCTGCCGGCCGTCGCCGAGCTCCAGCACGGGATCGTCGAGGAACGACAGATCGCCGTGCCACGGCGGGAGACAGTACCCTGTCGGGACGGCGTTGGTGTGAGGCTCGGCGGGCGCCAGCAGGGCGTCGAACCGTGACACCCGCAGCCGGCGACTCTCCTCCGTGTTCGCCACGTGAATCTTCAGCGCGGCCCCGTCGGCGCCCGTGTCGGGCTCGGCGTACAGCGACTGACCGGGGTGAAAGGCCAGGAGCGCCCCGGGCGGCGAGGTGAAGTCGGCCCCCTCCTGGACGATGGCGCCGAGGGCGAACTTGTCCACGCTCCGCCAGTAGCCCCCGGGGTTCTGCGGCGTCGGCGGCGCGAGCTCGAAGCCACCGGGACGAAAGTGATCCGGGAAGAGCGCGCGCTCCTCCGCCCAGTCCCAGCGCGACGCCACCTGGGCCGTCACGCCCCGCTGCGTCTCCGTCGGCGGCGCGACGCAAAATTCGTCGGCATCGAGGGCGCAGCCGCTCGAGTAGGTAGGTCGCCACCCGCGCCAGTGCTGGGGGAACCCCGCGCGCGTGTTGCCCCAGAAGCAGTCGTCGTCCTGGTCGCGGAGGCAGTCGCCCCGGTCTCCGCAGTTGCAGCGCTGGCCGCCGAGGAGATAGGTGCGCCCCGCCTGAGGCGCGACCTCGTTGGCGCTCGTCCCGGCGTACAGTTCGGTCTCGATGGGGATGGACCTGGTCCCCACCTCGATGTCGACCGTCCCCTTGCAGAAGTACGCCGCGCTGGCGTCGATCGAGTCGTTCGAGGAGGCCCTCGTGCGCGACACCGGGTACGGATCGCAAGGGTTCGCCCGGTGGGCGTAGCCCGTCTGGGCGCTCATCGACCGCGCGGTCGCCGCGTCGCTCGCGCGCTCGAGGTCGAGCGCCATGCCCTGCTGGTTCCAGTCGGTCTCTGCCCACTCGGCCGCGACGTTGACGTCGGCCTTCACCCCGGGCAGGCTCGGGCACAGATCGCTGCCGTCCGCGACGTTGTCACCGTCGAAGTCGGCGTAGCCCCCGCCCAGCGTCGCCTTCGGCGCGAACGGGGTGCCCGGAGACAGCGTGGCCACCGTGCCCTTGGCGACCGAGCCGTCGGACCGCACGCCGCCCTTGCCCACGTACTCGTTGTGGTGGAGCGGATCTGGGTCGCACTCGGGCGGGAGGTGGTCGCCGTCGGAGCCGGGGCCCTCCGCGACGGGCTGCGGCCACAGCGGGCAGGCGTCGACCGCGTTGGGCACTCCGTCTCCGTCCACGTCGTCGACCTCCCCCCTGTCCCAGCGGATCATCGCCACTGGGCTGCCGACGTCGCGTCCTCCGCAGAAGTGCTCGTCGTAGAGGCTGCAGCCGGGCATGCCGATGTCCGGCGTGCCGAACGTCGCGCTGGGCGCGTCGACGCCTCCGCGACGCGCGCACGCGTTTGCCCACGGGAGCCCGTCGCAACAGCTCGGGCACAGGGAGCACGTGTCCGCCGGCACCGCGTCGTCGACGAAGCTCGCCTCCCTCGGCTCTACCGGGATCGGCTTCAGATCGTCGAACACGTAGGGGCCGCTGCCGCCGTCGTGGGGATCGAAGCAGTCATAGCCTGCGGCGCCGATGCCGTAGGTCGCGTCGGCGGCCGGGCTGGCGTAGAAATGGTGCTTCCCCGGCGACAGGTACACCTGGAGGCGGTCGCCGGGGAACTCGAGGACCGGGTGGACCCCTGCCGAGAACCCCGACGCGTCGAGCGGAGCGACGGACCACCGTCCGGGGCGGTACGACAGCGCAGCGCGGACCTCGAGCGACTGAGCGTCTCCCGCGTGGCCATTCTCCACGCACGAGAGCTCGCAGAAGGCGGCCTGCTCGGCCAGGCACGTGGCGTACGCGGGGGGGAAGAGGAGGGCGTACTTGCACTCGTCCTTCGCCTTCTGCCAGCAGTCCATCAGCGTGAAGCCGTCGTCTCTCGGCCAGAGGTACACGTACTTGAAGATGAGTTCCATCGGGCCGAGCGCCTGGCCGTCTGCGCCCCTCGGGACCCGCCCGTGCGCGTTGAACAGCACACGCGTCGGCGGCTCGACGTGCCCCGTCTGAAAGTGGAACGCGGGCGCCAGGCATCGGCCGAGCTCCAGCTCCACCTCGTCGTCGAGCCCGTTGTCGTCCTGGTCGTGCTCGCAGCGCAGGGCGGGGTCCATCGACGGAGGCAGCACCAGCGCCCGTGACAGCGCGCAGTCAGCGCGAGCCTGGCCCGAAGACATCACCGCGCCGATGGCCAGCAGAGACGAGACGAGACGAGACGAGACGAGACGAGACGAGACATCGCTTGCCCTCCTGGTGTCACGCCGACTCAGGCGCGTGACAGACCGTACACCTCCACGATCATCATGCAATCAGAATCGGTGGTGGAAATTTCCGCTTCGGCGTGGCCGGGCTCTCAGCCTCGGCCGGGCGCGCCCACTGATGACCCACAGGCGAAGACTTGACTGTTGACGCACGTCGACAGGCGCCTCGTCGGACCTGAGGCTCCCTCCACACTTGCGCGTCGTCCATTCTTGCCGACAGGAGGGCTTCCGCGTCCGACCGTTCGACGCTGCGGGCGACAGCGCGCGGGATGTGACCGAGGTCTACCGGCGCTGCCTGGGCGGAAGGGTGTTGTCTGTCCCTCCCGTCGTGATCCGGCGGCACATTTCTCCTCCTCTCGCCCAGCTTCGGTCTGCGTGAGACGTTGCCGCGGCGCGCCTCCAGGGAGCGGCGGCGCCGCATTCCGGCGACGACGCCGGAGCTGTGTTGCCAAATGTGGTGGTGATCAGCCCCTGGGGCGAGCGGCTCGAGCGACCGCTCTCGAAGATCTGCGACCCCTTCGTCGCACGGCGAGCATTCTCGTCAGCCGCCGCGCAACTGGCGGATGCGCACGACCGCGCGCGCCGCGTCCTCGGCCGAGGGATTCAGTTCGAGGACCTGCCGGTACGCGTCTTCGGCGGCGTCGAGGTCACCGAGCCGCTCTTCGGCGATCTTCGCCGAGCGAAGGAGCAGCCTGACGATCGTGTGCTCGTCGCTCGTCACCTCCGACCACTGGGTGAGCGCCTCCCTCGCGAGGCTCCAGTCACCCTCGGCGCACGCCGCCGCGACGAGCCGCTCGAGCGCCCCCTCGTCGCACGGATCGTCCTCGAGACGCGCCTTCAGCTCTGCGATGAGGTCCGACATGGTGCCAGCCTGGTACCACGAGCCCGAAGTTCGTAGGGGGACGATGTGGGATTGGATCGCAACGATCGCACTTTGTCCTGCATTTCTGCGGTCACGAGGTAGCTGTGCTCGCGAGGCTCGGCGTCGCGAGCGACAACGCCCGGGTGAGTCCACCCGCGAGCGCGCTGGTGTCGAGACAGGACGTTCGAGATCGGGCCATGTCTTCGCTCGGGCGTGAACTTCTGCCTGTGGACTCCCTGAGTGCGCGCACCTCCAGCCTCTCCGTGGCCGAGCTCCCGCGCGCACGGCGGCCCGTCCGCGCAGGCAGCGCCCACGAGGCGCAAGGGCGCCACGTGCCGCGTGACGCCCGGGCACGGCGTGCCTACCCGTCACAGGCGTCGCCTGGCTCATGCGGCGAGGAGCGCGATCGACGGCGGCACGCCCATTGCTCGGCACGAGCGCATGACCCGACGTCGCGTCGCGCTGTGCTTGTTCCTGCTTGGGAGCCGCTCTTCTGTGACGGACCGAAACCCCCTCATTTTACCACTTTCAGCGCGGGGCGGGTGTTCGGCACCCTGCCCCTGTACTTCTCGCCGTGGGTGCGCGCGTACACCTGAGCCGCGTG
>JADLFU010000094.1 GCA_020849655.1 Polyangiaceae bacterium | reverse complement strand
GGTCCGACGTGAACGCGAAGTACGGGAGCAGCCCGTCCCAGTGCCGCAGCCACCGCGGCAGGTGCACGGGCGGGAGCAGGACGCCCTCCTCGCGGAGCGCGAGCAACAGATCGAGATCGTCGAGCGCGAGCCTGCCGCTCACGAGCACCTCGGCCACGTGGCGCGCCTCCTCGTTGAGCGCGACGCGGAGGAAGTTGTAGACCTCGGCGAGCCCCGCGAGGTACGCGGCGTCCTTCGTGAAGGGCGCGCCCCCGTCGACGACCCCGCCGCGGAAGATGCGCGCGGTGTCGAGGTAGGCGTCGCGCGGCTCGACGCCGAGGCCGGTGAGGTAGCGGTAGATGTCGAGGAACGACGCGCCGTCCTCCGCCATCGCGACCATGTTCACGCGCTCGACCAGGCGCCGCAGCCGCTCGATGGAGAGGGAGTGATCGAACAGCTCGGCGAACACCGCGAGCCCCTCCTGCGTGCGCGTCGTGCGCGGCCCGCCCGCGCGGAGGAACGGCAGCCGCGACTGCGCGAGGCCGTTCTGGGCCGTCAGCGAGTGCGTCTCGATCTCGTGCACGAACAGGCTGTCCACCTCCATCCGGGAGAACGTCGCGCCCGCGCGGATGCGCACGCGCTTCGCGCCGGCGATGACCTTCGCGGCGAGATCGTCGTCGACGACGACCTTCACCTCGAGCGCCGGGTGCTCGTGGGCGAGGCGGGTCTCGAGCTCGACCTGGAACTGCTCGGCCGACAGCGGCGCCTCTCCCCCGTCCGCCCGCGCGCCGCGCCCGATGCGCCGCGCGAGGTGCTTCGCGAGGTCGAGGTTGGACGTGTCGTGGTCGAGCGCGAGCGTGCTCGCGCCGCCGTACAGCTCGAGGCTGATCTCGTAGAAGCGCCGCGTGCCGACCGAGAGCAGCATCTCGTTCGCCTGGCGGTAGCTGTGCGCGATCGCGCGCAGGTACGCGAGCAGCCGGTCGTGGCCCGCGAGCTCGCCGTCGAGCTGGTCGAGGGCCTCGAGGTTCGCCGCCGCGGTCGAGGCGTCGATCTCGTACGTGGGCTCCGGCTGGTGCTCGCCGCCGCGCTGGAAGAACTCCCGCTCGGTCTTGCGCGACCACTGGATGCCGTCGAGCAGGCGCGTCTTCGCGGCGACGTCGTCGAAGCACCGCGACGCTCGCTCGAGGATCGCGTCTCGCCTCGCCTCTCGCATGGCAGCGCACTTTTCGCACACAGGCGGCGCGGCGAGGAAGCTCAAAACACCCGCCTCCCGCCGCCCGGAGGTTCCGATATGTTCGCGCCGTGACCTCTCGCACCGTCTCCCGCAAGCTGGCCGCCCCGCTCCTCGCGCTCGCCCTCGCGCTCGCGCCCGCCCCGGCGATCGCCGCCGGATCGATCACGCCCGTGAAGACCGAGCTCACCGAGATCGCGGGCGGCTGGAAGATCTTCCTCACGATCAAGCTCCCGAAGAAGCCCGCGACGCCGCACCAGACGTTCCGGTTCAGCTTCACGAAGAAGGTCTACTACGAGACGTTCAAGGACGACGCGCACGGCGACGCGGAGCAGTCGCGCTCGGTGCCCATCACCGACGCGCAGCCGTCGGTCGAGTCGCTCGACGTGAACTTCGGCGACGTGAAGGGCAACGTCTGGGAGACGACCAAGCTCGACTTCACCATCCGCCGGGAGCGTGGCTACGAGGCGGGCGAGTACAAGGTCGAGGTGCGAGACGGAGACGGCCGCGCGGTCGGCCAGGCGTTCACGATCAAGCTCCAGGGCAAGAACGACACGATCGACCGCCGCGCGATGGTGATGGCCGACGGCGGCAAGAAGAAGAAGGAAGAGAAGAAGGAAGAGAAGAAGGAGGACGCGAAGCCGGAGGAGAAGGCCGCCCCTGCGAGCGACGCGCCCCCGCCCGCCGACGCGGAGGCGAAGCCCGCCGCCGCGCCCCCGCCCCCCGTCGAGAAGAAGGCGGGCGGGTGCGGCTGCGAGGTGCCAGGCCCCGCGCGCGAGGGGCACGGCGCGCTCTGGCTCGGCGCCGCCGCCCTCGGCCTGTCGCTCGCGCGTCGGCGCCGCTGAGCCGCGCGTCCGCGTGAACTTGGCCCGCCGCGGGGCCGCGTGGCATCGGGTCGACGCTTGCGCCCGTCGCTCCGCACCGCCTCGACGCTCGCGTCCGACGCCGCGACGTGGCTCGGCGCGCCCGCGCTCGCGATCTCGCTCGGCGCCGAGTGCTCGGTGTGGCGAGACGATCTCGCGACCGTCCGCGCGGCGGGCGCGGTCCTCTGCGCGGGCGACGCGCTGCCGTCGACGCTGCTCTCCATCGCGGCGACGGCGCTGCCGCTCGGCTCCCAGGCGTACCGCGCGATGCTGGTCTCGGCGCTGGCGGCGGGCGTGACCGCGGCGCTGGTCCGGGCGCTCGCCACGCGGTTGCTCGTCGCGCATGGCGCGCCGTGGGGGCGCGCGCTCCTCCTGGCGACCGCGGCGGCGCTCCTCTCGGGGCTCTCTCCGACGCTGCAGCGCGAGGCGACGGTCGGGGGCTCGGCGGCGGTCGCGACGGCGATCGCGCTCGGCGCGTTCGCGCTCTCGCTCGGGGGACCGCGCGCGCCCGCGAGAGACGTCGCGCTCGGCGCCACCCTCGGCCTGCTCGGGCTCGAGTCGCCGGTGACGCTGCTCGCGTGCGCGCCCGCGCTCGTGCTCGCCCACGCCGCGAGCGCCGAGGCGCGTGGGCGCGCGCGCGCGTCCTTGCCGTACGTGGTCGGAGGGGCGGTCACGGTCGCGCTCGCGCTCGCCGCGCCGACGTGGCTCCGCGCGAGGTCGTCCGCGCCGCACCTGGAGGTGTCCGCGACCTCGACGATCGGCGAGTTGCTGCGCGCCGACGTCGCGTCGCTGCGAGCGCGCGGCCTCGGCGCGTTCTTCGGGGAGCTCGGCGGGCTCGCGCTCCTGCTGTCGCTGGTCGGTGGACTCGCCGGGCTCAACGGCGGCAAGACGCGTGGGCTCACGCTGCCGCTCATCGCCCTCTTGCTGGTCGACCTCATCCTGCCGCCGCGGACGTCGGGGACGCTGGCGCCAGACTCGTTCGCCGCGGTGCGAGCGCTCGCGGTGATCGCCGCCGCCACGCTGGCGCAGCTCGGCGTCGCGGCCTGCGTGGAGCTGCTGGCGACGACCGGGCTGCGGTTCGCGCGCGCCGCCGGCGTGATGGTGATCGCGTTCTCGCTGTCGCTCGTCGCGCTCGCGGCGGACGAGGCGCGCGCAGGCGACAGGGGCGCGCGGCGCGGCGCGGAGTCCTTCACGCGGGAGGGGCTCGACTCGCTGCCCCACGGCGCGGTCGTCGTCGTTCGCAACGAGGCGATCGCGTACCGCCTGGCCGCCGCGCGCCTGCTCGGCCGCCGCCCCGACGTGCTGCTCGTGCCGGCGCCGCTGCTCGGGCGCGGCCAGCTCGCGGCGAGGCTGCTCGCGGACGAACCGGCGCTCCTGCCGCTCTTGCGCGATCTCGGCGCGCTCGGCGCGCCCACCGAGCACGCGATGTCGTCGCTCGCGGACGCGCGCCCGCTCTACACCGAGCTCGATCCGTCGTGGGACAGGCGCCTGTCGTCGCACGCGGTGGCGGAGCACCTCTTCCTCCGGTTCATGCCGCAGCCGCTCGCGCCCGCGGACCGCGTGCAGGGCTCGGTGGAGACGCTCGCGGCCGACCAGCGCGTGCTCGTGGCCTCCGCGGTCGACGATCTGCGCGACCCGGCGACGAGCGAGGTGCTCGCGGTGCTCGCGCGCGGGGAGCTCGCGGCGGCGCAGCTCCAGGGCGAGCGCCTCGCCGCGCGCCGCGCGATGGGGAGGCTGACCCGGCTGGGCCACGAGCCGCCGCCGGGCGATCCGCTGTGGGAGACGTTCGCGCCGAAGCGCCACGACGCGCGAGGACCGCGCGCCCGCACGCGCTAGTCGTCGGCCTTCTTCTTCTTCTTCTTGGGCTCGTCGGCGTCGGCGTCCGCGTCGGCCTTCCTCTTCTTCGCCTTCTTGTCGCCGTCGACGGCGTCCTTCTTCGGCGCGTCGTCGGTGTCGGCGCCGCCGTAGATGTCGTGGTTCAGATCGTCGAGCGCCTCGGTGAGGCGTGACTTCTGGTCCTCGGTCAGCGCCGCCGGGGTCTCCTTCTCGCCGGCGGCCGCGAGGCCGAGCCAGTGGCGCGCGTCGGGGCGCACCTTGAAGGTGTCGTTCGCGAGGCGGTAGTCGGTCATCCCGCGGAAGTAGTAGTAGCGGACCCGATCGTCGGGCCGCAGCGAGTCGATGTCGGGCTCGAGCGAGCGAAGCACCGCGAGGCTGCGCTCGTGCTCGTTGCCCTCGTAGTACTTGATGCCGCGCGTGAGGTCGTCCTGGTACGTGGCGCAGCCCGCCACGGGGGCGAGCGCGAGGACGACGAGCAAGGACGAGAGCGAGCCGAGGCGCATGGGCGAGCAGGTTAGCCCGCTTCCCGCGCTCGCTGGAAGTCACTTTCCTTCGAGCTCCGCCAGCTTCACCCAGAACCCGCGCCCCTCGGGCGGCTGGACGGCGAGCGACGCCGGCCAGACGCTGGACCACCCGAGCACCGTCTCCAGCACGAGCACCTCGGTGTCGGGCTCGACGGCGCCGATCGCGGGCGCGCCGTCCTCGGGCTTGGCTCGGAGGGTCGCCTGGCGCGCGGCCTTCACCCGCCGGACGGCGCCGTCGAACGCGAGGCGCGTCACGCCCGGGATCGACACCTCGGACGAGTTCGCGCCGAGCATCTCGCCCGGCGGCAGCGCGGCGAGGTCGGACGCGGAGGCCCACGCGTCGACGACGACGTCGCCCCGAAACACGACGTGGACCGCGGCGCCGCGCCGCTCGGTCGAGAAGAAGAGGAGCGCGTCCTTGATGTCGTCGCTCGTGAGCGTGAAGATCGTCGCGCCCGAGGCGTCCCTCAGCGCGAGCGGCGCGCGCTTCGCGACCCAGCCGCGCGCGCCGTCAGGCACGGCGGGGTGCGAGAAGGAGACAGGCTCGATCGAGATCGCATCGCACGGCGCGCTCGCCCGGAGCGTCTGCGAGACGGGCGCGCCTGCCCGGTGCTCGACGGAGATCGCGCCCGCGTCGAGCCGCGCCGAGACCCGCCTGCCGCCGGCGATCCACACGTGGTCGGCGACGACCGCGAGGTTGCGCCGCGTGAAGAGCGAGACGCCCGCGAGGTCGATCAGCCCCTCGACGCGGAATCCATCGCCCGTCCGCGCCCGCGCGCCCGCCGCGTCCAGCGTCAACGAGAGCGAGAGCGCCGCGCCGGAGAACCGCGCGATGACGTCGCCGCCGGCCGCGCGGAGCGTCGTGCCCTTGTCGACGCGCGCGCGCCCCGAGAGCGCGCACGCCGAGGCGTCGACGGCGACCAGCGACAGGCCGAGGATCACCGGGAGCGAGAGCGAGGGGCGCATCTCGCGCATGGTAGCGTGGCCCGCGTGCGACGGGCTCGCCGCGCGATCGTGTCGTTCGTGCTGTCGGTCCTCGCGGCGCTCCTCGTCGCGCGCGCGGCGCGCCGCGGCGTGCCGGTGGTCCTCGGGCCGCACGTCGATCGGAGCGGCGAGCCCGCCTCGACGAGCGCGCCCTCGGCCACGCCACCCGCCGCGTCGTCGTCGGCCCGCCCCGCACGAGGAGCGCCGACGGGGCGCGTGAGCGAAGGCCCGCCCTCGATGTTCCACCTCGATCCTCGCCGTACGAACCGCAGCCCGTTCCGCGCGCCGCGCGCGCCCGTCGTCCGCAGGAGGACTCGACTCCGGGGGCCGATCGCGGCGGCCCCGGCCGTCGCGGGCGAGCTCACGCTGGCCGCCTCGCTGGGCGGTGACATCGTCGCCCTCGGCGCGGACGGGCGCGTCGCGTGGAGGCACGACGCGCGCGCGCGCGTGTATGGCAGCCCGCTCGTGCAGGGCGGCCTCGTGATCTTCGGCGTGGACGGCGGAGAGGTGCTCGCGCTCTCGACGGCGCGCGGGCACGTGAAGTGGCGCGCGCGCGTCGAGGGAGACGCGGACACCGGCGCAGCGACGCTCGGCGGTGACGCGCTCGTCCTCTCCGCGGGCCGCGCGAGCTACGCGTGGACGAAGGCGGGCAAGCAGCGCTGGCGACACACCTCGAAGAAGAAGCGCTACGCCGCGCCCGCGGTCGCCGACGACGGCCTCGTCGTGCTCGGCGGCCAGGACGACCACCTCGTCGCCGTCGACGCGAACGGGAGAGAGTCGTGGAGCGTGGATCTCGGCGCCGACGTCGACTGTGCGCCCGCGATCGGCGATGACGGCGTGATCTTCGCGGCGACCGACGGCGGCGAGGTGTTCGCGCTCGAGCCCGCGACGGGGCGCCTCCGCTGGCGCGCGCGGGTGCCGGGGCGCGTGCGCGGCGGGCTCTCGGTCGCGCGGGACGGCGCGGTCCTGGTAGCGACGCTCGGGCCAGCGCCCACCGTGCTCGCGCTCGATCCGCGGACGGGCGAGGTCTGGCTGCGCCACGAGGTGCGGGGGACGGGCTCGCCGGAGCAGGGCGTCGTCGGCGCGCCGCTCGAGTCGGCCGACGGCGCGCTCGTCTTCGGCACCCAGAGCGACGAGGTGATCGCGCTCGACCGGGAGGGCCGCCGCCTCTGGACCTTCGACGCGGGCGCGGACGTCGATCTCGCGGTGGTGCTCGTCGCCGACGGCGCGCTGCTCGTCGGCACGGAGGCTGGCGAGCTCATCGAGCTCGTCGACGCGCCCTCGCCGTCGAGCCCCTGACGCGCGTGAGCGGGGTCGCTCAGAGCCCGTACTTCGTCAGGTTCGAGCGCACGTGGTCGACGTAGAACTCGATCGGCTCGTGCGCCGCGAGCTCGCCCGCGTCGACCGCGCCCTCCACCGCGCGCATCAGCTGGCCGAGCCGCGGCGACGGAGGGAGACCGAGCTCCTTCATCAGCGCGTGCCCGAGGCCCTTCGGGAGCGGCGGCACGACGGCGTCGTCGGCCGCGATGCGCCGCCACCGCGCCTCGAGCTCGTCGATCTGGCGCAGGCCGCGGCGCTTCTTCTCGGGTCGCTTCGTCGTGATGTCCGCGCGCGCGAGGCACAAGAGGTCGTCGAGGTACCCGCCGATCTCGCGGCCGAAGCGGCGGACGGCGCTGTCGGTCCAGCCGTCCTCGTAGCCCGCGGCGCGCAGGTGGTGGAGGATCAAGAACCTCACCTCGGCCCGCAGGGCGTCGTCGCCGGCGAAGAGCGCGAGCCGCCGCTCCATCTTGTCGAACATGCGCGCGCCGACCTCCGCGTGACCGAAGAAGTGCACCTCTCCCTCGGGCGAGATGCTGCGCGTGCGCACCTTGCCGATGTCGTGCAGCAGCGCGCCCCAGCGCACCTCGAGCTTCGGCGTGGCCTGCCGGACGACCTGCTTCGTGTGGCGCCAGACGTCCTTGTGGCGCCACTCGCCGTCGCCGAACCCGACGAGCGCGTTCACGTCGGGCAGGAGGGCGACCAGCGCGCCCGACTGCAGGAGCGCGTCGAGCCCCTCCTCGACGTGGTCGCTCATCAGCACGAGGTCGAGCCGCGCCCGCATCTCGCCGAGGTAGGAGGCCGACGCGTGCCGGAAGTCCTCCGGCGTCGCGACGGCGAGCGGTCGGTCGGGCGAGGAGGTGCGGGCGACGGCGACGGCGCGGTCGAGCGCGTCGAGCGCGCGGCGGGGATCGGCGTGGGCCTCCACGGGGGCGCGCGGTGTAGCTTCCTCCTCCTGGTCGGGCAACTGCGGCGTGCGCGGCCGAGCGCGAACTTGACCGACGCGCGGCGGACGTTAGATTGCCCCGCAGGTCTCGTCGCCCACGCCGTCGCGAACCACGAGAGGCTCCCATGCTGCCGCCCTTCATCATCGACCAGATCCGAAAGCGAGAGGACGCCGAGCGCCGACGCGACGCCGAGCAGCCGAGGCTCGAGGTCCCGCTCGATTATCCGAAGGCGCCGCCGGCCCGTCGCGAGGAGCAGCCAGAGGACGGCGAGCGCGGCGTCGTGATCATCGAGCTCTTACGTTCGGGCTTGCTTCGCGGTCGGCCCGCGAACAGAACCCGGCGCCCGTGCGTCGCCTCACCGTCCTGTCGAGCGTGCTCGTCGCGCTGCTCGCGCCGCGCGCGGCGACGGCGGCCGATCCGCCCGTGCGCCGGGAGCACGTCGAGTCCGATCAGCTGCCGCCTCCGTCGGTGCGCCTGCCGCTCGTGCTCGGCGGGCTGGGGTTCACCGCGGGCTGGTGGGCGGCGGGCGCGGGGTCCGCGTTCCTCGCCAACGACGATCCCGCGTGGAACCACCTGAAGACGCCCGTCATCGGCCCGTTCCAGGCCATCCGCGCGCAGAGCTGCGACGACTGCGGGTTCATGCACTACTTCAGCTACCCGTGGTTCGCCTTCCTCGGGCTCGCGCAGGTGGGCGGGCTGGGCATCGCGCTCGAGGGGCTGCTCGTCCCGACGCGCGCCGCCGGCACCAACCCCGTGCGGCAGAGCCCCCTGCGCACCGACACGCCGCCCGCCGACGCCCCCGAGGCGCCCGCGCATCCGGAGTCGCCTGCGGCCCCCGCGAAGCCGATGTTCTTCCTCCCGTCACCGGTGCCCATGGGCAAGGGCGGGTTCGGTCTGGCGGTCGGCGGGCTGTTCTAGCGCTGCGACCCCGCGGTCAGCGCCGAGCGGCCCATCGGCCGCGCGGCGCCGCGCGTCGTGAATTCCTCAGCGAGTCGCCGGGGGCGGGATGGACGGCACGCGACCGCCGGCGCGCTCCTCGACCGGCTGCGTGATCTCGCCGCGCGAGAGCCACGGCCGGCGCATGTACATCGCGACCATGAACACCGACAGCAGCACGAACACGACGCTCATGGCCGTGAAGCGATCGTCGAACATCCCGTAGTTCAGGTGGGCCCACTCCGAGCCGACGCTCGCGAGCAGGAGCGCGATCTCTATCGGCCTGCGGCCCTTCGACAGCATCGCGCCGTAGATGAAGTACGAGTAGTAGTAGTCGGTCAGCTCGACGAGGATGGTCGTCGGCAGGACGCCGAGCGCCTGGATGATCCAGAGGTTCTTCAGGCGCCAGATGGCGTAGGAGAACATCCCCATCATCACGGCGATGCCGCCGTAGTGGATGTACCAGAGCTTCTTCACGCGATCGCGGCGGCTGTCCTTCCACTTCTCGAACGGGTCCATCCGCCGCGGATCGCGCGCGATCTCCATGCGACCCTCCGCGCTGTGCGCGACGATGGTCTTCCACCCCATGTGGTTGGTGAGCGGGGTCGAGTTGTGCACGCCGATGTGGTGCGCGAAGCTCTTCCACGAGCTGAGCCCGGAGTTCGCGAGCGACGCGCCGCCGAGCACCGCCAGCGCCACCACCGAGCCGAGCGCGTACTGGCGCAGCCGGCCGTCGGTGAGCCGCCGCCAGATCTCCATGAAGCCGCCGGCGAACGCGCCCGAGGGGTTCTTCTTGTAGGCGTGCCAGGCGTACGACGCCGCGTACACGAAGAAGCCCGGATAGAACATGATCGGGAAGACGCGCAGCAAGGTCGCGTACGCGAGGAACGCGCCTCCCCAGAAGAACTTCTGCTTGCGCACCATGCAGGCGCTGACGACGGCGTAGAAGAGCCAGTCCTGTCTGAGGAACGCGCCGCCCGTCCAGTAGAAGGGGCTCGCGTCCTGGGTGCCCCAGAAGAAGATGGCCACGCACATCACGCGCCAGCCGAACGCCCACGCGACGAACCCGAACATCGCCGCGAACAGGATGGGATCGATGCAGCTCAGCAGCTTCAGGTTCTGCTCGGTCGACGGCGCGACCATCGTCGCGAACAACCTGCCCGTGATCCCCCAGACCGGCGGCGGGTTGTAGCCGTGGTCCTTCTGCATGTCGTTCCAGTAGTTGCCGAGCGACGTGCGCCGGTAGAACGCGACGTCCTTCTTGAACGCCTCCCAGCGCTCTGGCGTGAACGCCTGCCGGCCGTACTTCCCCTCCTTGCAGACCTCCGGGTGCTCGATGTACTCGGTCGTGTCCTTGATGAGGTTCACGCGGAGATCGCGGAGCTTGCGCACCTTCGCGTTGTTGCGGGGCTTGTCGCCGGGGTGCGCGGAGCCCTCGGGCAGCTCGCTCTCGGCGACCGCGGCGCACACGTAGATGCCCTCGTAGCCGATCTCGTTGTAGTACTTCGAGCCGACGTAATAGTGGAAGAACTCCCAGCGGTGGTAGAAGTCGGGGTAGCCGATCTTGAAGTACTGGAAGTACGAGATCATCCCGAGCACCGCGAAGGCGCCGCCGACGATCTTCTTCCACTTCAGGCTGATGGGGTTGCCCTCGGTCTCGCGGCTCGCCTCGTAGATGAGCGCGATGATGCCGAGCACGCCCAGGATGAGCTTGATCCGCGCGAGGTTGTCGTCGTCGCCCGGGTTGTCGACCATCTTCGCGAACAGCTGGTTCGCGGTCGTGGGGGCGCTGAGGAGGACCGAAAGGAAGCTCATGGTGTCGGGCTCACGCGGGGCCCCTGGCCCCGGAGGGCGCGGACCTTACAGAATCGATCTGCGCAAGTCGAGGGTCCATCGGCGCCGTGGCGGCGTGCCGGGCGCAAAAGACTTGACCTGCCGAGAAAGTCAGTGTTTTAGGCGCGTCCTTCCCCCTGCGGCCCTCGGCCGGGCCGCCCCGAGACACCGAGGATTTCAGAGTGGATTCACTGCCTCTTCAAGCGGTCGGCACCGGCGCCTTCGCGCTCGTCATCGCGCTCGTCTTCTACTTCCGCGTGAAGTCGCTGCCGGAGGGCAGCGAGGGCATGGCCCGCATCGCCCGGTACATCCGCGAGGGCGCGATGGCGTTCCTCTCGCGGCAGTACCAGGTGCTCGGCGCGTACGCGCTCGTCGTGTTCGGCCTGCTCGCGTGGAAGCTCGGACCGATCGCGGGCGGCGCGTTCCTCGCGGGCGCGTTCCTGTCGCTGCTCGCCGGGTTCTTCGGGATGAAGAGCGCGACCTTCGCGAACGTGCGCACCGCCGAGGCCGCGCGCGGGAAGGGCAAGTCCGCGGCGCTGCTGGTCGCGCTCGACGGCGGCGCGGTGATGGGCCTGTGCGTCGCGGGCCTCGGCCTCATCGGCTTGGGCGGCCTGTACGGCGTGTACCGCAACGACAAGCACCTCGCCGAGATCGTCCACTCGTTCGCCGTCGGCGCGAGCTCGATCGCGCTCTTCGCGCGGATCGGCGGCGGCATCTACACGAAGGCCGCCGACGTCGGCGCCGACATCGTCGGCAAGGTCGAGGCGAACATCCCCGAGGACGACCCGCGCAACCCGGGCGTCATCGCGGACAACGTCGGCGACAACGTCGGCGACATCGCCGGCATGGGCGCGGACATCTACGAGAGCTACGTCGCGGCCGTGGTCGCGGCGATGGCCCTCGGCATGACGATGCCGATGGACAAGCTGTCGAAGCTCGCGCCGACGATCGACGACGAGATCAAGCTGCGCACGCTCGCCGTGGCGCTGCCGCTCCTGCTCACGACCATCGGCCTCGCGGTGTCGATCGTCGGCATCTTCATCACGCGGATGATGAGCAAGATGCCGCCGGCGACGGTGCTGCGCCTCGCCCTCATCATCCCGCCGTTCCTCGTGACGGGGGCCGCGGCCCTCGTGCTGCCGCGGTTCGGCATGTCGACGGGCGCGACCATCACGCTCGGCGCTGGCGCGATGGGCGGCGCGATCGTGGGCCTCGTCACCGACTACTACACGTCGATGCGGCCCGTGCGGCAGATCGCGGAGAGCTCGCTCACGGGCCCCGGCACGAACGTCATCCGCGGGCTCGCGGTGGGGCTCGAGAGCGTCGCCATCCCGCTCGTCACGCTGTGCGTCGTGGGCTTCGTGTCCGACCACTTCCTCGGCCTCTACGGCATCGCGATCGCGGCCGTCGGCATGCTCGCGGGCACCGCCATCGTGATGACGGTCGACGCGTACGGGCCCATCGCCGACAACGGCGGCGGCATCAGCGAGATGAGCGGCCTCGGCCCCGAGGTGCGCGCGATCACCGACGAGCTCGACGCGGTCGGCAACACGACCGCCGCGGTGGGCAAGGGCTTCGCGATCGGCTCGGCGGTGCTCACGGTCGTCGCGCTCTTCGCGGCGTTCAACATGGAGGTCAACGCGGCCCGGCGCCTGCGGGGCGAGGCGGAGCTCGTGCTCGTGCTCACCGAGACGAAGGTGCTGATGGGCCTCCTGTTTGGCGCGATCCTGCCGTGCCTCGTCGGCGCGATGACGATGACGGCCGTCGGGCGCGCGGCGGGCGCGATCGTCGAGGAGATCCGCCGGCAGTTCCGCGAGATCCCGGGGCTGCTCGAGGGCAAGCCGGGCGTCGATCCGCAGCCGAAGGCCATCGTCGCGATCGCGACCACCGCGGCCATCCGCGAGATGATCCTGCCGGGCGCGGTCGCGGTGGTCTCGCCGCCGCTGCTCGGGTTCCTCTTCGGCGCCGAGGTGCTCGCGGGCGCGCTCGCGGGCGCGCTCGCCGTCGGCGCGACCTTGTCGCTGCTGATGGCGAACGGCGGCGGCGCGTGGGACAACGCGAAGAAGTTCATCGAGAAGGGCGGGCTCGAGGGCCACAAGAAGGGCAGCGACGCGCACAAGGCGGCGGTCGTGGGCGACACCGTCGGCGATCCGTTCAAGGACACGTCGGGCCCCGGCATCTCGATCCTCATCAAGGTGATGAGCGTCGTGTCGCTGCTGATCGCGCCGCTGATCGCGTGAGCCGGGCGGCGCCCGCCGGCCGCGCCACGGGCGGCGACGCGGAGAGCCCGCGTCGCCGCTTCGCTTTTTGTGGGCCGCGCTCAGGCATCGGGCAGGCGCACGCGGGCGATGGCCGGCTCGACGAGGCTGCCGAGCCAGAGCGCGCCGTCGTGCTCGCGCACGCCGGTGATCTCCGCGTAGCCGCCGTCGGGATCGTGCAGACACCGCCTGACGCGCGCGTCCGAGTCGAGCTCGACCACCATGCCGTAGGGCCGCGGCTGGGGCTGCAGCGCCGCCGGGAGCGCCGCGACGAGCGCGCGGGCGCGCGGGTGGGGGAGGAGGCGATCGAGCAGGGGGCTCCGCGGCGACACGATCGCGATCCAGAACGTCCCGCGAGGGCCGGTGCTCATGTTGTCGGGGAACCCCGGCAGGTTGTCGAAGAACGGCTCGAGGCGCCCGGCGCGCGGACCCGACAGCCACACGCGCGAGACGCGGTAGCGCCCCGTCTCCGCGACGAGCACGAACGACTCGTCCGGCGCGAGCGCGACCCCGTTGGCGAACTGCAGCCCCTCGGCGATCCGCGTGACCTCGCCGCGCGGCGCCCGCGCGAAGAGACGCCCGCGCGGGAGGTGGTCGAGCAGATCCTCGCGGTACGCGTCGATGCCGTACTCGGTCGACGAGTCGGTGAAGTAGATGGTGCCGTCCCGCGCGACGGCCGCGTTGTTGGTGAAGCGGAGCGGGCGCCCCTCGACCTCCGTCACGAGCGGCTCGACCCGACCGCGCGCGGGATCGACGAGCAGGAGCCCGCGGCGCGCGTCACACACGACCACGCGCTCGTCGACGTACAGCTCGACGCCGAGCGGCCGCCCGCCGGTGCGCGCCACCACCTCGACCGCGCGCGCGCCGGGGTCGAAGCGCAAGAGCTCGCCGCCCTCGACGCCCGCGAGCACGCGCCCCGCACGGTCGACGACGACGTCCTCGGGCCCGACGCCGCCCTCGGTCGGAAAGCGCGTCGCGCCGGCGAGCGCGTGGTTCACGGCGAACGGCCCCGAGAGCGAGGGGGCGGGCTGCGGGGTCCAGCGACCGAAGGCGCGAGGGCTCATCGGGACAGATGCTCCACGATCATCGCCTCGACGGCGAGCGGCGCCTCCATGTGAAGAAAGTGACCCAGGCCCGCGAGCACGCGCCGCTCGTGCGGGCCGTCGAACATCCGCGCGTTCCCCTCGCCGAGCGCCGCGCCGACGCAGCCGTCGCGCTCTCCGTGCAGGTAGAGGAGCGGCGTCGAGATGCGCATCGCGCGGAGCTCTGCGAGCCGCCGGCGCGCGCCAGCGAGCGGGCGGAGGAGCGCCCGGTAGAGCGCGAGCGGCGCGTCACCGCTCTCGGCGAGGCACGCCTTGACGCGCGAGAGGTGGCGCGGCTCGGGCGTCCAGCCCGGCGACCACGCGCGGACCAGTCGATCGACCAGCGCGTGGTCGCGCCGCGCGAGCAGCCACCCGCCCGCCGACGGCTGCACCGCGAGCATGTACCAGCTGCGCGCGAGCTGCCCGGGGTGCCGCGCGACGTCGCGCGCGAACACGTACGGGTGCGGGACGGCCATCGTCACCGCGCGGCAGAAGCGCCCGGGCGCGCGCGCGAGCGCGACGTAGGCGGCGACCGCCCCCCAGTCGTGACCCACCACCGACGCGGGGCGGGACGGAGAGAGCGCGTCCACGAGGGCGACGACGTCCTCGCCGAGCGCGGAGAGATCGTGAGGCCCGTCGAGCACCGACGGCGCGTAGCCTCGAAGAAAGGGCGCGACCGCGCGGTGCCCCCGCGCCGCGAGCGCCCCCTGCACGCCCGCCATCCCGTGCGGCACGTCGGGGAACCCGTGCAGGCAGAGCGCGAGCGGCCCGTCCGGCGGCCCCTCGACGAGGCAGTGGAACCTCCCGCGCGGCGTCTCGACCTCGAGCATCCCGCAGCCTCTACCCTCGCCCCGCCCGCGCGGCGCCCCGGAACACGCACAGGACGGGGCGCGCGGCCGCTGCTAGACCACGCGCCGCCTGGCCAGGAGCGCCCGTGTACGCGATCAAGGAGCTGTTCTTCACGTTGCAGGGAGAGGGCGCGCACGCGGGGCGCGCCGCGGTGTTCTGCCGCTTCTCGGGGTGCAACCTCTGGAGCGGGCGAGAGCGCGATCGCGCGGCGGCGGCGTGTCGGTTCTGCGACACCGATTTCGTCGGGACCGATGGCCCCGGCGGTGGGCGCTTCGACGACGCGCGCGCGCTCGCGGCGGCGGCGGCGCGGATCTTCCCCGGCCCTCGCGCGCGGCGCTTCATCGTCCTGACGGGCGGCGAGCCGCTGTTGCAGGTCGACGCGGCGCTCACGGGCGCGCTCCACGACGAGGGCTTCACGGTCGCCGTCGAGACGAACGGCTCCGTGCCCGCGCCCGACGGCCTCGACTGGATCTGCGTGTCACCGAAGGCGGGCGTGCCCCTCGCCCTCCTCCGCGGCGACGAGCTGAAGCTCGTGCACCCGCAGGCCGGCGTCGACCCGGAGGCGTACGTCGAGCTGCCGTTCACGCACCACCTCCTGCAGCCGATGGACGGCCCGGCGCGCGACGAGGCGACCCGCGCGTGCGTGGCGTACTGCCTGCGCGATCCAAGGTGGCGGCTGTCGCTGCAGACCCATAAATTCCTGGGGATCCCGTGACGCGCGCGGCGCTCGCGCTCGCGTGCGCGCTCGCCCTCGGCGCCTGCGCGAAGCCCGCGCCCGCGCCCGGGCACCGCGTCGGCTGCCGGTGCACGTACCTCACGGACTTCGACGACACGGCGACCGTCGACGTCCAGGTGTGCGCCCGCGACGGCCGCCCGGTGCTCGACGAGGCGCGCGCCTGCGCGGGGCAGGCGGCCCACAACCACGTCGAGCGGTGCGAGTGCGCCGCCCCCGGGGACCCGTGCGACGCCCGCGCGAGCGACGCGTGCTCGGCGCGCTGACGGGGGCGATTCGGCAAAGCTTCCCTTGACCGGCAAGGTTCGGGAAACGTAGCCTGCCGCACGCATGCGAACGAGGAGCAGGTGGTCCACGATGGCGACGGCGTCACTGGCGCTGCTCGGCGCCGTCTCGGAGGCGAAGGCCGACCAGATGGACCCGGCGCTCGAGCGCCTGACGAAGCCCGTCATCCTCACGCCCGCGACCGGCAACCCCGTCACCTACGGGAGCTGCACGGGCCTGCAGAGCGCGCCGAACGTGCCGACGGGCAGGTTCCCCGGGAACATCACGGCCGGCGGGCTCTCCGGCGTCGCGCAGTGCAGGCCCGACAACATCGCCTTCGCGCGGCTCATCAACCAGTACGCGATGGCGATCGCGCCGAACGCGATGCACACGGCGCGCACGACGGGCTACGGCGGGTTCATCCTCTCGTTCGAACTCGCGATGACCTCGCTCGACAAGGACGCCGACTACCTGAAGCAGGGCACGCGGGGCGCCACCGATCCGAACAGCAAGAAGGCGAGCATCCGCAACGACGAGCCCGCGTCGTCGCTCCCCGTCTACAGCATCAAGGTGAAGAAGGGCTTCCCGCTCGGCTTCGAGGTGGGCGCGCAGGTCGGCTACGTCGGGTCGACCAACATCGTCACCGGCGGCGCCGACGTGCGGCTCGCGCTCCTCGAGGGGTTCCGCAAGGGCTCGCTCGGCATCCTGCCCGACATCGGCGTCGGCTCGGGCGTGCGCACGGTCACGGGTACGCCGCAGTTCCAGCTGACGGTCGCGTCGTTCGACGTCCAGATCTCGAAGCCCTTCCCCGTCGCCGACTCGAGCATCATCTCGCCCTACGTCGGGTTTCAGAAGCTCTGGATCTTCGGCGACTCGGGCCTGATCGACGGCACGCCCAACACCGATCCGCTCGGCTACTGCGGCTACGCGGGGCCCAACGTCCCGGGCAACGTCGACCCGAAGAAGTCGACCTACGACGGGCAGCCGGTGTGCGCGGGCGGCTCGCCGCTCGATTTCAACAACACGTTCGTGTTCGAGAAGGTGCGCATCCAGCGCCAGCGGCTCATCATCGGCCTCAGCTACCGCTACGAGGTCGTGTTCGTCGGCGGCCAGTTCATGACCGACATCAAGGCCCCCGAGGACAGCGGCGGCGCCGAGAACAAGGCCAAGCTGCAGGGCGTGCCGAAGCAGTCGACGCTCGCGTTCGAGCTCGGCGCGTACTTCTGACGGGCGCCTTCACCGCCAGGTCACGCGCCGAAGCACGGGCGATTCTTCGCGCGCGCCGCCCGTAGAACGTGTTTCAATCGCGCCATGCGCGAGCACGACAGGCTGTACATCGGGGGCGCGCTCGTCGCGCCGGCGGGCACGGGCGTCATCGAGGTGAGGTCGCCCGCGACGGAGGAGCTCGTCGGTCGGGTGCCGGACGGCACGCCAGCGGACATCGATCGCGCGGTCGCGGCGGCGCGGCGGGCGTTCGACGAGGGGCCGTGGCCGCGGATGTCCCCCGGCGAGCGCGGCGACGTGCTCGCGCGCCTGAACGACGCGCTCGGGCCGCGGGTCGAGGAGCTGGCGACGGTGCAGAGCTTGGAGGTCGGCTCGCCGATCACGTTCTCGATGAGCGCGGGCGTCTCGGCGGCGACGATGATCGTGTCGTACTACGCGGAGCTCGCGCGCACGTTCGTGTTCGACGAGCTGCGCGACGGCCTGCTCGGGCAGACGTGGGTGCTGCGCGAGCCGTGCGGCGTCGCCGCGGCGATCGTGCCGTGGAACGTGCCGCTGTTCGTCACGCTGACGAAGCTGATGCCCGCGCTCGTCGCGGGCTGCGCTGTCGTGCTCAAGCCGCCGCCGGAGACCCCTTTGTATGCTTACCTACTCGCGGAGGCGCTCGACGAGGCGGGCGTGCCGCCGGGCGTGGTGAACATCGTCGCGGGCGGGCGCGAGCTCGGCGAGCACCTCGTCACGCACCCGGGCGTCGACAAGGTGAGCTTCACCGGCAGCACGGGCGCGGGCAAGCGCGTGGCGTCGCTGTGCGGCGAGCTGCTGCGGCCCGTGACGCTCGAGCTCGGCGGAAAGTCGGCGGCGATCCTGCTCGACGACGTCGATCTCGACGCGAAGATCCCGGAGCTGTTGCCGTTCGCGATGATGAACACCGGGCAGGCGTGCATCGCGCAGACGCGCATCCTCGCGTCGCGGCGGCGCTACGAGGAGGTCGTCGCCGCGGTGACCGAGGAGGTGAAGCGCCAGAAGCAGGGCGATCCGATGGACCCCGAGGTGTTCGTCGGGCCGGTGATCGCCGAGCGCCAGCGCGCGCGCGTGGAGGCGCTGATCGCGAAGGGCCGCGAGGAGGGCGCGAGGATCACGACCGGCGGCGGGCGCCCCCCAGGGCACGAGCGCGGCTGGTGGGTCGAGCCCACGGTGTTCGCCGGCGTGAAGCCCGAGATGACCATCGCGCAGGAGGAGATCTTCGGCCCGGTGCTCTCGATCCTCGCGTACGAGGACGACGACGACGCGGTCAGGATCGCGAACGCCTCGCGGTACGGCCTCTCGGGCTCGGTGTGGACGAGCGACCGCGAGCGGGGCCTCTCGATCGCGCGCCGCGTGAAGACCGGCACCTACACGATCGACGGCTACGTGCTCGACTTCGCGGCGCCGTTCGGGGGCTACCGTGAGTCCGGGCTCGGGCGTGAGTTCGGGCCCGAGGGGCTGATGGCGTACCTGCAGTACAAATCGGTCAACCTGGTGTGACCCCGCTCCGCGTCCCGCGCCGGACGCCGCCGGCCGTGCCGATGCACGACCTGTCGGGGCGGGTGTGCGTCGTCACGGGCGCGAGCAGCGGGATCGGCCTCGAGACGGCGAAGGGCCTCGCGGCGCGAGGCGCGACGGTGTGCCTGGTCGGGCGCGATCCCGCGCGCACCGCCGCCGCGCTCGAGGAGGTGCGGGGCGTGGGAGGCCCGGAGCCGAGCGCGCTCACGGTCGACTTCTCGCGCATCGCGGACGTGCGGCGCCTCGCCGACGAGCTGCTGCGCCGGTTGCCTCGGCTTCACGTGCTGATCAACAACGCGGGGCAATGGACGCCGCACCGGGAGCTGGGGGAAGGCGGGATCGAGCGCACCTTCCTCGTCAACCAGCTGGCGCCCTCTTGCTTGACGCGCGGGCTGCTCGACCTGCTGCGCGCGAGCGCGCCCGCGCGGATCGTCACGGTGTCGTCGCGGCTGCACGAGCGGGAGGCGCGGCTGCGCTTCGAGGACGTGAGGCGGGCGGCGCCGTACGAGGGGCTCGCGGCCTACCGCCAGTCGAAGCTCGCGAACGTGCTGTTCGCTGGGGCGCTCGCGCGGCGCCTCGTGGGCGACGGCGTGACGTCGTGCAGCGTGCACCCGGGCGACGTCGCGACCGACGTCGTGCGCGACAGCCGCGCGCTGTCGCTCGGGCTGCGCTGGGTGGGGCGACGGTACCTGCTGACGCCTGAGGAGGGCGCGCGGACCTCGCTGCACGCTGCGGCCGCGCCGGAGCTCGCGGGCGTGACGGGCCGCTACTACGCGAGCTGCCGCGAGGCGCAGCCCTCGCTCGCCGCGCGCGACGCCGATCAGGCCGAACGGCTGTGGGTCGACTGCGAGCGGCTGCTCTCGTGACCGCGGCTCACGAGGTGGCGGGCGGGAAGCACAGCTCGAAGCGCGCGCCCCGGCCACGCCCCGCCGCGAGGCGGACGTCGCCGCCGTGCGCGCGCATCACGACGCGGACGAACGCGAGGCCGACGCCCGTGCCGTACGCCTTCGTCGTCACGCGCGGCTCGAACAGCGTCTCGGCCACGGCAGGATCGACGCCGGGGCCGTCGTCCTCGACCGCGACGACGAGGCGATCGTCCGCGCTGGCGAGCGACACCTCGACCGCGCCCCCGGAGGCGCCGAGCGCCTCGACCGCGTTCTGCACGAGGTTCGCGATCGCGCGCACGAGCAGGGTGTCGTCGCCGTGCACCTCGCGCGGATCGCCCGAGGTCGTATCGACGAGCCTCACGTTCGCCGGCGAGAGGACCGCGCGGCAGGCGCGCGCGACGAGCGACGAGGCGGCGCACGAGTCGCCGACGAGCGCGGCGCCGCGGGTGAGCCTGAGCACGGCCCTCACCACGCGCTGCGCCTCGTCGACCTGCGCGGAGGACGCGGCGAGGTGACGCTCGAGCGCGGCCGGATCGGCGCGGTCGCGGCGCGCGAGGTACAGCGACGACGCGACCACCGCGAGCGAGTTCTGCAGCTCGTGCGCGAGCGCGATCGACGCGAGCGCCGCGTCGCCGAGGCTGCCTGAGTCTGCCGTCAAGACGCCCGCGGTCTAGGGGCGGTGAGCGGTCCAGACAAGGATGGATCGACGACGTGGAGCCGCCCGCCCACGCGCGCGGCGCGCCCGACGGCGAGGGTGAGGCGCCGCTTCGCCCACCGGGCCGCGTCGACGGTGGACGCGCCCTTCGCCATCCGGCCGGCGATCAACGCCGCGAGCGTGCACCCCGCGCCGTGCAGCGCGATCCCGGCGCGCCGGGGTGAAGACAGCTCGAACAGCTCGCTCGACGTCGCCAGCACGTCGACCGATCGCGGCCCCTCGAGGTGACCGCCCTTCACGAGCGCCGCCCGCGCGCCGAGCGAGCGCACGAGCTCCCTGGCCGCCTCGCGCTGCGCCTCGCGGGTCGTGATGCGGCGCTCGAGCAGCGCCTCCGCCTCGTCGAGGTTCGGCGTGACCAGCCACGCCCGCCCGATGAGCGCGCGCTGCGCGTCGAGCGCCGCGGCGTCGGCGAGCCGAGCCCCCGCGGGCGAGCGCGTCGCGACCATCACCGGATCGACGACGAGCGGCAGCCGGGGGTGCTCCACCAGCAAGGCCGTCACCGCCGAGACGATCTCGCGCGAGCCGAGCGCGCCCGTCTTGACGGCGCGGACGTTCTCCACGTCGAGCACCGCGCGCGCCTGCGCGACGACCAGCGCGGGCTCGATCGGGTGCACCGACGCGAGGCCGTCGGTCGTCTGGACGGTGAGCAGCGAGAGCGCGGCCGCGCCCCACGCGCCGGCCGCGCCGAACGCGCGCAGATCGGCGGCGACCCCTGCCCCGCCCGACGGATCGAGGCCGGCGATCGTGAGGGCGACCGGCGTCACCCGAGCGGTCGCGCCTCGATGTCCTCGAGCTCTGCGAGCGCCGCGGCGAGCGCGTCCTTCGCGCGCTCGAGCGCCGCCTGATCGGTCGTCCACTTCGCACGCGCAGCCTCCGCCGCGCCTCGATGCGCGTCGAGCTCGGACCGCGCCGCGGTCAGCTGCTGCTCGAGCGAGCCCTGGGAGGTGGTGAGCTCCGCGACCCTGGCGACCGCGATCGCGAGCTCCGCCTCCGCGGAGGACGCGCGCGACGAGGCCGCGTCGCGCTCCGACGCGAGGGCGTCACGCTCCGAGGTGAGCGCGCCGACGGCCGAGGTGAGCTCGTCTCGCGCCGACGTCATCGCCGCGAGCTCCGCCGCCTGACGATCGACCTCTCGCGCCGAGGCGTCGCGCGACGCCGTCAGCTCCGCCACCTGCGCGTCCCGCGCGGCCGTCAGCTCCGCCACCTGCGCGTCTCGCGACGCCGTCAGCTCCGCCACCTGCGCGGCTCGCGCGGCCGTCAGCTCCGCCACCTGCGCGTCTCGCGACGCCGTCAGCTCCGCCACCTGCGCGGCTCGCTCGGCTTCCAGCTTCACTTGCAGCGCGGACAGCGCGGCGTCGCGCGCGGCAGCAGCCTCTGCCAACGCCGCGTCGCGCTCGGCGTCGAGCCGCGCGTGCAGCGCCGAGAGCGCCGCCTCCCTCGCGCGATGGGCCTCCGTCGCGGCGAGCTCTCTCTCGCCGTCCAGCCGCGCGTGCAGCTCCGACAGCGCCGCCTCCTTCGCGCGCTCGGCCTCGATCTTGGCGGTGTCGAGCGAGGTCGCGGCGTCTCGACGCTGCGCCTCCTCGGCGGCCGCGCGCTCGGACGCGAGCCGCTCGAGGGCGTCGCGGTGGGCGGCGTCGCTCGCCTCGATGGCCACGCGCGCGCGATCCTCTGCCTCGGAGACGGCGACGCGCGCGCGCTCCTCGACGTCTGCGACCTGCGCGGCCGCCGCCTCGCCCGCGGCGGCGAGCGCGGCCGCGTGCTCCACGGCGAGCCGCTGCGCGCTGGCCTCGTGCGCGGTCGTGAGCTCGGCCTCTCGCGCCGCGGCGGCGGCGCGCTGCTGCTCGGCGGCGTCGGCGGCCTGCCTGCGCTCGGCCTCGAGGCGCTCCCCGGCCGCGTCGAGATCGGCCTTCGTCTTGTCGGCGCGCGCGCGGAAATCATCGGCGCGCTTCGCGGCCTGGTCCTTGTCGGCCTTCGCGGCGGCCTCCGCGTGGCGGACCGCCTCGAGCTCGCGCGCCACCTCGGCGAGCTTGTCGTCGAGATCCGCCTTCGCCCGCTCGGCGGCCAGCGCGCCGTCGCGCGCGTCGAGCAGCTCCCGCTCGGTGCGCGTCTGCGCGTCGCGCAGCGCGAGGATCTCCTTGTCCTTCTTGTTCAGCGCCTCGCGCAGATCGAGGAAATCTCGGCTCGAGACGCCGCCGAGCTTCGCGCCCGCCGCCTGCTTCGCCTTCAGCTCGTCGAGCTCGCGCTGCAGACGAGCGACCTCCGCGCTCTGGACGGCCCCCTGCGCGGCCTGCGCCCGCTCGCGCGCGAGCTCGGCCTTCTGGGAGGTGAGCTCACGGTCGAGCGCGTCGGCGCGCTCCTTCGCGCGCTCGAGCTCGCGCTGCACGCGCTCGAGCTCGGCCGTGTCGGCCACCGGCCGCGGAGGGACGGACGCGCGCGGCGCCGGCGCGACGCTCGGGACCCGCGCCGGAGGAGGCACGCTCGCGGGCCGCACGGGCGGAGGAGGCACGCTCGCGACCCGCGGGGGAGGCGGTGGCGGTGGCGGTGGCGGAGGGGGCGCCGACGCGGGCTTCGGCGACGCGCCCATCAGCGCGTCGAACGCGCCGTCCGCGAACAGATCGACGTCGGACTGCCCGCCGTCGTCCGGCGCGGCGGCCATCGGCGGCGCGGCCTGGAACGAGAGCGCCGAGCGATCCATCATCTGCGTGCCCTCGTCCTCGGGCTCGATCTCCTCGATCGCGATGTCGTCCTCGATGACGATGCCGCTGTCCTCGCCTGCGTCTCCGAGGCTGACGTGGCGCTGCACGTGGGAGAGCAGCTCGGCAAAGCTGACGGGCTTGTGCACGTACTCCTCTGCGCGCGTCCGCAGCTGCCTGTGCTGGGCGAACGTCTCGGCCGACGACTCGCTCGACATGATGATCAGCGGCACCGCCTTCAGCGCCGGATCCTTCTTCAGCTTGTTGCAGATCGAGAAGCCGTTGACGCGCGGCAGCTCGATCGAGAGCAGGATGAGATCGGGCGGATCGGTCGTCGCGATCTGCAAGCCGACGTTGCCATCATCGACCACGCGCGGCACCGCGCCGAGCGCGGAGAGCTCGCCGCGGAGCTCTGCGGCGAACGCGGGATCACTCTCGAAAATCAGGACCTTCAGCGGACCGGACATTGAGCTCCTCGGGGGCGCGCCGTCGCTCGGCGTGCAGGGCCCGTGAGCCTACGGGGGGGTATCCCGGGTTGTCCATCGCGAAGCGCGGGTTTCAGAAGCCGCTCGGCGGCAGATCGTCCGGTGGGCGCGGCGCGCGAGGCGTGATCGACGGACGCGCCGGGGGATGAGCCGTGGGCGCGACGCGCGGCGGGCGAGCGGGCGCCGCCGCGCTCACCGGCGGGGGCGGCACAGGTGGGGGCTCGGACGGCCTCACCTCCGGAGGCACGCTCGAGGCGGGGGGCGCGGCGGGCTGCGACGCCGACGGCGGCGAAGGGCGTGGCAGGGTGCCTGCGGCGACCGCGGCGAGCGCGACCACGACGGCGAACGCGAGCGCCGCGGCCACCGCGATGATGGGCCACTCTCGCCGGCGCGCGGGCGCGCGGACCGGCGCGTCGGGCGTCGGCTCCACGGGCGGCGCCGGTGGCTCCACGCTGAGCGCGACGGGTGGGGCCGCCGCGATGAGCGCGGTGGGCTCCAGCGAGAACGAGGCGGTCGTCGAGTCGTCGGCCACGATCCCCACGGCGGCGAGCAGCTTCTCGCGTAGCTCGCCGGCGGTCGCGGGGCGGTCGCGCGGATCGGGCCGCGTCGCCGCGTACACGAGCTCCGCGAGGGGGCCCGGCGCGCCTTCGAGCAGCGGCAGCCCGCGCTCGGCCGTGAGCGCGGCGGCGGCCACGCCGTCCAGGTCGGCGTGGGGAGGCTCACCAGCGACCATCTCCCACACGAGCGCGGCGACCGCCCACACGTCGGCGCGCGGGTCGACCGGCTCGCCCCTCGCCTGCTCCGGCGCCATGTAGCGCGGGGTCCCGACGGAGGCCCCGACCGCCGTGAGCTCGTCGCCCGCCTCGACGCGCGCCACGCCGAAGTCGAGGAGCTTCACACCCCGGCCCGCGAGCAGCATCACGTTCTCGGGCTTCACGTCGCGGTGCACGACGCCGTGCGCGTGCACCTCCGAGAGCGCGCTCAGGATCGCCGCCGCGATCTCGACGGCGCGATCCACCCGCAGCGCGCCCCGCTCGTGCAGGACGTCGCGGAGCGTGCGGCCCGTGAGCAGCTCCATCGCGAGGAAGGGCCGCCCGTCGTCCGACTCGCCGAGGTCGAGCACCTCGACGAGGTGCGGGTGGCGCAGCTGGGCGAGGATGCGCGCCTCACGCGCGAAGCGCACGCGCACGGCGCGCTGCCCCGAGAGCCCCCGCCGCAGCACCTTGACGGCGCGCGGCGCGCCGAGCTCGACGTGCCGCGCCTCGTACACCTCTCCGATCCCGCCCTCGCCGAGCGGCCGCACGAGCTCGTAAGGCGTCCCCGACAGCCGCACCATCGCAGCTTCTCGCGAGAGGGGCTCGCCCGCAACGGGCCGTCAGGGATCGCCGCACCGGCCGTCATGCCGAGGGCGCTCGCACCCCAGGCACGCGGCCGGGTGCCGGGAGAGCGCGCCGACCGCCATCAGCGCGAGCACCCACTCCGAGAGCGTGTCGCCCTCGCGCAGCGCCGAGCGCCACTCGAGCGGGCCGCGCTCGACGTCCCGGAGCACGCGCCGGGCGAACAGGGCGTCCGTGATGACCCGCTCTCGCGACGGCGGATCCGCGAGCCACGCCGCGATCCGACGCTGGGCCTCCTCGATCAGGCGGGCCGTCGACTGGACGGGCGGGGCGCCATCGAGCGGGATCACCACGCGCCCCACATCGAGCTCGCGGGCCACGACCACCCGCTCGGGCACCCTCAACCGCCCGCGGTCGACGACCTCCGCCATCCACTCGGACAGCGACGCCGGACGTCCGGCGCGGACGTCCGCGAGGAAGCGACGCGCGAGGGCGGCGCAGACGTTCGCGTCCTCGGGCAGGGCCACGCCACCCGGAGAGCACGCGGTGTGCCAGGCTCAGCGCGGCTTGAACGCCTTGATCGCGTCGATGTCGATGAGGAGCCCGCGCTGGCCGAGGAACTCCGCGAGCTGCTCGCCCATGTACGCGAGCGCGAAGCCGTCTCCCTCGGTGTACGGCTGATCGTCGGTGGGGTTGGCGAGCTCGAGCAGCCCTAGGAACCGCCCGCCGAGCGCGACCGGGGCGATGGCGACGCTGGTGAGCGGCTCGCCGACGAGATCCCACCGCGAGGACTTCAGCTCGTCCAGCCCTGCGCCGCTGAACAGCGAGGTGCGCCGCGCGCGCATCGTCCGGGACACGACGGCGTCACGCTCGGCGAGGCGATGCGTCACGAGCGCGTCTCGGGACGCGGCGATGGCGTCGACGATCACGAATTCGCGCTTGTTGATGTCGTAGAAGTGGCAGACCGCGATGTGGGACGGGAGCTTCTGCAGCGCGAGGCCGAGCACGAACCGCGCGCCGTCGAGCAGCGAGGCCTGGAAGTGCAGGTCGTGCATCGCATCGAACAAATCTGACAGGAGCTCGTCTCCGCGCAGGCGGCGCTTGCCGGCGGCGGCCGGCGCGGGGGCCCTCGTGGACGCTGGCGCAGGGGGCGCTCCGGCCGCGAAGGGATCCTTGATCTCCGCGGAGGGGGTCGGATCGGCGACGGTCGCCGGCGCCGACGGAGGCGGGCTGGTCACGGACGCCGGCGGGGGAGCCGGCTCGTCGAGCTCGACGTCGATGGACTGGTCGAGCGTCGGCGCCCCCGACGGGACCGACCCAGCGGCCGGGGGCGCGGGTGCGGCGGTAGGCACCACCGCAGGCGCGGGTGCGACGGGCGCGGGTGCGACGGGCGTCGCCGGCGCAACGGCCGGTGCGGGCGCGGTGGGCGCCACGACGGGCACGGGCGCGGGGGAGGCAGCGGGCGGAGCCGAGACCGCCGGAGCAGCAGGCGCGGTCGCCGACGGCGCGATGATCACCTTCGGGACCGACGCCGGCTTCGCGGCGGGCGCGGCGACCGGTGGCGCGGCGGCCGGTGACGTGACGGCCGGTGCCGCGGCGGGCGCCGCTGTCGAGGCGATGATCACCTTGGGGACCGACGCTGGCCTCGTCGCGGTGGCCGCCGGCTTCGCGGCGGGCGCGGCGGGCGCGGCAGGAGCCGCCTTGGGCGCGGGGGCGGGCGCGACGACCACGGGCGGCGCGGCGACCGCGGGCGCGGTCGTGACGGCCGCCGCGCCGGGCGCTGCGACGACGGTGCCGGCCTTCGCGGCGGCGGCGCGCTCGCGGGCAGGGAAACGAATCTCGGGATCGCCCTTCCAGTCCTTCCACGCGAGGGTGGCGAGCGGCGGCTTCGGGGGCTTGCCGGTGAAGACCACGTCGAACACGGCGAGGTTCACCATCTTGCCGGGCGGCGCGCTCGCGATCCGCGCGAGCACGTCCGCGAACTGGAGGCGCAGCGCGATGTCCGCGAGGTGCTCCGGCGTGCCGACCGGGACCGCGTAGGAGTACTCGCGGTAGGTGAGCGGGGACTGCGGAGTCGGGTCCTCGATGCGCGCGCCGATGACCTCACACGTGGGCAGCGAGATCGGGTCGGGGCTGCGCTGGGTCGCGGAGAGCGCCGTCAGCGGTGCCACGGCGGACGGGGTCACCTCGGTGCGAGGCGCGGCGGCTGACGGCGGCGCGGGCGCGGCGACCGTCGACGGGACGGCGGTGCTCACCGGCGCCGACGCGGCGGAGGACGGCCGCGGGACCGACTGCGCCGCCGGAGAAGGGCGCACCGCCGCGGGCGCCGCCGTCGGGACCGTGGGTCGATCGTCGGGGACCCGCGCGGCGGCCGAAGGAGCGGCAGGCGCGGGGACGGCGGAGGACGGGATCGAGGCCGGGGGGCCCTCGAGGGTGGTCGCGACGTCGTCCCCGACCTTCTTCACCAGGTAGCGGAGCCGTCCGACGGGATCGATCGCGCGGTAGCCGTCGGTGAGCAGCTCGATCGAGAACTGCGAGATGGGGCCCGCGCCGCCGCCGTGCTCGCGGACCGCCTGGAGCGCCGACTGCCAGTTCTTGGCTTCGACCACGTGCACCTCCGGCGCGATGGGAGCGACGCCCGGGGCGTTCGAAGGGCGGAGGGGAGAGACCTCGACGGACCAGCGCATGGGTGAGGGCGGCGCGGAGTAAAGGCCGCGCACGCGCGAAGAGCAAGGTGAAACGCCCGCTCTCGCCGCCCTTTTCGCGGGGTCGCGCGGCGCGCGCTCGTCCCGTCTCGTGTGTGGTATCGGGCGTCGTGACCGGGCGACGCCCGCGGTTCCCCTCGGCGTGGTTCCTCGTCGTCGCGGCGCTGGCGACGCTGGCGTCGGCGCGGGTGTTCTACGGTTCGGTGCTCGCGCAGACGGGCGGCGCGTGGTCGATGCCGCTCGACGACGTGTACATCCACTTCGACTACGCGCGCGCGACCGCGCGCGGCCACCCCTTCGAGTGGAGCGAGGGCAACGGCTACTCGAGCGGAAACACCAGCCTCACCTACCCCTTCGTCCTCGCGCTCGGCTACTGGCTCGGCGCGCGAGGCGACGCGCTCGTGCCGTTCGCGGGGGTGGTCGCGGCGGTGTCGACGCTCGGGTTCCTCTGGGGCGCGGCGCGGGCGTTCTCCCGGCTCCCCGCGGCTGCGCTGCTCCTCTTGCCCCTCGCGATCTTCTCGACGGGCGCGCTCGCGTGGTCGCTCTGGAGCGGCATGGAGGTCGCGTGGCTCCTCGGGATCTGGGGGCTCGCATACGTCACGGCGACCGACACCGCGCGCGCGCGGCGCCGCCCCGAGCGAGGCGCGACGTGGCTCGGCGCGCTGGGGGCGCTCCTCTGCCTCACCCGCCCCGAGGGGGCGACGAGCCTGCTGGTGCTGGGGGCGTACGCGGCGCTCTCGGTGTCGCGGAGGCTCGGGCCGGGCGCGGGGGCGGCCGTCCTGTGGCGCGCGGGGGCGCCGGCGGTCGTCGCGCTGATCGCGCAGAGCGTCGCGAACCGCGCGCTCACGGGCGAGTGGGCCGCCAACGGCGCGATCGTGAAGCTCGCGCTCGAGAACCCGTACATGACCAGCGCCGACAAGCTCGCCGACTGGCAGTTCAACCTCCGCTACTGCTTCGACCGGATGGCGTGGCACCACTTCGGCGAGGACAGGCCGTGGGGCAAGGTCCCCTACCTGCTCGCGGTCGTGCCGCTCGTCGACAGGCGCACGCGCGGCCCGGCGGCGGTGCTGCTCTCGTCGGCCGCGCTGTGGACGCTGGTCGTCTCGCTGAACGGCCAGGTGCGGTGGCAGAACGAGCGGTACGTGATGCCCGCGGTCGCGTGGCTGCTCGCGTCGTCCGCGCTCGGGCTCGCGGTGCTGCTGTCGCCGAAGGGCCCGTCGTCGTGGGCGGCGCGCGCGGCGAGGTTCACGGTCGTCGCGCAGCTCGGGTTCTGGATGTGCGACCACGAGAAGACCTGGCCCGAGGGGCTCGCGAACGCGACGCTGCTCGTCGCTGGGCTCGTCGCCCTCGCGCCGCGCGGGCGCCTCGTCGTCCCCTGGGGCGTGGTGTCCGCGGCGGCCGCGGCCTGGCTCCTCGGGCTCTACTGGAGGGGCGAGCGCGTGCAGCTGCGCGACCAGATCTGGTTCTTCGGGCGCGCGAGCCGCAACATCCACGACCAGCACCTGAAGGTGGGGCACCTGCTGCGCGAGCTCGATCCGCCGCCCCGGCGCGTCCTCGTCGGCGACGCGGGCGCCATCCTGTACGCCGCGGACGTGCCGGGGTTCGATCTCATCGGGCTCGGCGGCTACCGCGACCTGCCGCTCGCGCGCGCGGGCGTGCACGGGCTGCCGGCGACGCTCGAGCTGATCGAGCGCCTCGGCCCGGCGGAGCGCCCCGACACGATGGCGATCTTCCCGACGTGGTGGCCCGCGCTGCCCGGGTGGTTCGGCCAGCCGGTCGCGTCGGTGACCGTCCCCGGAAACGTCATCTCGGGCGGCGCGGAGAAGCTCATCCTGCGCGCCGACTGGCGCCTGCTCGACACGGGCGCGTCACCGCGCGAGCTGGCGGCAGGCGAGCGCGTGGTCGACGAGGTGGACGTGTGCGATCTCGTGAGCGAGCGGGCGCATGGGTATCGGTTCCCCCAGCCGCTCGGGGGCTACACCGAGATGCGCGTGCTGCCCGATCCGCGGGACGCGAGCGTGGATCTCTGGGACGCTGGGCGCCGCATCCCGAGCGACCGCGCGGAGCGGTTCACCGTGCGGGTCTCGGGCGCGCACCCGCGGCTCGCGCTGCGCACGGTCGTCGACCGCCCGGGCAAGCTCGAGCTCACGGTGGGCGGGCGCCGTCAGGAGATCGCCCTGCCGAGGCGCGACGGGTGGGTGGAGGTGTCGGTGCCGCTCGACGGCGCCGCGGGGGCGACCGAGATCACCGTCGTCCCGCGCGCGAGCGAGTGGGTGTCGTACCACGCGTGGGTCATCGCGCGCTGACGCTGGCGGCCGGCGCGGGCGCGCTCGACGCCTGGGCCGGCGGGGTGCGCGGCCAGGGCAGGCGGGTCTTGTGGCCGGTGGCGCGGTCGACGATCGCGGCCGACGTCACGCGCTCGGAGTCCGGCACCTCCACCTTGAGCTTCACGCGTACGCGCCGCGCGAGATCGGGCGGGGCGTCGAACGGTCGCCGCTTCGCGCCCGACCAGGGATCGCCGTTCTGCAGCGGCACCTCGAACCGGACGCGCTCGAGCAGGACGGGCCCCACGTAGAGCTCGAGCATGTACCGACCCATGCGCCGCTCCGTCTCCGTCGGGCGGGAGAGCTCGCGGCGCGTGGGCATCGCCGCGGTGAACGCGCCGTCGACGAACGACAGCTCGTAGACCCACTTCGCGCGGGTGACGAGCGGCGTCGGATCGGGCGCGAAGCCCACGTCGTGGTGCGCACGCGGGCTCGAGGACGAGGCGCTCGCGCTCGGCGCGCCGCGGACGAGCCGGATGGGCTGCGCGAGCCCGACGCCGGACAGCGCGGGCGCGACCGCGACGACGAGCGCGGCGACGCGGGCCCTCACGCGGGATCGTCTGTCATGTCGCCCGTCCCGCGTCGAGCGGGCGATCCGCCTCTCAACGAGGCGCGAGGGCGATGGTGGTCGCGCGTCGGGCAAGCGTGAGAAGCTGCCCGCATGGGTTTCACTCTCTCGGTCGCCGCGGCGACGGACGTCGGTCGCAAGCGGCAGGGCAACGAGGACTGCTACGTCGCCGACGCCGAGCTCGGCCTCGACCTCGTCGCCGACGGCATCGGGGGCAAGCGGGGGGGCGAGGAGGCGAGCAAGCTCGCGGCCGAGGTCGTGCGGGCGAGCGTGCGCGAGCGCGCGGCGACCTTCGCGAGCCTCGCGCGCGACGCGTCCGCGGAGGCGCGCGCGGCGGCCTGCCGCGCGGTGGAGGAGTCCGTCCAGGCCGCCTGCGCGACGGTGCACCAGCGCAACCTGGCCGAGGGGCGGCGCATGGGCACGACGCTCTCGTGCGTGGTGCACGCGGGGGGGTTGGCGGTGCTCGGGCACGTCGGCGACAGCCGCATCTACCTCATCAGGCAGGGCGGCGTGCACCACCTGACCGAGGATCACACCATCGCCGCGATGCAGGTGAAGGCCGGCGCGATGACGCGCGAGGAGGCGGAGCAGAGCCGCTTTCGCGGGGTGCTGACGCGCAGCCTCGGCTCGCACGAGTCGGTGCAGGTCGACACGCTCGCGCTCGAGCTCGCGAACGACGACGCGCTGCTCTTGAGCTCGGACGGCCTGCACATGTACCTGCCTGACGACGCGCGCATCCCGGCGCTGCTCGACTCCGGCGGCGACGCGGCGCGCGCGCTCATCGATCACGCGAACGCCGCGGGCGGCGCCGACAACGTGACGGCGGTCGTGCTCCGCGCGCGCGCGACGACGTTCGACGGCTCGTCCACGGTCGCGCGCCTGCGCATCGACGCCGTCCGGCACGTGCCGCTGCTCGCGCACCTCAGCTACAAGGAGCAGGCTGCGACGCTCGCCGTCACGAGCACGCGGTCGTTCGCCGCAGGCGAGCTCGTCGTGCGCGAGGGCGAGCAGGACTCGGACCTCTTCATCGTCGTCACGGGCCGCGTCTCGGTGGAGCGCCAGGGCGTCTCGTTCGCCGAGCTGGGGCCGGGCGGGCACTTCGGCGAGATGGCGCTCGTCGAGTACGCCGAGCGCTCGGCGACGGTGCGCGCGCTCGAGCCCACCGAGACGCTCGTGCTCACCGAGGACGCGATGGGCAAGCTGATGCGCGCCGATCCCGTGGTCGGCGTGAAGGTGCTCTGGGCGCTCGTGCAGGCGATGTCCGCGCGGCTGAGATCGTCGAACGCCGAGCTCGTCGACTGGCGGCGCGGCGAGGTGCCGCACACGATCCGCGCGCCGTTCGACGAGCACGACACGGTGCCGTGAGCGCCTCGACTTGCCACAAGCCTCGTGTAGGCTCCGCGCGCAAATGAGACTCTCGTCGTCGGCCGGGCTCGCGATCACGGCGCTGTCGATCCTCGGTGGCTGCGGCACGTCGACGGGCGTCGGCCTCGCCGAGCGCGGCGACTACGCGGGGCTGCGGCGGTACGTCGAGGCCCATCAGCGCAAGCTCGACGGCGGCGAGGTCCGCGACATCGCGCACGCGGTCGTCGCGCGGACGCTGAAGGACACGAAGCCCGAGGACGCCTCCGCCCGCCTCGATCTCCTGCAGGGCTGCCTGAAGAAGGTCGACGACGTGGTCGAGCGGCGCGCGAAGACCCGCGACGACGCGGGCGCGCACGCGGCCTTCTTGCTGGTCGACGGCGGGGTGGTCTCGCCTGGCGGCTACCGCGAGGAGGCGGGCAGCGACGACGCCGGGTGGCGAGCGGTCGGCGCGCGCACGCTGTTCCGCGAGCGTGACGGCGCCCGGCGTCGCGGCCTGTTCGTCGACCTCGACGTGCGGGTCCGGCGAGGCGCGCTGTTCGCGGCGCTCGACGCGGCCGACCCGGGCGACGCGGGCGCGCTGCTCGACGCCGCGCGGCTCGATCCCGACGGGCTCGTGCGCGGCGTCGCGGCGCGCGCGGCCGGGCGCATCGGCGGGCGCGACGTCGTGCTCACGCTGAAGGATCGCTGGGCGACCGCCGACGAGCCGCTGCGCTCATCCCTCGCCAGCGCCTGGGGGATGGCGGCGAGCTACGACGCGGGTGGGCGAGATCAGCTGCTCTGGGTGGTCGAGACCTCGCGCGGGGTCCCGGCGCTGACGGCCGCTGGCCTCTTGAAGGGCCGCGGCGGATCCGAGGCGGAGGCCGCGCGCGCCGCCATCCTGCGCGCGGTCGAGAGCGGCCCCACCGACGCGCGCGTCTCGGCGATCGGCTACCTCGACGCCGACGATCCCGACGCGCAGAAGGCCATGGAGAAGGCGTCGGAGGACGGCGATCTGCGCGTGAGGGTCGCGGCGCTCGGCCGGCTCGCGTGGCGGAAGGATCACAAGCAGAAGGCGCTCGACGACCTCGCCGGCTACGCGACCGGCACCTCCGCCGTCCGCAACGCCGCGCGCTCGGCGATGGCGGTGGCCGGCGATCGCCGCGTGGTGTCGCTGCTCGCCGAGGACACGCGCTCCGCCGAGCCGAACGTGCGCGCGTGGGCGGCGACGGAGCTCGCGTCGATGCGGGAGTTCCCGGACGCCGCGCCCGTCCTCGCCGACGACGACGCCGACGCGCGCACCCGCGCCGCGTGCGCCCTCCTGGCGATGAAGCGCTGAGCGCCAGTCGCGCGGCTCGAGAGGTGTCCAAGCTCGCGAGCGAACCGGGCGAGGCTAGGGAGGCCGACGCAGGAATACCCACCGTATTTCGAGGAGGCCGACCGACGCGTCGCCCGGTGCAGCCGCAAGATTGGGCACCTCTTCAGCGGCAGCCGCGCGCTTCGTCTCCCAGCTGCTTCAGCTTGCGGCAGACGTCGGGCAGGTAGGGGCTGTCGGGCGCGGCGAGGCTGACGAACTGCTGGAAGTGCTGGATGGCGAGGTCGCGCTTGCCCGCGGCGTTCTCCGCCTCGCCGAGCAGGAGCGCGCACTCGGTGAGCCACGGCGGCTTGGTCTCGGCGCGCATGGCCAGCTCGTGCGCCTTCGCGAGGTGCTCGAGCGCGCCGGCGCGGTTGCCGTGCTCCTTGATGAGCTTGCCGAGGCGGAACCGCCAGTCCGCGCGGTCGCCGTTGCCCTTGAGGGCCTTGCCCCAGGCGTCCTCGGCGGCGGGCCAGCGCTGCTGGTCCTCGTAGACCTCGGCGAGCGTCGCGTAGGCCTCGTAGCGTGACGGACGGAGCTCGAGCGCCTTCTTCAGGTCGGCCTCGGCGTCGATGACCTGGCGCTGGCGCCGGCGCAGCACGCCCCGCTGCCAGTACGCATCGGCGAGGCTCCTGTCGCGGTCGAGGCACTTGTCGAGCGCGTCGGCGGCGACCGACTGCTGATCGGCCTCGTTCGCGGCCCAGCCGACGTACAGCCAGTACTCGGCGCGGTTGGGATCGAGCTCCGTCGCGCGGCGCAGGTACTTCAGCGCCTCGGCGAGGTTGGTGCCTCGCATCAGGAGCGCCCGCCCCATGTAGTGGTTGACCTCGGCGCTGTTGGCGCGGACCTGCAGCACCTTGCGGAGCAGCTCCTCGGCCTTCGCCACGGGGGCGGTCGGCGTCGCGAGCTGCGCGGCGGCCACGCGGAGCATCAGATCGGGATCGTTGGGTGCCTTCGCGAGCGCGGCCTCGTACATCTCGAGCGCCTTGCTGCTCTGCCCGGACGCCTCGAAGAGCACCGCGCGCTCGAGCGAGAGGCCCGGGTAGTCCTTGTCGCTGGCGGCGACCTTGTCGAGCGACGCCGCGGCCGCCTCGAACTTCGACAGGCGGCGCTGGGTGACGCCGAGGCGGAACCTCGTCGCCAGCTCGTGCTCGTCGAGCGCCAGCGCCGAGTCGAAATCGCGCTCGGCCTCCTCGTAGCGACCAGCCTGGAACGCGAGATCTCCCATGGCCTTGAACAGCGCGACCGACTTCGGCAGCTTGGCCTTCGCCTCGTCGAGCTTCGCGGTGGCCTCCGCCGGGCGCCCGAGACCGAGCAGCAGCTGGGCGAGCGACACGTACGTCTCGACGACGTCGGTGTCGGCGCCGCCGAGCTTGATGGCCTCGAGGTAGTCGGACTCCGCCGACGCCTTGTCGCCGAGCGCCTCCTCGGTGCGCCCGAGCCACGAGAGCACCTGGTAGCTCGGCTTGTTGGCCTCACGGAGCTGCTTCGCGAGGTTCTTCAGCAGATCCTTCGCCTCCTGCAGGCGCTCGAGCGAGATCTTGGTCTTCGCGACGCCGATCTTCGGTCCGACGGCCTCGGGATCGGCCTCCATCGCCGAGTTGAAGCGCGCGAGCGCCTCGGCGAAGCGCCCGGCGCGGTAGAGCGCCTCGCCGACGCCCGCGAGCGCCCCGGGCGCGCGCGTGTCGAGCTTCAGCGCCTCGTTGAACGCGGCCTCCGCGGCGGTGACCCGCGATCTGCGCAGCGCGAGCTCGCCGATCAGCGTGTAGGCGGCGACGAGATCGCCGTTGCTCGCGTTGGCGCGGATCGCTGGGTCCTTCAGCACCTTGTCGACGTAGCCCTCGGTCGCGGCGTCGTCCCTGGACCCGTCCCAGATGAGCCGCGCGAGCATCACGCGCGAGGCCGCGTGCGCGGGCGCGGTGTCGACGACCTTCTTCGCGGCGGCCTCGGCCTTGTCGCGCTCGCCCTTCAGCAGGTGGGCGCGCGCCATGCCGAAGGTCGCGCGCGCGCCGGGCTCGAAGGTCGCGAGCTGCGTGAAGTGCGCGAGCGCCTTGTCCGCGTCGCGCGCGTCGAGCGCGATCTCGGCCGCGAGCGACACCGCGTCAGGATCGTTCGGGGAGCGGCGGGCGAGGCTCTCGGCGGCGGCGAGGCCGCGAGGCACCTGGTCGTTCGCCGCGAGCTGCGCGGCGCGCGCGTGATCGTAGCCGAACCCGCTCGCGTCCGGCGGGAGGGTGGCGAGGAGCGTCTTGCCGCGCGCGTGGAGCGCCGGATCCCGCCCGAACCTGAGCTCCCTCGCGAAGGCGACGTACGCGGCGTACGCCGCGATCGCCGTCGCGCGCTCGTTCGCGGTCGCCGCGCCGTCGGCGATGCGCGCGGCCTCGGCGCCGCTCGCGGAAGTATCCTGTGACATCGCGGCGGCGCTGCGCTTCGCGGTGGCGTGGAGGGTCTCGTCCCAGTCCTTCGCCTTCACGGCGTCGTAGACCAGGTTGTAACCGAAGGGCCCGTGCTCGGTGAACGACGTGCCGACGCCCGCCGCGATCACGAGCACGAGCGCGCCGGCCGCGATCTTGAGGCCTCGACCGCGCTTCGGGGGCGGGGCCGCCTCGGCCTCGGGGCGGCGCACGGGAGGCGCGGCGATGACGCGCGCGCCCGCGGCGGGGGGCGAGACGCTCGGCCCGGCGCTCGGCCCGACGCGACCGGTGCCCTCCTGCGGGATGGCGCCGAACTCCATGTCGTCGTCGCCTCCTCCCCCGAGATCGCGCTCGCCCCACCCCGCGCCCCCGCCACCGGTCGGCGCGGCGGCCTCGACGGGGAGCGCGTCGCCGGCGTCGGCCCCGAGATCGACCTCGCCGAAGGAGACCCCCCCACCTGCCTGGCGCTGCACGTGCGCGGCCGGCGCGGGCGCGGCGGGCTTCGCGAACGGGTCTTCGCTGCCGAAAGGATCGGCCTCGTGCGACGCCGCGGGCGCGGGCGGCGGCGCCGAGAACGGAGCGGGCTTGCCGAAGCCGTCCGGCTCGGCGAGCGACGGCGGGCCCGACGCACCGGCGAAGGGGTCTCCCGAGAAGGACGGAGGACGGCCGAAGTCGGGCTCGCCGAACCCGCCGGGCTCGCCGAACCCAGCGGGCTCGCCGAACCCAGCGGGCTCACCGAACCCCGCCACCTCTCCGAACTCCGCGGCGCCGCCACCCTGCGCGGGCGCTCCTCCGAAATCGGGGAGCTGAGGGATCGCCGGGGCGGAGCCGCCGGTCGCGGGGAGGCCGATGGCGCCGACCGCCGGGAGATCGAGCTCGCCGAACCCTCCACCCTCGGACACGAGCGGCGCGCGCGCGGGCGGCGCCGCCGCGCGACCGGGAGAGGGCAGATCGAGCTCGAACGCGGCGCTGCCGTGGGGCGCCGCAGTGGCGGCAGGCAGCCCGACCGCGGCCGGAGCGGGCAGATCGTCGCCGAACAGGGAGCCGCCCGTGACCCGCCGAGCCTCCCGCTTCGGGGCGCCGCCGACGGCCGGCAGGCCCGCGCCGTCGTCCATCTCCAGCGCGGGCGGGCCGCGGCGAGGCGCGCCCGCTGGCATCGGGAGATCGAGCTCCGCGTCGAGCGGCGGCGCCGACCGCTTCTGCGCGGGCGGGCGCGGCGCCGCCCCCGCGGGCATGGGGAGGTCGAGCTCCGCGTCGAGCGAGGGCGGCGCCGACGGCTTCTGCGCGGGCGGGCGCGGGGCGGGCTTCGCGGCGAGCGGGAGATCGATCTCCTGATCGAGCCGGGGACCTCCCGCCCGCGGCGACACGACGCCTGGCAAATCGAGGTCCATGCCGAGCCCCTGCTGGGTCTGCCGTGGAGCGGGCGTGGGCGGGGGGGGCCGCGGCGGCGCGGGCCGCGGCGCGGCGCGCGCGGGGAGCTCTGCCTTCGCGACGGCGGGGAGATCCGGGCCGCTGTCGAGCGCGCCGCGCGACGGCGCGGCGACCAGCGGCAGCTCGGGCGCGTCATCGCCGGGGCGGTGCACCGTGAAGGTCGTGCTGCACTTCGGGCAGCGCATCTTCAGCCCGGCGTCCGGCACGCGCCGCTCATCGACGTTGTAGCTCGCCTTGCAGCCGGGGCAGTCGACCTTGAACATTCGCCAGCGAGCGTTTTAGCAGGGCTCGCCTCGCGCTGTCGCCATTTCGGGGCGCCTCGCTTGCCCCCATGCGCCCCCCCGAGCAAGCTGCGCGCGGTGTCGCGCTGGCTCGTGGCGGCGAGGATGACGGCGCGCGCGCGGCGCTGGATCGAGGAGGTCCGGGCGTGGCCGCAGCACAAGCAGCTCTCGGCCGGCGCGCTCGCGGCGCTCGGCGCGTGGGCGGCGCTCGAGGTCGTGCTCGGCGCGAGGGCGACGCTCGTGATCGTCTCCACCTCGGGCGCGCCGATCGTCGTGTCGGTGGACGGCGCCACGTACGTCGTCCCGAACGTCGCCGCCGAGACGCCGGGCGCGGGCCTGCGCGTGCGCGTGTTCCCCGGCGCGCGGCGGCTGATCGCGCGCGCGGCGGACGGGCGTGAGCTGGAGTCCGTCGACGCTGGCGTCGCGCGCGGCAGGACGTACCTCTGGGCGCCCCTCGCGACCGACCAGTGCTTCTTCGTCGAGCACACCGCCTACGGGCGCGCGCCGCCGGAGCGCCCGCCGCTCGAGGCGCTCCCCGAGGCGGCGAGGTTCTGGGCGCTGCCGTCGCAGATAGACGCGTGGTTCGTCCCGACGCCGCGCGCCTCCGACCTCGACCACCGCTCCACCGGCGGGGGTCGGACGGTGATCCGTCAGGCGCGGTGCGGGACGACGCCGTTTCGCTGATCAGACGGACGCCTCGGCGCCGTGACACTCGGAGAACGGCCGCCCCGACCCGCACACGCACTCGTCCTCCTGCGAGATGCGCGTCTCCTCTCGCGGCGGCTCGAGCGGCAGGTCGAGCCCCTCGGGCAGCTCGTGGCCGGCGAGCGCCGACTCCATGCTGTCACCGTGCCGCGCGATGGCGCGGGTCAGCTCCTCGAGGTGGCGCTGCGCGTCCAGGTGCTCGGACTGCTCCTCCTCCTGCGGGCGCTGGACCTCGACCTGCGTCATCAGCTTCTTCACGACCGTCGACGACACCTCAGCGAGCATCGTCACGAAGAGGTTGTAGCCCTCCTTCTTGTACTCCTGCTTCGGGTCGCGCTGGCCGTAGCCGCGCAGGCCGATGCCGTCGCGCAGGTGCTCCATGCTCGTCAGGTGCTCGACCCACTCCTTGTCGATCTCCTCGAGGTACAGGTGGCGGAACACGCGGAGCGCGAGCGTCGGGCCGAGCTCCTCCTCCCTCGCGAGGAACTGCTTCTCCGCGAGCTCATAGAGGAACTGCACGACGCGCTCGGGGTCGGCGAGGTCGTCGACGCCGTCGGGCGAGACGCCGACGACGTCCTTCACGGCGTCGAACAGGCCCTGCCAGTCCCAGTCCTCGGGCGGGCGGTTCGCGGGGCAGCTCTCCTCGACGATCGCGCCGAGCACGCCGTCGAGGAGATCGAGCAGGCGCTCGCGCTGCTCGGTGAGGGCGAGCGGCACGACCTCGACGATCTCGTCGAACAGCCCGAGCGCGTCCTCCTCGCGCTTCTCGATCTGCACCTTGACGCCGAACTCGCGGTACAAGGCCTCCTGCAGCTGCTCGAGCTCGTGCACGCGCTTGACGGGCTCGAAGTGCTTGCGCAGGAGCGGCTGCTTCACCCCGTCGGCGATCTCGGGGAGCACCGGCGGATCGGTGAACATGCCGAGGATCTCGAGCGCGACCGGGCGCGCGGCGGCGTCGATCGCGGGGCGCACCTTGAACCTCTTCGGCTTGCCGGTGCGCACGCCGTCCTCGTCGTACTCCTCGGCCTCGTAGCGCCCGGCGAGCAGCTGCTGGCGGATCGAGTAGACGCGCTTGCGCTGCGCATCCATCACGTCGTCGTACTCGAGCAGGTGCTTGCGAGAGTCGAAGTTGCGCTCCTCGACCTTCTTCTGCGCGTTCTCGACGCTGCGCGTGACCCACGGGTGCTCGATGGGCTCGTCGTCGGGCATGCCCATCCGCTCCATCAGGCCCTTGACCTTGTCGCCCGCGAAGATGCGCATGAGGTCGTCCTCGAGAGACAGGTAGAACCTGCTCGAGCCTGGATCGCCCTGGCGCCCGGCGCGGCCGCGCAGCTGGTTGTCGATGCGGCGCGACTCGTGGCGCTCGGTGCCGACGATGTGCAGGCCGCCCGCCGCGCGCACCTCGTCGCCCTCCTTCTTGCAGGAGTCGGTGAGCTCGGCGAGGACCTTCTCGAACTCCTCCGGCTCGGCCTCCGGCAGCCGCCCCGACTCGCGGAACCGCGCCTTCGCGATCATCTCGGGGTTGCCGCCGAGGAGGATGTCGGTGCCGCGCCCGGCCATGTTGGTCGACACGGTGATGGCGCCCTTCTGGCCCGCCTGCGCGACGACGTACGCCTCGTTCTCGTGGTGCTTCGCGTTGAGGACGCTGTGCGTGACCTTCTTCTTCTTCAGCATCGCGGAGAGCGCCGCGCTCTTCTCGACGCTGGTCGTGCCGACGAGCACGGGCTGGCCGCGGTCGTGGTACTCCATCAGCTCCTTGATGACGGCCGCGAACTTCTCGCGCTCCGTCTTGTAGACGACGTCCTCGTGATCCTGCCGGACGATCCCCTTGTTGGTGGGGATGATCACGACGTCGAGTTTGTACGTCGAGTGGAACTCCGACGCCTCCGTGTCGGCCGTCCCCGTCATCCCCGACAGCTTCTTGTAGATGCGGAAGAGGTTCTGGAAGGTGATCGTCGCCATCGTGCGCGACTCCTCCTGGATGCGCACGTTCTCCTTCGCCTCGACCGCCTGGTGCAGGCCGTCCGACCAGCGCCGCCCCGCGAGCACGCGGCCGGTGAACTCGTCGATGATGAGCACCTTGCCGTCGGACGACACCATGTAGTGCTGATCGCGCTTGTAGAGGGCGTGCGCGCGCAGGCACTGGTTGAGGATGTGCAGGATCTCGAGGTTGCGCGGATCGTAGAGGTTGCCGGTGCCGAGCAGCTTCTCCGACAGCTCGACGCCGTCGTCGGTGAGCGTGACCGAGTGCGCCTTCTCGTCGACGACGTAGTGCTCGTCGAGCCGGAGCTTCGGGAGCATCTCGTTGACGTCGCGGTACTTGTCGCTCGAGCGCTCGCCCTGGCCGCTGATGATGAGCGGCGTGCGCGCCTCGTCGATGAGGATGGAGTCGACCTCGTCGACGATCGCGTAGTGGAGCGGGCGCTGCGCGTAGTCGAGCGCCGAGAACTTCATGTTGTCGCGCAGGTAGTCGAACCCGAACTCGTTGTTCTGGCCGTAGGTGATGTCGGCCCGGTAGGCGACCTTCTTGTCGGCGTCGTCCTGGCCGTTGACGACCACGCCGGTCGAGAGGCCCATCCAGTTGTACAGGCGGCTCATCCACTCGCAGTCGCGCGTGGCGAGGTAGTCGTTGACGGTGACGACGTGCACGCCCTTGCCCTCGAGCGCGTTCAGGTAGCAGGGCAGGGTCGCGACGAGCGTCTTGCCCTCGCCGGTGCGCATCTCGGCGATGCACCCGCTGTGCAGGACCATGCCGCCGATGAGCTGCACGTCGTAGTGCCGCATCTTCAGCACGCGGCGGCTGCCCTCGCGGCACGCGGCGAACGCCTCGACGAGGATGTCGTCGAGCGTCGCGCCGTTGTCGAGCTTCTGCTTGAACTCGGCGGTCTTCGCCTGGAGCTCGGCGTCGGAGAGCTTCTTCATCGCGGGCTCGATCGCGTTGATGGCGTCGATGCGCGGACGGAGACGGCGGATGGCGCGCTCGTGCGCGGTCCCGAAGACCTTCTTGATGGCCCAGGCGATCATGCGAGGCGCGCGTATTGCCACCTTTCCGAAACCTGGTCCAGCGGCGCCGGGCAGGGCGGGGCGCGGCCGGCGCAGATTGATCTTCAGCCGAGGCCGGGCGCGGGCCATGCTCCGCTGCATGAAACAGCCAGGGGTCTTCGTCGTCGACGCGGTCCGCACCCCCATCGCGCGGTACAAGGGGGCGCTCGCCGGCGTGCGCCCGGACGATCTCGCCGCGCTCGTCGTCGCGCGCCTGCTCGAGCGGTCGCCGCGCGCGTCCGAGGGGCTCGATCACCTGGTGTTCGGCGCGACGAACCAGGCCGGCGAGGACAACCGCAACGTCGCGCGCATGGCGGGGCTGCTCGCGGGCGTGGCGTACGAGGTGCCCGCCGTGACGGTGAACCGCCTCTGCGGCTCCGGCCTCGAGGCGATCAACGACGGCGCGCGGATGATCCTCGCGGGCGAGGCGAGCGTGGTCATCGCGGGCGGCGTCGAGAGCATGACCCGCGCACCGTTCTCGATGCCGAAGCCGCACGAGGCGTGGGATCGCACGCCGCCCCCCATCTACGACACGACCCTAGGCTGGCGCTACCCGAACCCCAGGATGGCCGCGCGCTTCGAGCTCGCGAGCATGGGCGAGACGGCGGAGAACGTCGCGAAGAAGCACAGCATCTCGCGCGACGAGCAGGACGAGTTCGCGCTCTCGTCACAGAAGAAGGCCGGCGCCGCGTGGGAGGCGGGCGCGTTCGATCGCGAGATCGTCGCCGTGCCGCTGCCGCCGGCGAGGCGCGGGGAGCCGGAGGGATCGTTCACGCGGGACGAGTCGCCGCGTCCCGACACGACCAAGGAGAAGCTCGCGAAGCTCGCGCCGGCGTTCCGCAAGGAGGGCACGGTGACGGCGGGCAACTCGTCGCCGATCAACGACGGCGCGGCGGGCGTGCTGCTCGCGAGCGAGGCGGCCGCGCGCGACCTCGGCCTCACGCCGCTCGCGCGCTGGGTGGGCTCGCAGACGGCGGGCGTCGAGCCGAACCTCATGGGGGAGGGCCCCATCCCGGCGACGAAGCGGCTGCTCTCCCGCCTGGGCCTCCGCGCGCCGAACCTCGATCTCGTCGAGCTGAACGAGGCGTTCGCCGCGCAGAGCCTCGCGTGCGTCCGCGGCCTCGAGCTCGATCCGTCGCGCGTGAACGTGCACGGCGGCGCGATCGCGCTCGGGCACCCGATCGGCAGCTCGGGCGCGCGCATCGCGGCGACGCTCGTGCACGCGATGCAGCGGCGAGAGGCGCGCCTCGGGCTCGCGTCGCTCTGCGTGGGCGTCGGGCAGGGGATCTCGACCGTGTTCGAGCGCTGCTAGCGCCGCTTCGTCGCGTGGCGGTCACTCCGTCGCGCGACGGAGCGCGTCGACGTAGGGCGCGACCTCCCGCGCCTTCAGCTTGTACGCCGCGCGGTTGGCGACGAGCAGCGTGCTCACCTCGAGCACCGTCTCGACCTCGTGGAGGTGGTTCTCGCGCAAGGTCGCGCCGCTCTCGACGAGATCGACGATGAGATCCGCGAGGCCGACCAGCGGCGCGAGCTCGACCGAGCCGCCGACGTAGACGATCTCGGCCTGGGCGCCCCTCGCGGCGAAGTGGCGCTCGGCTACCTTCGCGAACTTCGTCGCAACGCGCGGCACGTCGGGGATCTCGCGACAGCCGTCGGGCCGCGCGACCACCATGCGGCAGCGGCCCACGCCGAGATCGAGCGGGCGGTAGAGATCGTAGCCGCGCTCGTCGAGCACGTCGCGGCCGCAGAACCCGAGATCGGCGGCGCCGTACTCCACGTACGTCGGCACGTCGTCGGGCTTCAGGAACAGGTAGCGCACGCCGCCGTCGTCGGAGTCGCGCGAGAGCCGCCGATCCTCCTGGCGGAGCGGGGACGCGTCGAGGCCCGCGCGCTCGAGCAGCCCGCCGAGCTTCGCGAGGATCCGGCCCTTCGGGACAGCGACCGTGATCACTCAGCCCTCGGCGCCGCGCACGCGCGCGATGTCCGCGCCGACGCGCGACAGCTTCTCTTCCATGCGCTCGTAGCCGCGATCGAGGTGGTAGACCCGCCGCACCTCGGTCTCGCCGTTCGCGACGAGGCCCGCGACGACGAGGGACGCGCTCGCGCGCAGATCGGTCGCCATCACGCTCGCGCCCTCGAGCCCGGCGACGCCCGTGACGACCGCGGTGTTGCCGTGCACCTCGATGTTCGCGCCCATGCGCACGAGCTCGGGGACGTGCATGAAGCGGTTCTCGAAGATCGTCTCGGTGATCACGCTGCGCCCCGCGGCGAGGGTCATCAGGGTCATCAGCTGCGCCTGCATGTCGGTGGGGAACCCAGGGTGCGGCGCGGTCGTCACGTCGACGCCGCGCAGCTCGCCGGGCACGCGCACGCGCACGCCGCCCCCCTCGCGCGAGACCTCGACGCCCGCCTTGCGGAGCTTCGCGGCGAGCGCCTCGAGGTGCTCGAGCGGCGCGCCGTCGACCAGCACGTCGCCGCGGGTCATCGCGGCCGCGACCATGTACGTGCCCGCCTCGATGCGGTCGGGGATGACGGCGTGATCGAAGGGATCGAGCGCGTCGCGCCCCTCGATGTGCATCACGTGGGTGCCCGCGCCCTCGACGCGCGCGCCCATCTTGTTGAGGACGCGGCCGAGCTCCTCGACCTCGGGCTCCTCGGCGCAGTTGACGAGCGTGGTGCGGCCCTTCGCGAGCGCGGCCGCCATCATCAAGTTCTCGGTGCCCGTCACCGTCGGCATGTCGAAGACGATCTCGGCGCCCTTCAGCCGCGCGCACTCGGCCTGGATGTAGCCGTGCGAGAGCTGGATGCTCGCCCCGAGCGCCTCGAGGCCCTTCAGGTGCTGGTCGACGGGGCGCGTGCCGATCTGGCAGCCGCCCGGCAGGGAGACGCGCACCTTGCCGTAGCGCGCGAGCAGGGGGCCGAGCACGAGCACGCTCGCGCGCATCTGCTTCACGAACTCGTACGGCGCCTCGGGGCGCACGGGGCCGCTCGAGCCGACCGTGACCACGGGCGGGGCGCACGAGACCCGGCGGCCCATGAAGCCGAGCAGCGCGGAGGTCGTCTCGATGTCGCGCAGCGCGGGCACGTTGCGCAGCGTGCTCTCGCCGTCGGAGAGCAGCGTCGCGCAGAGGATCGGCAGCGCGGCGTTCTTCGCGCCGCTGACCGGGATGGTGCCGACGAGGCTCCTGCCGCCCCGGACTCGAATCGCGTCCATGCGGCGCCCAACTAGCCCCGACGCCCCCCCCGTGACAAGCGGCAACACGCGCGCAGCGCGGGCGAGTAGAGCCGCCTCGATGCGCGGCTCCGCCCCCTGCCCCTGCTCGTCCGGTCGCCCCTACTCGAGCTGCTGTCGCCCGCTGCACGCGGGCGGCGCGGCGCCCGGCGTCGAGGCGCTGATGCGATCGCGGTACGCGGCGTTCGCGCTCGGGGAGGTCGACTACCTCGTCGCGACGACCCACCCCGCGCACCCGGACGCGGCCGCGCCGCGCGTCGAAGTGGTCGCGAACCTGCGGCGCGTGACGTCGGCCTTCAAGTACCCGGGGCTCGTGGTGCTCGAGGCGCGCGAGCGCGGCGCCGAGGGGCAGGTGCTGTTCCACGCGCGCGTGTTCCAGAAGGGCAAGGACGCCTCGTTCACGGAGCTGTCCGACTTCGCGCGCGACGGCGGCGCGTGGAGGTACAAGGGCGGTCGCCTGGTCGAGGGAGCCTGGCAGGGGCTGACGATCGCCGGCGTCGGGTGACGTTGGTTATATTAGTTGTGCCACCGACCTCGGAGGACGTCGATGATGCTGGAACAAGGGCCCACTCGCCGCGCCTGCTACCCTCCGACGGTTGTCACGAGCGACCTCGCCGCGCGGCGCCCTCCTGGAGATCGACGGGCTGACGGTGGCCTTCCCGGGGGGAGAGCCGCTGGTCCTTGGCGCCTCGCTGCGCATCCTGCCGGGTCAGGTGGTGACGCTGCTCGGCCCATCGGGCGCCGGGAAGACCACGCTGCTGCGCGCGCTCCTTGGGCCTTCGTCGCTGCGCCACGCGGGCTATGGCGTCGTCGCGCGCGCCCACCACGTGCGGGTCGAGTCTGCGTTCGTCCCCCAGCGCGGCGCGCTGTTCGATCACCTCGACGTCGGCGCGAACATCCGCCTCGCCGAGGCCGCGGCGGGCGCGGCGCACGCGCCCGAGGCCTGGCTGCGCGCGGTCGAGCTCGATCCCGCGCTCGCGACGTCGGGGCGCCCCGTCTCGGCGCTGAGCGGCGGGCAGGCCCAGCGCGTCGCGGTGGCGCGGACGCTCGCCGCCGGGCGGCGCCTCGTGGTGCTCGACGAGCCGTCGGTCGGGCTCGATCCGCTCGGCGTCCGGCGCCTCGCCGCGCTGCTGACGAGCCAGGCGAGATCGCTCGGCGCGGGCATCCTGCTCATCACGCACGATCTGACGCTGGCGGCTGGCGCGAGCGACCAGATCCTCTTCCTCGACACCGCGGCGAAGCGCCTGGTGCCAGTGTTCGCGGACTGGCCGGGGCCCGCCGAGCTCACGCCGCCAGACGAGCGACACCAGCGGCTGGGGCGGCTGACAGCGCGGGTCGAGGCGCTGCTCGCGGGGGCGTCCGCCGCGCCGCCCGCGTTTCGTCGCCAGCGGGCGGAGCTCGGCCTCGCGCGGCCCCTCGTGGTGCTCGGCGCGAGCCTCGTCGGGGCCCTCCGCCCGCGCCTCTTCTTCCCCTCCGCGCGCGTGGGCGCGAAGCTGCTCGGGGCGGCGCTCCTCCGGCCGCTCGCGTTCTTCGCCACGGTGGGTGGATTGTTGGGTTTCACGGTGCCGTTCGTGATCGCGAGCCTGTCGGCGGCGCTCGCGCCCGGCGCCATCCTCGGCATGGTCGGCGGCTCGTACATCCTGTCGCTCGCGCCGCCGATCTCCGCGATCGTCTTCTCGGCGACCAGCGGCAGCTCGGTGAACGCCTGGCTCGGCGGGCAGACGCTGAACGGCCAGGTGCTCGCGCTCGAGGGCCTCGGCGTCCCGCCGGAGCGCTACCTGTGGTCCCCCGCGTGGCTCGCGCTGTGCGCGTCGTACCTGGGGGCGGCGGCGGTGTTCATCGCGTCGATGGTGGTGGGAGGCTGGGCGCTGTTCCGGGCGTACGACGTCCCGCACGCGCTGCTGCGGCTGCTGTCCAACTTCGTCGATCCCGCGCCGGGGCAGCTCGTCCCGGTCATCCGCATGAGCTGCTTGATCGCGCTGTACGCCGTCGCGCTGCCGTCGATCACCGTCGCCCGCGCGGTGGAGCCGAAGCGCTCGTCGGACGACGTCACCTCCGCGATGACCTCCGCGGTGATGCGCTGCACGCTGTTCGTCGTCGCGATGGAACTGCTGTCCACCCTCGTGCAGCGGGGCGTGATCGAGTGACGCTGTCGCGCGGCTACGCCCTGCTGGGGGCCGGGCTCGCCGCGGCGGGGCTCGCGCTCGCCATGGGCGGCGTCGCGCTCGCGCCCGCGGTCGACCGCGCCGTCCTCGGCGAGGACTTGCGGGTGATGGTGCGCTCGCCCACGCCGTACCTCCGCCAGAGCGTCGGGCACGCGTCGCCCGCCCCGCTGCTGTTGCCAGGGGAGCTGCGCTGGCGCGTGGAGGAGACGCGCGACGTGGAGGCGGGCGTCGAGCTCCTCGGCTGGCGCGCGTCGTACGCCCACCGCTGGGAGCGAGAGGTGTGGCTCCCCGCGCTCGGCCCGCTCGAGCCTGCCGGCGACAGCAACTGCGGCTACACGCTCTCGTTCCGACCCGAGGTGCTCGACACGTCGAGCTCCCCGTGGCTCGAGCGGGAGCTCACGCGGCGCGGCCAGCGGGGGATCGACGCGGCGAACCAGAAGCTCGCGCGCATGCAGCGTGAGAACTTTGTCGAGTGGACGTCGTTCCGCTTCCCGAAGGTGGCGAGCGCGACGCTGCGCACGAAGGCGTCACCCGGGCGACTCGACACGCACGTCGAGCTGGGATTCGGCCGCGGGTGGACGCTGTCGTTCGACGCCGCGCTCTCGCTCGACGCCGACGGCGGGCGCCTCCGCGTGCGATCGCTCACCGCGCCCTCCGTGCGCGCGAGCCCTGGCCTCGAGGCCGCCATCGTCGAGCGTGTGCACGCCGACCACGGCCCCCTATGTTTGCTCGGGAGGCTCCCGAGCCTCCTGGGCCGCCCGGACGCGTGCGCGTCGATCGTCGGGAGCACCCTGCAAAGTGAAGGAGAGCGCGCGATCCTCGGGGCCCTCGAGGCGCTCGACGCCGCGCTCTCCGTCACCGACTTCGCGTCTCCCGTGCCGGGACGCCGCGACAGGTTCGCGGTGCGCGTGCCCAGCGCGCCGACGGTCGACGCCGGCGGCGTCACCCTCCCCTTCTGCCTCGCCGCCCACCTCGCGCCGCCGCTCCGCGACCCCGTCGTCGAGGGCTACCCCGTCGTCGCCTCCGTCGCCTCCCCCGCGCCGGCGACGCGCGCGCCGGGCGGGTCTGGGCCTCGGATCACTGTCAGCCTGACCCCCGCCGCGGTGAACCAGCTGCTGTACGTCGCCTGGCAGAGCGGGGCGCTCGGCGCGCTCGGGCGCTCGAGCGTCGTGCTCGACGCGCTCCCGCGAGAGGCGCGAGATCTCGCCTTCACTGTCACCGGGCTCGATCCGCGGCTGGCGCCCTATCTCTCCAGCTTCACGCGCGACGGCGCGACGGTCTCCGCGCTCTCGGTGAAGCTCGGCGACTGGGGCGCGCGCGAGGTGGTCGGGCACGCGCGCCTCGCGCTCGAGCTCGGCGCGAGCGGCCCGGCGCGCGCGAAGGCGACGCTGACCCCACGGCTGATCGGCGTCGACTGCGAGGCCCGGCGGGGCTCGGACTGGGAGCTCACCCCGTGCCTCTCCGATCTGTTGCCGGCCGTCCGGCAGAGGGTCATCGGTCGGCGCATGGTGGGCGAGCTCGACCTGGAGCAGGCGCTCGGGTTGGCCACCGCGGGGCTGGGACTGCGCCCGAGCCTCCGCGGCCTCGAGCTCGAGCTGTCACCCGCGGGGCTGTCGCTCGGCGCGGAGCTGCGCCTCCACGCACCGTAGCGCGCGGCTCACTGTGCACGTTCCTCGACGCTCGGCCGTCGCCCGTGAGGTCGCCGCGCCCGTCACTGCCACCCGACGACCAGCTCGCACGCGCCGTCGCGTCGCGTGCGGCAGCGCTGCTCGGCGCGCTCGGTGACCTTGGCGCCCGACAGCTCGATCGATTTCGTCGCCCAGCCCAGCACCGACAGACAGTGCGCGCGGTGGGGCGTGTCGAAGTCGAGGATCTTCAGGCGCACGGTCGACTCGCCCTCCTGGGTGGGGACGAGCCGCCCCGAGTCGTAGTGCACCTCCCACAGCCTCGCCGCCTTGCGGAAGATGAACATCGGCGTGCCGAGCTTGTAGAACACGCGGTACAGCGTCGTCAGGTTCGCCGCCGCGCCGAAGGCCCCCATGTCCTCGCAGAGCGCGAGGTCGCCCTTGCCGTGCGCGCGGTCGATCTCGACGTTCAGCGCGACGAAGAGCTCGAACGACACCCACTGGTGCGGCAGCACGCCGTCCTCGATGACGCGGCGGTGCTCCGGCATCAGCGACTCCACGATCCGCGCGCGCGCGTCGCGACCGAACCTCGACTCCACGTACTGGAGCCGCGCGATCACCGTGCTCGCCTTCACGCGCGCCATGACCGTGAGAGTACAAAGGTCCAGTACCCGCGCGCAACCGCGGGCGCTGCGCTAGTCGGACATCGTCACGCGGAGCACCTCGGCGGGCGTCGTGACGCCGGCCAGCACCTTCGCGTTGCCGCTCATGCGCAGGCTGCTCATGCCCGTCTTGATGGCGCCGACCTTCAGCTCGGCGGTGCTCGCGCCCTGCAGGATCATCTCGCGGAGGGTGTCGTTCATCCGCATGACCTCATAGAGCGCGACGCGCCCCTTGTACCCGGAGCCGTTGCACGTCTTGCAGCCGCCGCCCATGCCCTTGTACATGCGCGCGCCGGCGATCTGCTCCGCGGTCATGCCGATCTCGAGGAGCACCTTCTCGTCCTTCGGGATCTCCGCCTTGCAGTCGCCGCAGATCTTCCGCGCGAGGCGCTGCGCGAGGATGAGGTTCAGGCTCGCGGTGATGAGGAACGGCTCGACGCCCATGTTGAGCAGGCGGCTCACGGTCGCGGGCGCGTCGTTGGTGTGCAGCGTCGAGAGCACCATGTGGCCCGTGAGCGCGGCCTTGATGGCGATCTCGGCGGTCTCGAAGTCCCGGATCTCGCCGACCATCAGCACGTCCGGGTCTTGCCGGAGGAACGACCGCAGCGACGCCGCGAAGTTCAGACCGATCTCGTCGTGCTGCTGCACCTGGTTGATGCCGTGCAGGTTGTACTCGACCGGATCCTCGGCGGTGCTGATGTTGATGTCGGGCTGGTTGAGCTCGCTCAGCGCCGAGTACAGCGTCGTCGTCTTGCCCGAGCCCGTCGGCCCCGTCACCAGCGTCATGCCCCACGGCTGGTGCACGGCCCACAGGAAGTCCTCGAGGGGCTTCGGATCGAAGCCGAGCTTCGACATGTCGAGCTGCAGGTTCGACTTGTCGAGCAGGCGCATGACGATCTTCTCGCCCCACAACGTAGGCAGGACGCTGACGCGGTAGTCCATGTCGCGGCCCTTGCCGAGCTTCAGCTTGATGCGGCCGTCCTGCGGGAGCCGCCGCTCGGCGATGTCGAGCGAGCTCATGATCTTGATGCGCGAGCTGATGGCGTTCTTCAGCTTCAGCGGGGGCGACATCTCCTCGCTGAGCACGCCGTCGATGCGGTAGCGCACGCGGAACTTCTTCTCGTACGGCTCGATGTGGATGTCGCTCGCGCCGCGCTTGATGGCGTTCAACAGGATCATGTTGACGAGCTTGACGACCGGGGCGTCCTCGCTCGCGCGCTCGAGATCACCGATGTTGACCTCGTCGTCCTCGGCGGAGAACTCGACCTCGCTCTCCTCGAAGCCGGCCATCACGTCCTCGTAGGAGGGGCCGGCGTTGTAGTGGCGATCGATGGCCGCGAGGATGGCCGTCTCCGAGGCGACGCACGGATCGACGTTGTATTTCGTGAGGAACTTGATGTCGTCCATCGCCGGCAGGTTCGTCGGATCGGCCATCGCGAGGACGATGGCCTGGCCGGCGCGCTGCACCGCGATGACCTTGTGCTTCTCGCAGGTCTCCTTCGGGACGAGCCGCACGATCTCCGGGTCGAGCTCGTACTCGTCGAGGTTGATCGCCGGGACGCGGTACTGCTGCGAGAGAAAATTCGTGATCTCGCTGTCGGCGACGTACCCGAGCTTCGAGAGGGCGTAGCCGAGGTTCTTGCCCGAGCGCTTCTGCTCCTCCTGCGCCTGGCGGAGCTGCTGGAGGCTGATCAGTTTCTCGCGGACGAGCAGCTCGCCGAGTCGGTTGCCCTGGCTCATGTCGCCGCACCGTACCGCGATCGCTCCGGCGGGAGCTACTGGCAATCTGGGGCGGGGGCGCCGAGCAGCGCGCCGCGATCGGCGAGATCGGCGAGCAGCCGCGCGGCGCCGGCGAGGAGCGCGTCGTCGACCGGCACGCCGGCGGCGCGGGCGCCCTGCTCGATCGCCGCGCCGAGCGTCGTGCCTGCGCGCAGCCGCTCGAGGATCTCGGCCGCGGCCCGGGTCAGCTCGAGCGCGCGGAGCGCGTGCGCGTCGTCGCGGTAGACGAGGAGCCACACCGGGCGCGCGTCCGGCGGGTCCGCGCCCTCGTGCACCGCGTGCTCGAACGACGCCTGGCCGAGGGCCTCCTGGAACACCGCGGGCGCGTCGAGCCGCAGCTCCGCCCGCGCGTCGGGGCGCTCGTCACCTGCGACCGCGACGCGCAGCTCGAGCGCCTCCAGCCGCGCGAGATCGGCGAGGTGCGGCGGCAACGACGCGTCGACGCGCCACGACGGCGCGAGGTGCTCGACGAGCTCGAGCGCGACGTCGCGGAGGTAGTGGGTCTTCGGGCCGCGCTCCCGGCAGAACCGGTCGAGCTCGACCTCGAGCCGCTCGCCCAGCGCCGCGGCCGTGCGCGGCAGGACGTCACGCACCACCCCCCGCAGCGTCGCGCGGACGAGCCGCCGGTAGACGCCGAGCCGCTGCCCCTCGAGCTCGCCCGGCGGGCCGAGGATGGCCTCGCGGAGCCGCGCCTGCGCTTCGCGTAGATCAGCCACGCGCCCTCCAGCGCGCGAGCGCGCGATCGTACGTCTCGCCGAGCGCGCGCACCTCGTCGAGCAGGGCGGGGAGCGGCGGGATCTCCTGGTCGCGCTCGAGCACCACGGGCAGCGGCCCCGCGCGCTCGACGACCCACGCGAGCAGCGCGTGCACGGGGTCCGGCGCCGCCGCCCCGTGCGTGTCGACGACGAGGCCGTCCTCCCAGACGTGGTGCCCCGCGACGTGCACCTCGACGACGCGCTCGAGCGGCACCCGCGCGAGGAAGGCCAGCGGATCGAACCCGTGGTTGAGCGAGTTGACGTGGAGATGGTTTACATCGAGCAAGAGCGGTGCGTCCGACTCGTCGAGCACAGCGAGCAGGAACTCGAGCTCGCTCATCGCCGGCGGCCCGCGCGGCGCGTAGTACGAGACGTTCTCGAGCGCGACGGGCAGCCCGAGCCTGTCGGACGCCTCGCGCACGCGCCGCCCGACGTGCCGCACCGCCTCGTCGGTGAACGGCAGCGGCAACAGATCGTGCAGCGAATTCTCCGGCGTCGCGGACCAGCAGAGGTGATCGCTGTGGAACGTCGCGCCGAGCCGCTCGAGCTGCGCCCGGAGCGCGCGGAAGTACGCGTCGTCGAACGGATCGGTGCCGCCTACCGACATCGTCAGGCCGTGCGTCACGACGGGCCAGCGCTCGCGCACGCGCTCGAGCGCCGCGGGGTAGTAGCCGCCGCGGCGCAGGTAATTCTCGGGAGAGATCTCGACGAACGGCAGCGTCGACGCGGGCAGCTCGAGCAGCTCCTCGAGGAACTCCCAGCGGAGGCCGAGCCCGACGCCGGGCGGCGCGCCCCCGCGAACGCTCACTTCTTCGCCGAGCAGGTGCCCTTGCCGCAACCGCCGGCGCCGGCCATCCCGCCCTTCTTCGGCGGGCCCTTCTTCGGGTCGACCTTCGGCGCCTCCGCGGGCGTCGCGGCCTCGAGCGGCTTCGCGGTCTCCGTGGGCTTCGCGGCCTCCGCGGGCTTCGCGGCCTCCGCGGGCTTCGCGGCCTCCGCGGGCTTCGCGGCCTCCGCGTGGCCGCTGCAGCTGCCGGCGCTGCAGCTGCCCGCGCTGCACGAGCCGTCGGCCTTCTTCTCGGCGCCGGCGGGCACCTCCTTCGCGTCGACGGGGCTCTTCGGGTCTGGCGTGCCGCAGCCGACGAGCGCGGGGGTGCCGAGGGCGGCGAGCGTGGCGAGCAGGGCGGGGGTGGTCAGGCGGTTCATGAGGATCTCGGGGGTGAGCGGTGGAAGGTAGTCGCCCTACGCGCGAAGTCACGCCACGGTTTCGCCGTGCCCGGCGCCTGCCGGCGGGGCGCGAAGTCGGGTAGGCTCGGCGCTTCATGGGCGACGCCCTGCCCCGCCTGCTCGGTCGCTACGCGCTCTTCGACGAGATCGCGGCGGGGGGCATGGCGACAGTGCACCTCGGGCGCCTGCTCGGGCCGGTGGGGTTCGGGCGCACGGTCGCGATCAAGCGGCTGCACCCGCAGTACGCGCGCGACCAGGAGTTCGTCGCGATGTTCCTCGACGAGGCGCGGCTCGCGGCGCGCATCCAGCACCCGAACGTCGTGCAGACGATCGACGTCGTGCAGACGGACGACGAGCTGTTCCTCGTGATGGAGTACGTGCGCGGCGAGTCGCTCGCGTGGGTGCGGCGCGCGCTCGTCGACTCGAGCGACAAGGTACCGCCCGAGGTCGCGGTCGCCGTGATGACCGGCGCGCTGTACGGGCTGCACCACGCGCACGAGGCCACGACCGAGGCGGGCGACAAGCTCGGGCTCGTGCACCGCGACATCTCGCCGCAGAACATCCTCGTCGGCGAGGACGGCACGCCGCGCGTGCTCGACTTCGGCGTCGCGAAGGCGACGGCGCGCCTCACCTCCACGCGCGGCGGCAACGTGAAGGGCAAGCTCGGCTACATGGCGCCCGAGCAGCTGCGCGGCACCGTCGACCGCCGCACCGACGTGTACGCGGCGGGGCTCGTGACGTGGGAGCTGCTGACGGGCAGACGCGCCTTCCAGGCCGAGAACGACGGTCAGCTCGTGCTGATGGTCACCGAGGGCTGCACCGTCCCGCCGTCGACGTTCGCGCCCGGCGTCTCGCGCGAGCTCGACGACGCGGTGATGTCGGCGCTCACGCTCGATCCCGACGCGCGATGCCCGACCGCGCGCGAGCTCGCCATCCGCCTCGAGCGCGCGCTGCGACCGGCGACGGCGCGGGAGGTCGGCGAGTACCTCGCGTCGATCGCGGGGCCGCGGCTCGAGAAGCGCGCGCGCCGCGTCGCCGAGATCGAGCGCGCGAGCGTCGACGCGCTGCCGGCGCCCGCACCCGCGTCGTCGCCCGCCTCCGTCGACGAGCCGTCGAGCCCGACGCGGCTGACGTCGTCGGCGTCCTCCCCCAGGCCGCCGGCGCGCGGCGCGCTCTGGGCGATCGTCGGGGTCTCGGCGATCCTCATCGTGGGGGGGCTGCTCGCGCTGCTGCTGACGGGGCCGCGGCGAGCACCCGCGGGGCCCGTCGCCGAGGTGCCCTCCCCACGCGCGGCCGCGTCCCCCACCCTGCCGCCCGCGAGCGCGGCGCCGGCGATGTCAACCGCGGCGCCGTCGGCGAGCCAGGCTCCGACGGCGCCACCGAGCGCGGCGCCCTCACCCCTCCCCGCGCCACACGCTGGGCACGCGCCCGCCGCGACCACTGCGACGACGCGGCCCGCCGCCCGACCGGCGAAGGGCTCGTGCGATCCGCCGTACACGCTCGATTCGTCGGGCGTGAAGCGCTACAAGCCCGAGTGCCTGTGAGCCGCGCCTCCCTCACGTCGCTGGCCGCGCTCGTCGCGTGCTCGGTCTTCACCGAGAGCGCGGGCGCCGCGCCGACGAAGCTCGCCTGCGTCGAGGCCCACGGGGACGGGCAGGCGCAGCGCAAGGCGGGCAAGGTGCTCGCCGCGCGCGACCGCTTCCTCGTGTGCGCGGACGAGGCGTGTCCGGCCGTCGTGCGCAAGGAGTGCCTCGCGTGGGCGCAGGAGGTCGACGGCGAGGCGGCGAGCTTCGTGGTCGACGCGTCGCTCGACGACGCGCAGACGAGCGCGGTCGTCGTCTCGATCGACGGACGGATCGTCGCGCGGCAGCTCGACGGGCGGCCCATCACCGCCGACCCTGGCCCGCACGCGCTGCGCTTCGAGACGACGGGCGCGCCGGCGATCGAGCAGCAGGTCACGCTGCTCACCGGCGAGAAGCACCGGAGGCTCCCGGTGGCGTTCCGTCGGCAGCCCGCGACGCCGAGCCCCGCCACGACGCCGTCCGCGGCGCCCGACGCGCCCCTCGTCGCGGTCAGCCCGGCGCCCTCGCGCTCGGCGCTGCCGCTCGTGTTCGGGGGCGTGGGCGCGGTGGGCGTCGCTGGGTTCGCGTACTTCGGCCTCGCGGCGTCCCGGAAGAAATCCGACCTCGACGATCGCGGGTGCAAGCCCGCCTGCCCGCGCGGCGACGTCGACGCCGTCAAGCGCGACTACCTATTCGCGAACGTCTCGCTCGGCGTCGGCGTGCTCGGGCTCGGCGTCGCGACGTACCTGCTCGTCGGCCGCGCGTCGAAGCCCGAGCGCGCGGCGCTCGTGGTCGCGCCCACCCGAGACGGGGCGGTGGGCGGCGTCGTCGGCGCGTTCTAGTGCGCGTACGGGCGTTCTCACGCGCGCCGCCGGAGGCGCGAAGGCGCGTTCGCGGGCGGGCATGGATTTCCGCTCTTCCTCGGCGGCACGGAGTTGGCTACGCGCGCGACCCATGAGCCAGCCCTCGGCGCCGCCAGCCGCACGCGCCCTCGCCGCGCCGACGACCTGGCGCGTGCTGCGAGAGCTGGGCGCGCAGGACTGGATCCTCCTCGCGTACACCGCGTTCGCGATGCTGATGACGGCGGCCGGGAGCGGGCCGGCGTACAGGTCGGCGCTGCTGACGACCGTGGGGCTGTTCGCGTTCGCTTGCGCGGGCGTGCTCTCGGTGCGCGCGGGGTGGCTCGGCGCGGGCAGGCTCGCGGGGATCGTCTACCGGGTGACGATGTGGAACGTCGTGATGCTCGCGTACATCACGATGCGCGACGTGCTCACGACCGCGGCGCCGCAGTCGTACGACGAGCACCTCCACCGCCTCGACGTGCTGCTGGTCGGCGTCGAGCCCACGCTGCTGCTCGACCGGATCGTGTCGCCGTTCCTCACCGAGTGGGCCTCGTTCTTCTACTTCGACTACTTCCTGCTGCTGTCCGCGTACGTGCTGCCGCTCCTGTTCGTCGAGCGCCGGGCGCGGGTGCTCGCGGAGTTCGCGTTCGCGCTGATGCCGATGACGTGCCTCGTGCACACGCTCTACCTGCTCGTGCCGGGCTACGGGCCGTACAAGCACCTCGCCGACCTGTACGTGAACCCGCTGCCGCACGGGATGTTCTACGATCTCGTCATCACCACGGTGACGAACGCGGGCGCGCAGAAGGACATCTTCCCGTCGCTGCACACCGCGGCGCCGACGCTGCTCGCGCTGATGTCCTTCCGGCACCGGGCGCGCGCGCCGTTCAAGTACGTCTGGCCGGTGACGGCGTTCTTCGCGGTGAACATCATCTTCGCGACGCTGTACCTGCGGTGGCACTACCTCGTGGACGTCCTCGCGGGCCTCGCGCTCGCGATCACGTTCTCCAGGCTCGCGCCGCGCGTCGTCGACTGGGAGGAGGCGCGGCGGAGGCGCGGCGGCCTGGGCCCGCTGTGGCCCCCCGGCGTGCGCTCCTACGTCGACGAGGCGTAGCGCTACGGCGCCTCGATCGCGCGGCGCAGGTGCGCGCGCGGCGCCGCCTCGTCGAAGGTCACGCGCTCGCCTCGCACCGTGACGCCGAGCTCTGCGAACACGCGCGGCAGGTCGACGTCGACCGGCGCGTGGGCCCACGCGGCGTAGGTGTCACCGAGGACCGTGAGGCCGGTCGCGCGGTCCGCCACGGCGAGCACCCTCGCGAGCTCCCAGCGCTGGCTCACGTCGCCCCCGGCGGCGACGATCGCGCGGAGCGCGTCGCCGAGGGAGGTCTGCCCTCCGCTCCGCGCCCGCAGCTCGAGATCGACGACGAGGCAGAAGAGCGCGCCGCCCCAGTACGTGCGGCCCCACGTCGGCGTCTCGTCGAGGCCGCGGTCGCCGGGCGCGGGCAGGCCGCTCGGGAGCCCTCGCCAGAGATCGCGCCAGAGGGCCTCGCGCGTGAGGATCCCTGCCCGGCGTCGCACGAGCGGCTCGACGTAGGTCGACAGGCCCTCCTCGAGCCAGCGGTGGCGCGCGTCGAGCGACGGCAGCGCGAGGTGGATGAGCTCGTGCGGCACGATCCAGTCGTCGTCGCGCTGGGCGAGCGTCGTCGCGCGCCCCCAGTCGAGCAGGATCGACGCGCCGCCGTTGCCGAGCGTGCGCCCGAAGAGCTCCGCGCCGTCGGTCGGCAGCACGCCCACCCAGACCCGCGGCGTCGGGAAGCGCCCGTAGTACGCGGAGACCATGCGCGCCGCGCGCCCGATCCACCGCGCGATCTCGTCGTCGGAGAGCGCGTAGTCCCCGACGATGGACAGCGCGATCTCACCGCCGTCGAGCGGCAGCGCGCGCGCGCGCCACGGGGCGAAGCCGGAGTACGGCGCGAGGGGGAGCTCGGCCATCGTCGACGTGTAGCGGTCGACGGCCGTGGGGCGCAGGCCCGATCCGAAGCTCACGCCGGCCGGCGCGCGCACCGAGAGCTCGAACGTGCCCTGGCTCGGGGGCTGCGGGCGGAGCAGCCACGCGGACGGCGACGCGACGAGCGCCCCGCCCCGCGCCGCGGCCAGCTCGACGTCGTCGAGCGCGCGCGCGGCCTCGCCCAGCCGGTACCTGTAGCGCACGGCGCAGCCATCCGGGCAGCGCGCGCGCCACGCGCCGTCGCGCAGCTCGGCGGGCGCGCCGTCGATCACCACGTCACGCACGAAGGGCGCGCACCCGTCGTCGACGACCAGCGCGCCGTCGGTGCCCGCGGGGAGGCTCGCGTCGATCGTGAGCGTGCGCCCGCCGTCGCTCGCGGCGACCGCGTAGCGCGTCACGGGCGGCGTCGGCGCCTGGCTGCGTGGCCGCGCGCACGCCGCGAGCAGCGAGAGCGCGACCCACGCGCGCCGGCTCATGCGCCTGGCGCGAGCCTCGCGAGCGCGTCGTCGACGCGCGCCTTCGCGCCGGCGGGCGGGGCCTCGCGCCGCCCGACCGACACGGCGACGTCCACGACGTCGCGCTCGAACGCGCTGAGCTCGCTCGTCCACGTCAGCCCGAGCCGAGGGACGCGCACGACGACGCGCCGCCCGCCCTCGGTGTCGGCGCCGCTGACGAGCTCGGCCTCGCCCCGCGCGCCCAGGATGGCCCGCACGACGCCGCGCAGCTCGGCGGCCCGCGCCCGCGCGAGCGCGAGGCCGCGGTCGCGGTACATCGAGAAGAAGCGGTTCCGCGGGAACGTCCCCGGCGCGAGCACGAGCGACGCCAGCAGCCCCTCCGCGTCCGGCGGGCGCGGCGTCACGCGGCCCCCAGCCCCTCGCGCTCGAGCAGCTCGGCCTGGTGGTGCGTGCGCAGCGCCGTGACGAGCTCCTCGAGATCGCCGTCGATGACGCGATCGAGCTTGTGCAGGGTGAGGCCGATGCGGTGATCCGTCACGCGGTTCTGCGGGAAATTATACGTGCGGATCTTCTGCGAGCGCTCGGCCGTCTGCACCATGCCCTTGCGCTCCTTCGCCTGCGCCGCCTCCTGCCGCTCGCGCTCGATCTCGAGCAGGCGGCTCTTCAGGATCTTCAGCGCCTTCGCCGTGTTCTTCAGCTGCGAGCGCTCGTCCTGGCACTTGACGATGAGACCGCTCGGCTTGTGGTGGACCTGCACCGCGCTGTTGGTGGTGTTGACGCCCTGCCCGCCCGGGCCGCCGGACGCGGCGATGTGAAACTCGAGATCGCGCTCGTCGAGCTCGACCTCGACGTCGTCGGCCTCGGGCATCACGATGATCGACGCGGTCGAGGTGTGCACGCGCCCCTGCGCCTCGGTGGCGGGCACGCGCTGCACGCGGTGCACGCCGCCCTCGAACCGCAGCTTCGAGTACACCTCGTGGCCCGACACGAGCGCGACGAGCTCCTTGTACCCGCCGCTCGACGACTCGGACGTGGAGAGCACCTCGACCTTCCAGCGGTTCGTCTCCGCGTAGCGCGCGAGCATCCGGAAGAGATCGGCCGCGAACAGGCACCCCTCCTCGCCCCCCTCGCCGCCGCGCACCTCGACGATCACGTTGCGCCGATCGCGCGGATCGCGCGGCAGGAGCAGCAGGCGCAGCTCCGCGCCGAGCGCCTCACGGCGCGCCTCCGCCTGCTTCAGCTCGGCCTCCGCGAGCTCGCGCAGCTCCGGATCGCCGAGCGCCTCCCTCGCGCTCGCCGCCGCGGCCTCGACCTCGTCGAGCTCCGCGAGGCGCGCGACGAGCGGCGCCGTCGCGGCGTGCTCCTCCTGCAGCTTGCGCGAGCGCGCGGGGTCGGCGAGCACGTCGGCCGTGCACAGGAGCGACTCGACCTCGCGGAACCTCCTCGCGAGCGCCTGCAGCTTCTCGCGCGGGAGCATCAGCCCGCCGCGTAGCCGGGATCCGCGCGGAAATCCTCGTAGCTCTCGAAGCTCTTGTCCGTGACGCCGGCGGGCGCGGCCTCGCGCGCCTCCTCGCGCCAGAGCGTCGCGCGCAGCGACGCGAGCGCCACCTCGAGCTGCTGATCGTCGGGCTCGATCGTCGTGATCTTCTGCACGAGGAACCCAGGCCACAGGAGCACGCGCAGCGGCCCGGTCGTGCAGAACCTCGCGAAGACGCGCTGGATCTCGAACGTGATGCCGGCGATGACGGGGATGAACGGGAGCTTGAGGAAGAAGAACGCGACGTTCTCCCAGACGCCGTTCAGCGCGCCGATCTTCGGCAGCATGGGCCCGATGGCCGAGAACACGATGACGCTCACCATCGCGACCATCACGAGGAACGTCGTGCCGCAGCGGGGGTGGAGCGTCGTCTTCCTGCGCGCGTTCTCGACGACGAGCGGCTCCTCGGCCTCGTAGGTGCTGATGGTCTTGTGCTCCGCGCCGTGGAACTGGAAGACGCGGCGGGTGATCTCGGCCTGGCGCAGCAGCATCATGTAGCCGACGACGACCGTGAGCTTCATCGCGCCCGTGATGAGCTGAAACTGCCAGCTGCGCAGCTCGTAGCCCAGGTGGAGCACCTTGTTGACGAGGTTCGCCGCGGCCTGCGGCGCCGCGATGAACACCAGCATCGCGAGCGCCATCGAGACGAGCCCGAGCGCGTTGCCCTCGTCCTTCTTCTTCGCCGGCGCGGGCGCCTCGCCGTCGGCGCGGGTCACGAGGGCGACGATCGGCAGCGAGAGCACGGCGAGGAGGCTGCCGAGGCTGCGCTTCACCCGCTCCTCTGCGTCGCGCGCCTTCTGCTTCGCCTCCTCCTCCTCGAGATCGGCCTCGAACAGCTCGGACGAGAACCGCAGGGCCTCGGTGCCGAGGCGGAGGCTCTCGACGAGGACGGCGACGCCGCGCACGAACGGCACCGCGCGCAGGCCCTTGCGCTCGTCGGCGATGGGGCGCTCGCGCACGACGAGCTCGCCCGACTTCTTGCGGCACACCATCGCGAACGAGTGCGGAGAGCGCATCATGACGCCCTCGATGAGGGCCTGGCCGCCGATGTACGGGCGGGCGGGGGACGACATGGCGCGAGAGCGTAGTACACCGGCGCCGAGGATCCACGTTCGATGGCACGATGCCTCGGTGCGTGTCGCCTCGATCGTGCTCGGGCTGTCGCTCTCGGTGTCGAGCGCGGCGCGCGCCGCGGAGCCGGAGGCGCGCCGCGCCGAGGTCGAGGCGCGCCTCGACGCGGGGGCGCCGTACGCGCGGCGCTGGTACTGGGGCTGGTCGGGCGGGTTCGCGGCGGTGTCGGCCTTGCAGCTGGGCTCGCTGCTCGTGCTCGACGATCCGGGGCTGCGCGCCGACGCCGTCGTGGGCGGCGCGCTCGCGGGCGTCGGCGCGATCTCGACGCTCGCGCTGCCGCTCTCCGCCGCGTCGGGCGCGCGCTCCATCCGGGCGCTGCCCGACGAGACATCGGAGCAGCGCGTGGCACGCGCCCGCGCGGGGGAGGACGCCCTGCGACGCGCGGCGCGAGAGGCGCGGTTCTTGACGAGCTGGATCGCGCACGCCGGCGTCGTCGGCGCGAACGCCGCGGCGGCCGCCGTCTCGCGGTGGGTCTACCACCGACCGTGGGACATGGTCGCGCTCGCGCGCGGCACGGGGCTCGTCGTCGGCGAGCTGAAGGTGCTCTCCACGCCGACCGACGCCATCGACGCCGAGGCGAGCCTGCTCCGCGAGGTCACCGTCGCGCCGACGGTCGGGGGCGTCGTGATCGGCGGTCGATTCTAGCGCTGCCTCCGCTCAGAGTGCTCGCGACAGACAGCCCTCCTCGCCGCGCTGGCGCGCGCCCGCGGCTCCGTGCGAGATCGCGGGTGATGCCGGCCCCCTCGAGCGACCGCGCGCCCGACGCGCCGGCGCCGCGCTACGCCCCGCCGAGGGTGCGGCGGGCCGTGATCGCGCTCGCGGCGGCGCTCACGGTCGCGGGCGTCGGGGGCGGCGCGCTGTTGCCGTACCTCACGATCGAGCACCCGCTGTGGCTGCTCGCGACCTCGGCCGACGGGCGCAACATCGTGCTCGCGACGCCGCGGCTCGACGCGGTGACGCTGGCGCTCGTGGCCGTGCCGCGGCGCGCGCTCGGGATGCTCGCCACCTTCGGGCTCGGCTGGCTCTACGGCGACGCGACCCGCGCGTGGTCCGCGCGGCGGCTGCCGCGGCTCTCGCGCCTGATCGAGCTGCTGGAGCGCATGTTCGCGCGGTACCCCCGCGCGGCGCTCGTGCTCTGGCCCACGTACACGACGAGCGCGCTCGCGGGCGCGCGCGGCGCGCCTTGGCGGCAGTTCGTGCCGTGGATGCTCGTCGGCCAGCTCGTCTACGTCTGGGCGTGCGTGGAGATCGGCGCCGCGCTCGCCGGCTGGACGACGCGCGTCGTCGCGTGGGTGTCGCCACACCTGCTCGAGGCGACGCTGGCGTCGCTCGGCGCGGCCGCGTTGTACCAGCTGGTCGCGTGGCGCAAACGGCGAACCCGCGCGGCCGGCTGACCTCCCGGCGGACGATCTGAACCGCCCGTGGCGCCACGCGGCCGACCCGCGTCGACCGACATGGAACCACCACGGGCGAGGGTGACGGTCGTAACGTCGGCGCGCCGGTGCCGCCGCCCATCGGGGCGCGCAGCTCCTGGTCGGCCTTCGCGCGCTTGCGGCGGCGACGCGCGGCCTCCGCCTGCTTCTTGCGGCGCTTGACGCTGGGCTTCAGGTAGTGGCGGCGCGACTTCAGCTCACGGAGGATGCCCTCCGACGCGAGCTTGCGCTTCAGGTGCTTGATCGCTCGCTCGATGCCCTTGTCGCCGACGGCGACCTCGAGCGGTTTGCACTGGACGGACTCAGACGGCATGCGTTCTCCTGGGAAGGGCCGAGGCTTCTGCCAAAGACCACGGCCGCGCGCAAGCCCGAATCCACCCTGCCGGCGCGACCACGAAAATTGGGGCGGCGGCCGCGCAGGAAATTTGACATGTTCCGGAGATCCTTCATGCGCGCGCGCCCCTCCTCCCTCTTGCTGCTCATCGCGTCGGCCCTCGCGGCCTGCGCCGTCGGAAACAGCTCGGATCGCAGCGATCTCGAGCCGACGGGGGCGGCAGGCAGCGCCGCCGCGAAGGCGGGCAACGGCGGGGCGACGAGCGCAGGGCAAGCAGGCGCGAGCGCTGGGCAAGCAGGCGCAGCAGGCGCGAGCGCTGGGCAAGCAGGCGCAGCAGGCGCGAGCGCTGGGCAAGCGGGCGCGAGCGCAGGGCAAGCAGGCGCGGGGCAAGCAGGCGCGAGCGCAGGGCAAGCAGGCGCGAGCGCAGGGCAAGCAGGCGCGAGCGCAGGGCAAGCAGGCGCGAGCGCAGGGCAAGCAGGCGCGAGCGCAGGGCAAGCAGGCGCGAGCGCAGGGCAAGCAGG
>JADLFU010000093.1 GCA_020849655.1 Polyangiaceae bacterium | reverse complement strand
GAAGCGCTGGCAAGGCACCGGCCCGAACGGCAAGTGGTGGACGAAGGTAGACAAGAAGGCGAGACCGGCGGCGCCGAGGCGGCGGTAGGTCTTCGCTCGGCCCCGCCCTGCCTCGACGGGCCGAACGCGCTATGGTCGCCGCCCATGTCGACCGACGACGCTCCCCACCTGGCCCAACGCTCCCTGCTCGCCGCCGCGCTCGCGGGCCTGCTCGGCGCAGGGGCCTGCGCGGCAGACTCCGGGCAGTCGGCGACGACGGGCGCTCCCGGCGCGGCCGCGGGCGCCGCGGGTGCCTCCTCGGGCGCGGGGGGCACGGGCGCCGCGGGCACCAGCGGATCGGCCGGCGGCGAGGTGGGCGGCGCGTCGGGGGCGGCAGGGTCGGGCGGTCTCGCGGGCGCGAGCGGCGCGGGCGCAGGAGGCGACGCAGGCGCGAGCGGCGCATCGGGCGCGGGCGGGGATGCGGGCGCGAGCGGCGCATCAGGCGCGAGCGGAGCGTCGGGCGCGAGCGGCGCATCAGGCGCGGGCGGAGATGCGGGCGCGAGCGGCGCATCAGGCGCGAGCGGCGCATCAGGGGCGGGCGCCGCGGGAGCGGGCATGGCGGGCTCGGCCGGGGCGGCGGGCGCGCCGCCGGTCATCACGAAGACCGTGGACGATCCCGACATGACCCTCGAGAAGTTCACCGCGATGTGCGACGCGCTCGGCGGCAAGATCGAGATTCACCCCCACTGCGGCGGCGCCAACTCTTGCAAGGGCATGTCGTACGATCAGACCACCCAGGTCTACACCGAGCACACCTGCAAGGGGCTCAACACCTGCACGGGCTTCAGCTGCGTCCTGCCGTGACGCGGCTCACGCGCCGACGATGCGCCCGCGATCGAGGCGCAGGCGGCGCGCGCCGAGCTCGTCGCGGAGGTGGGCGTCGTGCGTCACCAGCACCACGATGGCGCCGCGCGCCACCTCCTCGGCCACCAGCGACACGAGCAGCGATGTGCCCGCGCGATCGAGGCCTGTCGACGGCTCGTCGAGCAACAGCAGGCCGGGCGCGTGCACGAGCGCGCGGGCGAGCGCCACGCGCTGCCGCTGCCCCCGCGACATCGTCCGCACGGCCCGCGCGCCGATCTTCCCGAGCCCGACGCGCGCCGCGGACCGCCGCGCGGCGTCGTCGCCGAGGCCATAGAGCGCCGCGGCCCACCGGAGGTTCTCGTCTCCGGACAGATCCGGGTACACCCCCGCGTCGTGTCCGAGCCAGCCGACGTGCCGCCGCGCCGCCGCGCGGTCGTCGCCGAGGGGGTGCCACACGACGCTGCCGCTCGTCGGCTTCACGCTCGTGGACAACAAGCCCAACATCGTGCTCTTGCCCGAGCCGTTCGGCCCCTCGAGCACGGTGACGGAGCCGGCGGCGAAGCTCGCGGACGCGTCGCGGAGCGCCAGGGTCGAGCCGTAGAGGCGCGTCGCCCGGGCGAGCTCGACGTGCGTGAGCGTCGTCATCGGGTCGCGGCCGCGGCCTCGAGGATGCGCGCGTGCGCCCGGGGCCCCGCGGCGACGATGCCTCCGAGGACGAGCAGGTCGGGCGTCGCGTAGTCGAGCGCGGCGCCGTCCTCGTGCGTGTAGCGGCCCCCGGCGCCCCGCACGACGGCCTCCGGCGCGCAGGTGTCCCAGAGCGAGCCGGCGCGCCCGAGGTGGACGTACGCGTCGACCTCTCCGGTCGCGACGGCGCCCGCCTTGCAGCCCGCGCTGCCGAGCGGTCGCACGTCGGTGACGCCGAGGCGCGCGAGCGTGGCCTCGAGGCGCGGCGTGCGGCGCGAGCGCGACACGACGCAGCTCGCGCGCGAGAGATCGTCGAGATCGCGGACGTGGATGGGGCAGAGGACGCCGCCCCCGCGCTCCGTCGCGCCGCCGTCGACCGCGCCTGCCCACGTGCGCGCGCGCGCCGGCGCGTGGACGACCCCGAGCGCCGCGCGGCCCTCGACGGCGAGGCCGATCATGATCACGAATTACCCATTTCTTGCGACGAATTCGCGGGTGCCGTCGAGCGGATCGACGAAGAACACCTCGCGCGCGCGCTCGTGCCCCGCGTAGAGAGAGGGGTCGCTCTCCTCGGCGACGATCGGCACGCCGGGGAAGCTCCGCGCGAGCGCCGCGGTGATGTGATCGTTCGAGCGGTGATCCGCCAGCGTGACGGGATCGTTCGGGCCCTTCAGGTCGACCTGGAACGCGGTCGCGTAGACCTCGAGCACGAGGCGCCCCGCCTGCTCCGCGATGTCGGCGAGGTGCGCGAGCGTGCGCGCGTGATCGGCGAGCGGCGCCGTCAAAGCGCGCCGACCTCGGCGAGGCGCGACGGCAGACGAGCCAGCCTGTCGGGATCGAGGTACGGCGGGCCGCCCCGCGACTCGCGCACCAGCTGCTCGACGTGCGTCACCGTGCGCGGGCCGAGCACGGCCGACGAGACGAGCGGGTTCTCGAGCACGAACCGCAGCGACGCGGAGCGGAGCGTGTGCACGCGCTCGTCGATGAGGCAGCGCGCGGCGTTCGCGTGGTGCAGGCGCGTGCCGAGCTCGGCCTGTGTCCAGCGATCGCGCCGATGATCGTCGGGCGGGAACATCCGCGAGGACGACCACATCCCCGCGAGCAGCCCGTGCGACAGCACGCTCCGCGCGAGCACGCCGACGTCGCGCGCCTCGAGCTCGGGCGTGAGCTCCACGAGATCGCCGTCGAACAGCAGGTTGTACGCGAGCAGGATGACGTCCGCGCCGAGCTCGATCGCCGCGCGGGCGACCTCGACGTCCCCCGCGGCGACGCCCCACGCGCGCAGCCGGCCGCGCTCGCGGGCCTCGAGCAGCGGGCGCGCGACGTCGGCGCGGGCGAGCGTGCTCGCGGCGGGGTTGTGCAGGAGCACGACGTCGGGATCGCGCATCAGCCGCTCGCGCGACGCCTCGAGCGCGCGCGTGAGGTACGGCGCGTCGAAGCGCTTGCGGGGCGGATCACACTCGCGATCGACGCCGACGCGCGTGACGACGACCGTCTCGTCGTGCGCCTCCGCGAGCACGCGCCCGAGGGTCTCCTCGGCGCGGCCGCGGCCGTACGCGTCGCAGGTCTCGAAGACCGTCACGCCGAGCGCGAGGGCGCGGCGCACGGCCGCGTCGAAGTCGGCCTGCGAGACCGGGCCGTAGCCGTCGCCCGAGAGGCCCCACGTCCCGAGCGCGAGCTCGCTCACCTGGATGCCGGTGCGCCCGAGCCTGCGCGTGCGCACGGTGTCGCGCGGGGGGGGCGCGGGGGCGTCGGGATCAGGGGCCATGGACGCGGTGCGTGTAGAACCACACGACCAGGAAGGCGAGCAAGAGCGCCGTGCCGTACAGGATGCTCTTCGCGAGCGGATCGGGCTCGAGGCGCGCGCGGAGCTCGGTCGCGGCGCGGCGCACCTCGGGATCGCTCGCGCGCGCCGCGAGCTCCGGCGCGCGGGCGCGGACAGCGGCGTAGTCGCCCGCCTCGAACGCGTCGACCAGCGCGTCGAGCTCGGCGTCCCGCGGGAAGTCCCGCGCGAAGGTGGCCCTCGGTCCGCGTCGCACGCGCGGAGCAAAGTCACGGATGCGCGGGGGGTCAATGTCGACGATGCTCGGCCGCGTGTCGCGGCCGGTGCCCCGCTGGTTCGTGCGAGCGTACGCCGCGCTGCTCGGCGCGGGCGCGGGGCTCGTCGTCGCCGGCGCGCTGCTCGTGTCGCCCGACGATCTCGAGGCGGGGCGCGTCGTCGTGTCGCCGCCGTGCCCCGTCCGCGCGCGCACGGGGCGCGACTGCCCGTCGTGCGGCCTGACGCGCGGGGTCGCGGCGCTCGGGCACGGGCAGTGGTCGCGCGCGCTCGCGTACAACCGCGCGTCACCCGTCGCGCTCGCGCTCGCCGTCGCGATCGTCGCGGGCTGCGCCGTCGTCGCGGCGCGCGCGCGTCAGTAGTTCGTCACCGTCAGCATCAGCGACACGATGGACGCGTTGCCCGCGAGCTTCAGGTCGGAGAACTGCGGCTCGTCGATCTTGCCCTCTGTGGCATGGCTCGACCACCGCGCGAGCAGGCCCGCCGACCAGCCGCCGATCTTGAAGTCGTAGCCGCCGTGGAGCGCGAAGCCGAGGCCCGTGCCGGTGACCTCGTCCTGCTTGCCGGTGCCCGAGCTGATGACGTCACCCTTGTGGGTCGCGACCGCGACGCCCACGATGCCGCCGAGGTGGAACCCGCTCGTCGCGCTCGGGTACACCTCGACGAGGCCGCCCAGCAGCCCGTAGGTGTGCTGCACCTTCTTCAGGTCGTCCTCCGTGAGCCTGACCGGCGTGCTCGGCGCGGTGTAGCGCGTGGCGGATGAGAGGCTCGTGAAGAGGAACGACCCGCCGAGCACGACCCCGCGCGCCACCGTGCCGCCGAGCGAGAACTCGAGCGACGGCCCGAGCCCGCCGAACTTGCCGAGGTCGACCGACGTGGAGCCTTGCTTGACCTTCATCTCCGAGTTGACCGAGCCGCCGCCAACCCCGAACCGCAGCATCAGCCCCTTGCGCTCGTCGACCGACGACGGAGGAGGCGGAGGGGGAGGCTGGGACACCTGCTCGCCGGCGGGCTGCTGCGGGGGCGGCGTCGCCGGCTGACCGGCGGGCGGCGGGGGGACCACGGCGATGCCGGCCCCGCCCGCCTTCAGCGTGATCTTCTCGGCGCGGCGCGCGCCGGCGGTGAGCGACACCGTGAGGCGCCCGGTCTCGAAGCCCGTCGCGGAGACCTCTACCTCGTGCGCGCCGGGGTTCGTCGGGCGCTCGACGCCGATGAGCGCCGCCGGGATCGCGACGCCGTCGATCTTCACGACGAGATCCTTCGCGGTCGACGGCTCGACCGTGAGCGTCAGGAGCGGCACCTTCGGCTCGAGCTCCGCGAGCTCCCTCGCGCCCTGCTCCTGCGCCTTCTTGAACGCGTCGGGCGCGGTCGGGGCGAGCGTCACGCGCGCGAGCTTGCGGTACGTCTCGGCGGCCTCGACCAGGTGGCCCAGCGCCGCCTGGGTCTGCGCGATGAGCAAGAGGTGGGTCGGCGCGTCGACCAGCGACTGCGCGCGCTGGAGCTTGTCGAGGGCCTCGGCGTACTTGCCGTCCTTCTTCAGCTTCACCCCGGTCTCGGCGAGCTGGCGGGCCGCGGCGCGGTCGGAGTCGGACTGCGCGAGCGCCGCCGAACAAGAGAGGGAGAGCGCGAGCGCGAGCGCAGAGACCCGGTGCTTCATGCGAATGTCAATACCCGAGGTCGACCTTTCCAGGGCTCGTTTTCGGCGGCGGCTTCGGCGGCTCGGGGCGGATCGGAGGCGGCTCGGGGCGGACCGGAGGCGGCTCGGCCACCTTGCCCGGTCGGTGCTTGCGCGGGTGGGTCGGCGCCGGCGGCTCGGGGGGCGCGGCCGTCGAGGTGGCCGCGGGCGCGACGATCGGCGACGCCTCGCTCGTGGCGGGCGGCGCGGCGGTCGCGGGGGCCTCGGTCGTCACGGCGGCGGCGGACGCCTCGCGCCGCGCTCGCTTGCCCTTGTTGCCGACGACGAGCAGCGCGCCGCCGACGCCGATCGCGAGCATCACGGCGCCGACGAGCACGATCGGCAGCGCGCCGCTCCTTCGCTTCGGGAGCCCGGCGACCTCGTACGCGCTCACCGTCGCCGCGACCCCCGGCGCGCTCGGCGCGTGCGACGGCGCCGAGAGCGGCGGCGCGACGTGCGGGCCGGACAGCCCCGCGATCGCGGCGAGCTCGTTCGCCTGCTCCGTCACCGACGAGAAGCGCTCGGCGGGCTCCTTCGCGAGCGAGCGCGCGAGCCACGCGTCGAAGGCCGGCGAGATCCCCTGGAACATCAGCGACGGCGTCGGCGTCGGCACCGTGCAGATCTTCACGAGCAGATCGCCCGTCGACTCGCCGGAGAACGCGTGCTGACCTGTCAGGCACTGGTACGCGACGACGCCGAACGCCCAGACGTCCGTGCGGTGATCGACGGTCTTCAGGCCGCGCACCTGCTCGGGGCTCATGTAGAACGGCGTGCCGATCACGGAGCCGGTGCGCGTGCTCGCCGAGATCCCCGCGCCCGTGTCGGTGATCTTCGCGATGCCGAAATCGACGATCTTCGCGATCTCCTCGTCGCCGTCCGACGAGCGCACCATGAAGATGTTCTCGGGCTTCAGATCGCGGTGCACGATGCCGAGCTCGTGCGCCTTCGCGAGGCCGCGCGCGACCTGCCCGAGGATGCGCGCCGTCTCGGGCGCCGACAGCCGCCCGACCCGCGAGAGGCGCGAGTCGAGCGGCTCGCCCTCGAGGTACTCCATCACGATGAACGGCCGCCCGTCGTCCATCACGCCGTGATCGTGGATCTGCACGACGTAGCGGCTCTGGAGCTTCGCCGCGGCGCGCGCCTCGTTCTGGAACCGCTGCCGCGCCTCGGGCGCCTCTGCGAGCTCGCCGTCGATGAATTTCACGGCCACGCGCGTGCCGAGGCTCGTGTGCACGCCCTCCCACACGCTGCCCATGCCCCCGCGGCCGATCATCCGCGTGAGCTGGTAGCGCCCGGCGACCAGCTGAGTCGACCCCTGGGACATGCGCCGACGAGGCTAGCAAAAAGGCGCGCAGCAGGTCAGGTAACAGGCCGAGGCGCTTCTTCAGCGCGGAGAGCTTGCGCTTGACGGCCGGGTTGCCCGCCTCGAGCTGCTCGAGGATCCCGAACTGCTGGTACGCGGGCTGGAGGTTGTTCGCGGCGATCATCCGCTCGATGCGGGCGGCGACCTGGCGGCCGTCCTCCGTGCGCATCTCGTCGGGCCACGTGCGCGCCTTCGGCTCGGGCGGCACGGTCTTCGGGCGCCTCGGCTCGGACGGATCGACCTTGCCGAACGCGTTGGGCGGCAGCCGCAGCTTGCCCTTCTTCAGGTAGCGCTCGACGTAGCGCTTCTGCAGCTCGGGCTCGCGGAGCACCTCGTACGCCTCGACCGCGCGCTTGAACACCTCGCGCGCCGCCTCGCGCTCCTGCTCGCTCGCGCCGGAGAACTGGTCGGGGTGGTAGAGCGCCGCGAACCCGTGGAACGCCTGCTTCACCGCGGGCGCGCGGTGCCACTCATGCGACAGCCCGAGCAGCTGGAAGTACGAGAGCCTGGGGACGCGCTCGAGCAGCGACAGGACGTCGAGGGCCATCGCCTCAGGGCTCGAACTCGCCCTGCTTCAGCGTCTCGGCGATCGTCCAGAGGAAATCGTTGCCGAGCACGCCGTCGATCACGCGGTGATCGTACGAGAGCGCGGCGTACATCACCGGGTGGATGGCGATGCGGTCCTCGCCGTCCTCCTCGACGACGACGACGCGCTTCTTGATCTCACCCATCCGCAGGATGCCGACGTTCGGCTGCGAGATGATGGCGCCGCCGAAGAGGTTGCCGCGCAGGCCCGGGTTGGTGACCGAGAACGACGTGCCGGTGAAGTCGTCGGGGGTGAGCTTGCCGTCGCGCGCGCGCGCGGCGAGATCGCCGATGGCGCGCGCCATCCCGCGCAGCGACAGCTCGTCGGCGTGCTTCAGGTTGGGGACGACGAGGCCGTCGGGCGCGTCGACCGCGACGCCGAGGTTCACGTTGCGCAGCTCGACCGTCGCGCCGCCGTCGACGCGCGCGTTGACGCCGGGGAATTGCCGGAGCGCGCGCGTGATCGCCTGGCACACGAACGCGAGGACCGTGAGGCCGAGGCCCTCCTTCTTGTACGCGGCCTTGTGGGCCTCGCGGATCTTCATCACGCGCGAGAGATCGACCTCGGCCACCGTGACGACGTGCGGCGAGGCGAACTTCGAGTAGACCATGTGGTCGGCCGTGATGCGCCGCTTGCGGCTCCACGGGACGACCTTGTCGCCGGGCCTGGCGACGTACGGAGGCACCTTGAACGATCCGAACCCCGCGCCCGCGATCGGGAACGTGAACGGGCCGCTCGCCGGCGGCGCGACGGGGGACGCGAGGACCACCGGGGCAGGGGGCGCGGCGGGCGCGGGCTGCGCGGCGGCGGTGACGTCGGCCCTCGTGATGCGGCCGTGCTCGCCGGAGCCCTGCACGCCGCCGAGATCGACGCCGAGCTCGCGGGCCTCCTGGCGCACGGACGGCGCGGCGCGCGGCGGCTCCTTCGCGGGCGCCGTCGCGGCGGCCTTCGGGGCGGAGGCGCCCGCGCCCGACGTCTTCGTCTCGTCGATCTGCGCCATCGGCGTGCCGACGCGGACGGTCTCGTCCTCGGCGACGAGGAGCTTCGTCACGGTGCCGGCGACCGGCGACGGCACCTCGCTATCGGCCTTGTCGGTCGCGACCGAGACGATCGCCTGGCCGACGGCCACGACGTCGCCCTCGGCGACGAGCCACTTCGTGATGGTACCTTCCGCGACACTCTCCCCCAGCTGGGGCATGACGACGTCGATCATCTTGGCGACGCGCCCTTTACCGCGCGCGTGCGCCAGGGTCGAGCGGTTGTCTCGTCGCAGCGGGCTACTTCGTCGTGGGCGCGGGCCACTTGCCCGGATCGCCGTGGCCGGGGCCGAGGACGAGCCGCATCTTCGCCGCGGGGTCGAACCCCTCGACGTGCGGCGGGTGGTGACAGCCGTCGACGCAGCTCTCGGGCCGCGGCTGGCGCGTGATGCGCGACCTGTCGGACGGGGCCTCCTTGTGGCGCGCGCCGGGGCCGTGGCACGCCTCGCACTGCACGTCCTGGAGGCTCGCGTTGTCGGTGACCGTCGAGCCGCCCGGCCGCTCGTAGCCGGTGACGTGGCACGACACGCAGTCGAGGTTGAACTCCTTCGCCTGCGCAGAGAGCGTCGCGTACGCGCGCGCGTGCGGGGTCTTCTTCCACACCTCGAGCGCGCCCGGGTGGCACACGCCGCACGCCGCCGCGCCGAGGTAGCCGCTCTCGCCGTCGGGCACCTTCGGCGCGCGGCGCCCCGCGAACGCCGCGCGGTTGTGATCGTTCACGCGGCGGTAGTAGCCCTGCATCGAGGCCTGGAGCGCCGGCGCCTCGCCGAGCCCGCCCTTCACGTCGAGCATCTGGTACCGAAAATAGCTGCCGCTCTGCGGCGCCGGCGGGGTCGACAGCGCGGCGAGCTCGCGCTCGAGCTTGCGGAGCTCGTCGCGCCGCGCGGCGAGATCGGCCTCGGGGATGGTCTTGTTGAGCTCCCAGCCGCGGAGCTTGCCGGTCAGCTCGTCGATGCGCCGCGAGAGCGCGAGGCGCTCGGCCGCCCGCGCGAGGCCCGCGCCGTCCTGGAACGGCGGGCCGCCCCGCACGTACAGATCGACCGCCGCGACCGTCTGCAGGTGGTTGGCCGTCTCGACCACGAGCGTCTGCCCGATGAGCGCGGGCGGCGCGGGCTTGTCGTTGAGATCTCCCTCGGCGAACGGCTTGCCGACGGCGACCACCGCCAGCTCCGGCGCGGCCTCCGTCAACCGGAGCGCGAGGCCGCGGTTCATCGTGAACAGCCCGACGAGGATCGTCGCGCCGCGCTGCTTCGCCTCCGCGACGGCGCCCGCGAGCCGGTCGGCCGGCGGCGTGACAGTGACGCCGCTCGGCGCGGCGCCGCGGAGCTCCGGGGTCGTGAGGCCGATGAACCCGACCTTCTGGCCGCCGAGCTCGCGCACCTCGACGCCCGAGGCGCCGGCGAGGTTCGCGCCGACGAGGGCCGCGCCGCTCCGGGCCGCGAGCTTGCGCAGCGCCTCGTCGCCGCCGACCCAGTCGTTGTATCCGGGTGAAAACGCGGCGAGGCCGAGCTGCTTCCACGCGTCGGCGAGCGCCTCCGCCTTCCAGGTGTCCTGGGTGGACTGCTCCGCGCGGGGCTTCGGCTCCAGGAAGAACAGCGGGCCAGCGGCCGCGACCGCGGACGCCGGCGCGCGCTTCGACTCGGCGGCGAGCAGCGCGCCCAGCTTGTCGACGCCGCCGAGCTGGTCCTTCGAGCAGCCGCACGGCTCGAGCGCTCCCGCGACGGTGGACATCAGGTACAGGCGCAGCGTCGGCGGCCCCGCGTCGCCGGCGGACGGGCCGCGCGCGTCGCCCGACGGCGCGCCCTTGCAGCCCTGGCACGCGGCGAGCGTCGCGGAGACGGAGAGCGACAGCGCGAGCGCGAGCGGACCGGGTCTCATCGGGGAGCGGCAACCTATCGCCTCGCTCGACGCGGCGCCAAGCCCGTGCGACCCGCCCCGCGATGAGCGCCGACCGCTTCGTCTGGATCGATCTCGAGATGACCGGCCTCGATCCCGAGCGCGACGTCGTGCTCGAGATCGCGGCGATCGTGACGGGCCCCGAGCTCGAGCCGCTGGAGGAGCTCGAGCGCGTCATCTGGCAGCCCGAGGAGGCGCTCGCGCGCATGACGCCGTTCGTCCGCCAGATGCACGACGACAACGGCCTCGCGGCGAAGGTGCGCGCGTCTCGCGTCGATCTCGCCCAGGCGGAGCGCGAGGTGCTGGCGATGGTCACCCGACACGCCGCGTTCCGCGCGGCGTACCTCGCGGGCAACACCATCTACCAGGACAGGAGGTTCCTCACGCGGCACATGCCGCAGCTCGAGGGCTACCTGCACTACCGTCAGGTGGACGTCTCCTCCCTGAAGGTGCTCGTGCAGGCGTGGTACCCGGACGCGCGGTTCGACAAGCCTGGCAAGACCCACACCGCGCTCGACGACATCCGCGACAGCCTCGCCGAGCTGCGGCACTACCGCGCGCGCGTGATGCGCTAGCGCTCGGCCATCGACGGGTAGGCGACCTCGCGCGGCGGCACCCACGTCTCCTTCACGGTGCGCGGGCTCACCCAGCGCAACAAATTCAACGCGCTGCCCGCCTTGTCGTTCGTGCCCGACGCGCGCGCGCCGCCGAAGGGCTGCTGCCCCACGACCGCGCCGGTCGGCTTGTCGTTGACGTAGAAGTTGCCGGCGGCGTTGCGCAGGCGGCGCGCCGCCGTCGCGACGAACGCGCGGTCGGCCGAGAGCACGGCGCCGGTGAGCGCGTACGGGCTCGTGCGGTCGATGAGGTCGAGCGTCTCGTCGAGCCGGGCGTCGTCGTAGACGAACACCGCGAGCACCGGGCCGAACAGCTCCTCGTGGAAGATCGCGTGGCCCGGATCGTCGACGCGGTAGATCGTGGGCTCGACGAACCAGCCCACCTCGCGCGAAGCGCTGCCGCCCGCCACGCGCTCGACCCCGGGCTCGGTGTTCATCCGCGCCTGCCACGAGGTCAGCCGCGCGTACGCGCGCTCGTCGATGACCGCGCCCATCAGCGCGCGGAAGTCCTCGACGTCGCCCACCACGAGCTCGCCCGTGAGCTCCGTGAGGCGCGCGCGCAGGCGCGGCCACAGCGAGCGCGGCACGTACGCGCGGGACGCCGCGCTGCACTTCTGCCCCTGGAACTCGAACGCCCCGCGCACGAGCGCGACGGCCACCTCGTCGACGTCGGCCGATGGGTGCGCGAGCACGAAGTCCTTGCCGCCCGTCTCACCGACGAGGCGCGGGTACGTCCGGTAGCGCGAGATGTTCTCGCCGACCACGCGGAAGAACGACTGGAACACGCGCGTCGAGCCCGTGAAGTGCAGCCCGGCGAAGGCGGGGTGCCGCGCGCACGCGTCGCCCACGCTCGGGCCGTCGCCGTAGATGACGTTGATGACGCCCGGCGGCACCCCCGCCGCCTCGAACAGCCGCGCGAGGTGGTAGGCGGCGAGGCTCTGCGTCTCGGCGGGCTTCCACACGACGACGTTGCCCATCAGCGCGGGCGCGGACGGCAGGTTGCCGGCGATCGCGGTGAAGTTGAACGGCGTGACGGCCAGCACGAACCCCTCGAGCGGCCGCAGCTCGACGGCGTTGTGCGCGAGCGCGGTCGAGAGCGGCTGCGCCACGAGCTGCGTCGCGAACGCGACGTTGAACCGCAGGAAGTCGACGAGCTCGCACGCGCTGTCGATCTCGGCCTGGTAGGCGGTCTTGCTCTGGCCGAGCATCGTCGCGGCGTTCAGCGTCTGGCGAAGCGGCCCCGCCGCGAGCTCGGCCGCGCGCGTGAAGATGCGCGCGCGCTCGTCGAACGGCGTCTCGGCCCACGCGGGCGCGGCCGCGAGCGCGGCGTCGATCGCGCGCTCGGCGAGCGCCCCGCCGCCCTCGTGGAACACCCCGAGCACGCGCGCGTGGCGGTGCGGCGACCGGATCTCGCGGGGCGCGCCGTCGCGGACGTGCGCGCCGCCGATCACGTGAGGCACGTCGGGCCGCTCGTCGCCCACCCGCGCGAGCGCCGCCTTCAGCGCCGCGCGCTCCGTGGTTCCGGGCGCGTAGGAGAGGGTCGGCTCGTTGGTCGGGAGCGGGCGAGGCGCGGGGAGATCGAGCATGGCGGCGCGACTCTACCGCCGCTCGACGGCCCACGCGCCCGTGTCGTCAGCCGCGAGCGCGCCGCCGGCCGCGCGCCGCGAGGAGCGCGACGACGCCGAGCGCCCACGCGCCGAGGCCGCCGCTCCCAGGCACGAACGCGCAGCCGCCGTCGTCCTCGCTCGCCGCCGGGGCCGCGCTCGGCGCCGCCGTCACGCCCGCGGCGCCTCCGGGGCCCGCGCCGCCCGCCGCGCCCGCCGCGCCCGCCGCGCCGCCCGCCTCCTCGGGATCGGGGACGGGCTGGAACCGCGCGTCGTTCAGCGGGCAGGGCGACTTCGACGGGGTGGCCGCGGGGCACCCGCTCGCCCCCGGATCGGTCGCGCAGTGTGTTGAGAATGTAATTTTGACATCGGCCGACGGAGACGCGCCGTACAGCGTGCGGACCGAGCTCTTCACGACGAGCGTGTAGTCGGTGTCGGGTTGCCAGTCGGCGACGGGCTCCAGCACGATGACGTTGAGCCACTTATCACCGCGAAATTCGTTGAACTTCACCGGCACCACGGCTCCACCGGGGCCGAGCACGACGACGGCGTCATCCTTGACCGACGCGCGGTCGAGGCCGTGCCCGAGGTACACGGTGACGTGGCTGTCGACGCGCGTGTGGTCGAGGGTGACGAGCGGGTACGCGGGCGACGGGTACGTGCCGATGACGACGCCGTCCGCCGAGGCGTCCCCGTCGACGCGCTTCGTGAGCTCCTCCCAGTAGCGGACGACGACCTTCGAGCCGAACGCGTACCCGCCCGGCGCCCGCGAGTCGAGGATGGCGCCGTGCGCCCAGGGGTACTTCGGCGCGAAGTCGGCGACGCCGGGCGCGAGCACCTTCACGACGGCGCCCATCCCCGAGCGCGCGGCGCTCATCGCCTTGTCGATCGCGGCCGGCGAGACGGGGTGCCCCGCCCTGGCCCCGAACACGGTGGAGGAGAACGACGAGTCGTGATCGAGCTCGGGCACCAGGTGGCGCTTCAGATCCGAGACGAGGAACACGTCCATCGACATGTCGAGATCGTTCGGTCCGCCCGGATCGACCTGCTCCGACCGCGCGAACAGCAGCGTGTCGAACGTCGAGTCGGTGATGCCGTGCGCCGCGAAGCCCATCAGGAACGCGAGGTGCTTCTGCGCCTCCGGATCCGTCCAGGGCGAGGGGTAGCGCGCGCGGAGCTCCTGGATCCAGCCCTCGACGTAGCCCTCCCAGTGGGGGATCTCGCCCTGATCGTAGTCGCTCTTGTTGGTGTAGCCGGAGTCGGGGAAGAAGCCGCCGTTGATGAGCCGCAGCTCGTGCGCCGCGAGCGCCTGCTTCAGCTTGCCGTCGGGGAGCTGCTCGGCGGCGCACATCGCCATGTAGACGTGGCCTTGCATGCCGGTCGCGTGGGCGAGCCCTGGCGCGGCGACGAGCGCGAGCGCGAGGAGGGAGGCGAGCTTGCGCATCCTGCACCCTTGCCACACGCGACCCGGCGTCGGCAAGCGCGGGGCGCGCCTGCACTACAGCCCGAGCTCGCGGGCCAGGAGCGCGGGGGCCACGGTGCCGCGCCGCAACAGCTCGTCGTGAAAGCGAAGGAGCGAGAAGGCCGCGCCGTCGCGCGCCCTCATCTTCTCTCGCATCGCCAGGATCTGCTCGCGCCCGATGAGGTACGAGAGCGGCTGGGTCGGCGTCATCACGTAGCGGGCGACCTCGCTCTTCGCGAGCCCCTCGCCGAGCCCTGCCTCCGTCATCAGCATCGCGACGGCCTCCCTGGCCGTCATGCCGCGGGTGTGCAGATCGACGTCGAGGATCACGCGGGCGGCGCGCACCAGCGTCCATGACAGCTGCATCAGGCGCTCCTCGTCGGTGTAGTAGCCGAGCTCGGCGAGCAGCTCTTCACTGTACAGCGCCCACCCCTCCGCGAAGATCGAGGGGCCCGTGATCTTGCGCGTCAGCGACGGGTGGCGCCGCGCGAACGACAGCTGCAAGTGATGCCCCGGGTAGACCTCGTGCACGGCCGTGTCGACGACGTCCCCGTAGTCGTGCTCGGACAGCGCGGCCGCCTGCGCGGCGGGGTTCGCGCGAGGATCGACCGGCGTGACGAAGAACAGGCCCTTCGTCACCGGGTCGAACGGCGGCGCCTGATCGTACGCCGCGGTCAGCGTCGAGCGCAGGAACACAGGCGTCTCGATGACCTCGCAGTCGTCGCCCTCGGGGAACGGCACGACGCGCCGCTCGGCGAGGAACGCCCTCACGCGCGCGACCTCGCGCCGGTACGTCGGCAGCAGCTCGGCCGCGGTCGGGTGCCGCTTCTTCACCGCCGCGATGACAGGGAGGAACCCTGTGGCGGACGGATCGATCCGCGCGGCCACCCGCCCGAGCTCGGCCTTCGTCTGCTCGAGCACGCGCGCGCCCACGGCGCGGAGCTCCTCGGGGCTCTGGTCGAGGTGGTAGCTCGTGCGCGCGAGGTGATCGAAGGCGGCGCGACCGATCGCGAACGAGCCTCGCGCGCGGGGGGCGACGTCGCGCTCGAGGAAGGTGGCGTAGTCGTCGTAGGCCGAGGTCGCGCGCTCGACCGCCGCGCCCACCTCGGCCTCTCGCCCCGGGAGCGCGGCAGAGAGCGCGGGCGCCTCCGCCGCGAAGAACGCGCGCGCGCTCCTCGCCATCTCGATCGACACGGTGACCCACTCGGGCGGGATCTCGGCGGGCGAGAGGTTCGCCTTCGCCTGCGCGACGACGGCGGGGACGGCGTTCATCCGCGCGACGGCGTCGGCCGCGCGGCGCGGCAGGGGCGCGTAGTCGCGCGCGAGCATCGTGAAGACGGCGTTCATCGGCGACGCGTACAGATCGGGCCGACGCGCGAGCGGCCGCTCCCACGCCGTCCGCGCGAGATCGACCTCGAGCTCGGCGCGCAGGATGGAGAGATCGGTCGCGTCGAGGAGGCTCTCGGCGCGCGGCTGCCGGGCGACGACGTCCGCGAGCAGCGCGCGCTCGCGCGTGAGGCGCGCCGCCTCCGCGGACGGGCTCCTGTCGTCGAGCAGGTGGTCGGCCTCGTGGTGGCCGAGCGCAGTCGCGGTCTCGGGCGAGGACCCCTCGACGACGGCGAGGTAACGCCGCGCGAGCGCGTCGGTCGCCGCGGACGGCGCGCGCGGGCCGGGCGTCGAGCTCGAGCACCCGAGGCCGCCCGCCGCGGCGAGCGCGCGCGCCGCCCACGCGCCGCGCGTCACGGGCGCTCTTCGATCACGAAGGTCATCCCGGCCCGGCGCAGCCGCGTGATCAGGCGATCGCCGAGCGCCACCGCGGTCGTGTGCACGCCGCCGTCGCCCGGCTGATCGAGCAGCCCCATCGCCGTCTCGGAGATCATCTTCGCCGTCGCGCCGTAGCCGGGGTCTTGCTTGCCCTCGACCCGGCCGACGAGCAGCGGGCCTCCCCCCGCCATCCGCGCGGTGATCGAGACGTGGAAGAACCCGCTCTGCCGGGCCTCCGCGCTCGGCCCCTCGCCCGCGCCCGGCAGGACGCGCTCGAGCAGCATCCTCGTCGGGGGCAGCGCCGCGGCGCCGAGGAAGGCGAGGAGCGCCGCGTTGGCGCCGTTCGCCAGCGCGAACCCGCGCGCGCCCGAGCCGAAGCTCATCCACTCGCCGTACGAGAACTCCTTGCCGTACGCGTGGCCGCGCGCTGCGTTCGAGCGCCGCACGACGCGCGTGTTGATCGCGCCCATCACGAAGGGCGCCGTCCACACGTCGAGATCTGCGTCGTGGCGCACGTTCATCGGATCGCGCCCGTCGTTCGACAGATCGCGCGCGCGGTCGGGCGAGAGCGCGTACGGATCGCGCAAGAGCGCGCGCACGCCCGCGTCCTTCCGCGCGAGCTCGGCGAGCCCCATCGCCGACGCGAGCGTGCCGCCGGAGACGCCGCCGCGCATCTTCGTGACGACGAGCCGCGTCTCGGAGAGCGTGCGGCCGTGGCGCTCCATCGCGTGCGCGGCGAGCATCGCGACGCCGAGATCGGAGGGGATGGAGTCGAACCCCGCCGACGGCACGAGCCGGGCGCCGGTGCGCTTGGCGACGGGCTCGACCTCGTCGAGCAGCCAGCGCCAGAACGTGACCTCGCCCGTGAGATCGCAGTAGTCGCAGCCCGCCGCCGCCGCCGCGCGCGCGAGCTCCTTGCCGTACTGGTAGTAGGGGCCGACGGTCGTGAGGACGACCCGCGACCTCGCGCAGGCGTCGGCGAGCGACGCGGGATCGGTCGCGTCACCGAGCACGATCGGCGCGTCGGCGAACGACGGCGTGACCGCCGCGACCTCGCGCCGCACGGCCTCCAGCTTCTGTCGGTTGCGCCCGCCGAGCGCGACGACGAGCGGGCCGCGGTGGGCGGCGAGGTAGTCGGCCACGAGGCGGCCGGTGAAGCCGGTCGCGCCCCAGAGCAGGACGTCGTGTTCGCGTTGGGTCATCGCTGGGTCTTCCTCGGTCGGTCGTGCGATAGCAGGCCCTCGGCCCACGCGCGGGCGTCGCCGCACGAGCCGCGCGCCTCGGCCTTCGCGCCGCCGTGCTTGTACGGTCCGCCGACGAGCAGCAGATCGCAGCCGCGCCGCGCGACGACGAGCGGGCCGGTGTCCGCGCGCTCCCTGCACGTCGTCTGCTCGCGCTCGGGCCGGCCGCCCGCGGCGCGCGCCGCGAGCTCGTACGCCTCCTCGGCCTCGCGGCACGCGGCGGGCGCGCCGTCGAAGCGCACCCAGAGCGCCGCGACGAGCTCCTCCTCGTCGCCGCGCCGCCTCGCCATCACCCACGCGCGGTCACCGCCCCAGCCCTCGGCCGCGCGCACCGCGGCGCCGCGCTTGCCCCACTCCTCGAAGACGAGCCGCACGCCCTGCTCGCCGACCGTGTCGGTGTACAGGGTCTTCCAGCCGGGGCCGAGGGCGTCGGGCGGGGGCATCGGGATCACGAGCGCGGCCTCGCGCGTGCGCCACTTGTCGGCGTGCAGGAGCTGCTCGGACGTCTCGGGCGGGCGCGCCCACGCGTCGTCGACCGCGCGCCAGCCGCCGCTCCTTCGCAGGCGGTTCACGAACAGCAGCCCGTCGACGTACGGCGCGACCAGCGACGCCTTCAGGATGGTGGGCACCTCCGCGAGCGACGGCGTCAGCAGGATCTCGGCGCGCATCTCGGCCGCGAGCGTGGCGTCGGGCGCGTCGATCGCGGTGCGCCCCTCGGGCCTCAACAGCACGTCCAGCATCGCGCTCATCGCGTCGCCCTCCGCGAGCGCGTGCACGGCCGACGTCGCGTCGCCCGCGTCGGGGCGGAACCGGAGCTTCGGGCCGAGATCCCAGTGCTGGTCTTGCAGCGCGTGCACCAGCTCGTGGGCGAGCGTGGCGTCGGCCTCCTTCCGGCCGAGATCGGCGGCGAGGTACATCGTCTTGTCGCCCGGCTCGTAGAACCCCGCGAGCTGCGCCTCGAGGAGATCGAACACCCCCTTCTCGTAGTCGTACGACGGCGGGAGCAGCCCGAGCCCGACCAGCAGCTCGCCCTGCCCGCGGACGGCGTCCCGGGGCACCTCCTCGTCGACGTGGGCGCGCACCTTCGCGATGAGCGGCCTCCGCGCGAGCGTCAGCGAGCGGAGCGGCGAGCGCTGCGCGAGCTGCCGCGCGGCGGCCACCTGGCGCATCATGTCGGCCACCGCGGCCGCGTTGGGATCGATAGGTTCGACGGAGCTCGACGCGGACGCCTGCGGCGCCGGGGGCAGCGCGGGCGGGGGCGCGCTCGGGGGCCCGGCGCTGCACGCGCCCAGGGGCAGGCCGAGCGCGAGCGCGGCGAGGAGCGCGCGCGACGTCAGCACGCGGCCCGCAGCGCGCCGATGGCCGCGGCGAGATCGGGCTTGCCGAACACCGCGGAGCCCGCGACGAACACGCGCGCCCCCGCCTCGACGAGCGCCGGCATCGTCTCGGGTGTCACGCCGCCGTCGACCTCGAGCGCGACGTCGCGGCCGCAGGCGTCGATCATCGCGCGGAGGGCGCGCACCTTCGGCAGCACCTGCGGGAGGAAGGCCTGCCCGCCGAAGCCCGGGTTGACGCTCATCACCAGCACGAGGTCGACGTCGCCGAGGACGTAGCGCACGGCCTCCTCGCTCGTGTGAGGGTTGAGGACGACGCCCGCCTTCTTGCCGAGCTCGCGGATCTGCGCGACGACGCGCTGCAGGTGCGGGCACGCCTCCGCGTGCACGGAGATGATGTCGGCGCCCGCGTCGGCGAAGGCCGCGACGTAGCGCTCCGGCTCGACGATCATCAGGTGCACGTCGACCGGGAGCGTCGTCGCCTGGCGCACCGCGCGCACGACGACGGGGCCGAGCGTGAGGTTCGGGACGAAGCGCCCGTCCATCACGTCGACGTGGATCCAGTCGGCGCCCGCGCGCTCGACGGCGCGGACGTCGTCCGCGAGCTTGCCGAAGTCGGCGGACAGGATGGAAGGCGCGATCTTGATCGGGGGGGGCACGGCGGGGCCCGCCTTCTTCCAACGAATCCGGGCGGTGTCAAAGGCGCGCGCGGCCGGGCGCGGGGGCGCCGTGGGCGCCGTGCGCGGCGGGCGGTCTCGCCCTGGGAGGCCGCGCGCTCGACTGACGAAAGTCATCCGGCGGCAGGGAGCGGTGGGCTCGTCGACACAAAACTGACAGCATCGGGCCCTCGTCGGGCGCGCTCGCCCGCCCGGAGGCTCCACATGACTGTCATCAAAGATCTCGGGCTGACGCTCGCCCACCGCGCGCTCCACCCCGACCGCGTGAAGGGCGGCGCCATCCTCGGCCGCATGCTCGAGCTCGAGGGAGTGACCGACGTATTTGGCATCATCGACGGCACCTATTTCGGGTTCTATGAGTCGCTGTCACGCCACGGGATGCGCCTGTGGTCGCCTCGCCACGAGACGTGCGCCGCGCACATGGCGGGCGCCTACGCGCGCCTCACCGGGCGGCTCGGGGTGTGCATGGCGAGCAACGGGCCGGGCGTCGCCAACATCCTGCCCGGCGTCGCGGTCGAGAACGCCGAGGGCAACCGCGTGCTGCTCATCACGAGCTGCCGGCGCACTGGCATCACTGATCCCGACCGCGGCGGCGCGTACCAGTACTTTCGGCAGGTCGACGTCATCCGCCCGATGGCCAAGCTGAGCGTCGCCGTGCCGAGCGTCGAGCGCCTGCCCGAGCTGGCGCGCCAGGCGCTGCGCGCGTGCTTCACGGGGCGGCCGGGCGTCGTGCACCTCGACGTGCCCGAGAGCGTGATGAACGCCGATCTCGACCCACACGAGGGCTGGTACCGTCAGCCGAGCGCGTACCGCGTGACGACGGGCCTCTCGCCCGATCGGGGGGCCGTCCGCGCGGCGGCGGCGCTCCTCCGCGCGGCGAAGCGACCGGTGATCCACGCCGGCAGCGGCGTCACGCACGCGCAGGCGACGGCGGAGCTCGCCGCGCTCGCGCGCAGCCAGCGCGTCCCCGTCACGACCAGCTGGGGCGCGCGCGCCGTGCTCGACGAGCGGCTCGACGTCGCCGTGCCGATGCAGCACGTCGAGGTGGTCAACCGCGCGCGCACGGAGGCGGACCTCGTCCTCATCCTCGGCAGCCGCGTCGGCGAGACCGACTGGTGGGGCAAGCCCCCGTACTGGGGGCGCCCGGGCGAGCAGCGGACGATCCAGGTCGACCTCGACGCGGACTGCCTCGGGCGCACGCGCGCCGCGGACCTCCTGGTGCAGGCCGACGTGAGGCTCTTCCTCCAGGGGTTGCTCGAGGAGCTGGGCCCCGCCCCCGTCCGCGAGCCGACGCGTGACGAGTTCATCGCGAGGCTCTCCGCCGACCGGCGACGCGACCGCGCGAGGCTCGACGAGCACCTCTCGGATCTGTCCCTGCCGATGGGCTCGGCGCACGTCCCCGCCGTCTGCAGGCGCGTCTTCGCGGACGACGCCATCGCGGTGATGGACGGCGGCAACACCGCGATCTGGGCGAACTTCTTCCACGAGGTGCGCGTCCCCGACTCCGTGCTCGGGACCCCCAAGATGGGCATGCTCGGCGCCGGCGTCAGCCAGGCGCTCGGCGCCAAGGTGGCGTACCCCAACCGTCAGGTGTTCTGTGTGATCGGCGACGGCGCGATGGGGTTTCACCAGCAGGAGATCGAGACCGCGGTGCGCAACGGGCTCCAGGTGATCTACCTCGTGCTGTGTGACAGGCAGTGGGGCATGGTGAAGATCAACCAGAGCTTCGCGCTCGACCCGCTGAGGACGATCGTGAAGCGGTCGCTGCCGCCAGAGGAGACGATCAACGCCGATCTCTCGGAGACACAGTTCGACGTGCTCGCGCGCTCGATGGGCGCCCACGGGGAGCGGGTCGCCGATCCGCTCGGTCTCGAGGGCGCGATCCAGCGCAGCCTCCGCTCGGGCAAGCCGGCGGTCATCCACGTCGACGTCGACCCCGTGAGGCACATGTGGGCGCCGGCGCTGAAGACGTTCAAGGACATGCACGCGGAGCCCGCCGGGTGAGCGAGCCGCCCTCCGCGCCGACGCGCGCGCTCGTGACGGGCGCGGGCGGCTACATCGGTCACAAGCTCGTCACCGCGCTCGCGCGCACCGGGAGGCTCGAGGCGCTGGTCGCCGCCGACGTGCGAGCGCCCGCGTCGCCGGTCGCCGGGGTCGTGCATGCGCGCGTCGACGTGCGGGACGCCGCGGGGCTGACGCAGCTGATGAAGGAGCACGGGATCGAGGTCGTCGTGCACCTCGCCGCGGTCGTCAGCCCGAAGGGCGGGGCGCGCGCGAAGGAGGAGTACGAGATCGACGTCGACGGCACGCGCAACGTGCTCGACGCGTGCCTGTCGACGGGCGCGCGCAAGCTCGTCCACGCCTCCAGCGGCGCTGCGTACGGCTACCACGCCGACAACCCGTCGCTGCTCCGCGAGGACGATCGCCTGCGCGGCAACGACGAGTTCCCTTACGCCCGGCACAAGCGCCTCGTCGAGGAGCTGCTGGCGGACCACCGCGTGGCGCACCCCGAGCTCCAGCAGCTCGTGTTTCGGCCCGGCACGGTGCTGGGCGCGGGCGTGAGGAACCAGATCACGGCGATCTTCGAGGGCCCCGCCGTGCTCGGCCTCTCGGACGCCGCGAGCCCGTTCACGCTCGTCTGGGACGAGGACGTCGTCGCCTGCCTCTCGCGCGGCGCCCTCGGCGAGGAGGTGGGCATCTTCAACCTCGCCGGCGACGGCGTGATGACGCTCCGGGAGATCGCCGCGCGCCTGCGCAAGCCCTTCGTCGGCGTGCCCAGCCACGCGATGGAGCTCGCGCTCCGGGCCGCGAAGGCGCTCGGGGTGGCGCCGTGGGGCCCCGAGCAGGTGAGGTTCTTGAAGTACAGGCCGGTGCTCGACAACCAGCGGCTGAAGACGGTGTTCGGCTACACGCCGCGACTCTCGACCCGCGAGGTGTTCGAGCTGTACTGCGCGTCCGCGGGCTGAACGCTCGCGTCCTCACGGCAGCGTCACGTCGCGGATCCACCCGTCGGCGACCCACTGGCGGAACCACCCGCCGATCTCCGCCTCGAGCGTCCCGAGCTCGTCGGGCGCGCACCGCGCCGCGACCTCGTCGAGCGCGTCGGAGAGCGGCAACCCGCGCGAGAGCGCCGAGAGCGCCGCGTGCGCGAGCGGGGGCACCTCGCGCCAGTCGAGGTCGAGCTCGCGCCTGTACACGACGAGCCACGTCGGGCGCGCCTCGGGCAGCGCGGTCGCCTCGCCCCCCGCGAGCCGCTCGCGCACCTCGTGCACCGGCGCGCCGAGCGCCAGCAAGGTGAGGCTCGCGTCGAGCGTGATCGTCGCGCGGTCGAGCGCGTCGCCCGCGGCGGTCACCTTCGCGGCGTCGATCGGCGGCGCGTCGGCGGCGTCGAACGCCTCGACGAGCGCCCACTCGAGCCGAGCGAGGTCGACCGCTGCGGGCGCGGCGCGCCCCTCCAGAAAATCGGGCAGCCGCGCGGCGAGATCGCGCAGGCTGAACGACGTCGGCGGGTGCGCGGCGAGGTACGCCGTCGTCACCTCCTCGAACGCGTCCCACCCGAGCGCCTCGACCAGCGCAGGGAAGTCCTCGGCGACGGCGTCGAGGTGGCGGAAGAAGAACTGCTCGCGGTACAGCTCGAGCTGCCGCGCTGCCGACAGGCGCGGCTGCCCACGCACGACGCGGTCTGCGAGCGCCCGCGTGCCGTCGTCTTGCCAGATTGGCCTCGGCGAGCGCAGCGCCGCCGACAGCTCCCGCTGCAGCTCCGCGAGGCGCTTCATCGCGGCGCCTCCTCGTCGCGCAGCCGGCGGACGATCTCAGCCTCGGCGAGCAGCTCCTCGAGCTCGGGGATGTGATCGTCGCGCTCGATCGACGTCGCGCGCCTGCCCACGCGGCGGCACGCGTGGCGGTAGAGCTCCCAGACCTCGTCGCGCACCGGGTGGTCGTGCGTGTCGAGCAGGTGCGTGCCCGCGTCGGTGTGCCCCGCCAGGTGCATCTGGAACACCCGCTCGTGCGGCACGCCGTCGAGGTACGCGCGCGCGTCGAACCCGTGGTTGAACGCGGAGACGAACACGTTGTTCACGTCGAGCAAGAGGCCGCAGTCGGCCGCCTCGACGACCTCGCTGACGAACTCCCACTCGGAGAGCTCGTCGTCGTGGAACGTCATGTAGGACGACACGTTCTCGATCGCGAACGGCACCTCGAGCGTGTCCTCTACCTGGCGCACCCGCCGGGCGACGTGCCGCGCGACCTCGAGGGTCATCGGCAGCGGCAGCAGATCGTGCAGGTGGTGGCCGCCGCCGGCGCTCCAGCAGAGGTGGTCGCTCGCCCACGCCGGCTCGACCCGGCGCACGAGGGCCTTCAGCTTCGCGAGGTGCGCGGGATCGAGCGGATCGGCGCCGCCGAGGTTCATCGACACGCCGTGCAGGATGACGGGGTACGTCTCGCGGACGGCGTCGAGGAAGTGGAGCGGCTTGCCGCCGTCGACCATGAAGTTCTCGCTGATGCACTCGAACCAGTCGACCTTCGGGCGCTCGTCGACCACGCGTCGGTAGTGCGGCACGCGCAGGCCGACGCCGACGCCGAGGTCCGGGACACGCTGAGGCATGCGCCACCCTCGCACGAGCGCCGCGCGCCCGCCCTGGCCCAGATCAAGCCGCCGTCGACAAACGGCCGCGCGCGTGGCATCGAACTCGCGGCGCCGCCGTCAAAGACGCTAACCTCCGAGAGTTCGCATGAAAAAGAGCCTGATCGCCGTCGCCTCGTTCTGCCTCGTCGCCGTCGCCGCGTGCTACCGCGACTCGCCGCAGCAGCAGCAGCCCCAGCAGTACCAGCAGCAGCCCGGGTACTACCAGCAGCAGCCCGGCTACCAGCAGCAGCCTCAGCCGTACCAGGGCCAGCCGCAGCCGCAGCCGCAACCCTACCAGCCGCAGCCGCAGCCGACCGCGCAGCCGCAGCCGACCGCGGCGTCGCCGTTCCCGTTCCCCGCGGGGTTCCCCACGGTGATGCCCTCGGCGATGCCGCCCGGGTTCCCGATCCCGTCGGGGTTCCCGTTCCCGGGGGCGCCGCCCGCGAAGTGACGCCATCCCCAGAATCCTGACGGATCTCTGCGCCCGCCAGTGCGAGGGTGGCGGGCCATGCACCTCAACCTCGATCAGCTCCTCCCGCTCTTGTACCAGAAGGGCATCAACCTCGGCACGAAGCTCGCCGCGGTCATTCTGCTGTGGATCGTCGGCCGATTCATCATCGGCTGGGTCAAGCGGGCGATGGACTCGTCGCTCCGCGCCCGCCAGGTCGACGGCACGCTGATCACCTACGCCGACAACACGGTCGGCGTGCTGCTGAACATCGCGCTGGTCGCGGCGCTGCTCGGGTTCCTCGGGGTCGAGACGACGACGTTCGCGGGCCTGCTGGCCGGCGCCGGCCTCGCGATCGGCACCGCGTGGTCCGGGCTGCTCGCGAACTTCGCGGCGGGCGCGTTCCTCATCGTGCTGAAGCCGTTCAAGAAGGGCGACTTCGTCACGGCGGGCGGCGTCACCGGCACCGTGCGCGAGGTCGGCCTCTTCGTCACCACGATCGACACGCCCGACAACGTGCGCACCGGCGTCGGCAACTCGAAGGTCTTCGCCGAGACCATCCACAACTTCACCGCGAACCCGTACCGCCGCGTCGAGCGGACGGCGCAGCTCGCGCACGGCGCCGATCACAAGCAGGCGATCTCGCTCCTGAAGGCGAAGCTCGCGACCATCCCGAACGTGCTGGCGGAGCCGGCGCCGGACGTCGTGTTGCTCGACTTCACGCTCGCCGGGCCGGTGCTCGCGGTGCGCCCGTACACGCACAACGACAATTACTGGCAGGTGTACTTCGACACGAACGAGGCCATCCGGCAGGAGCTGGGCGCCGCGGGCTTCGCCATCCCGGAGACGCACCACCACGTCGGCCGCTGAACGCTAGAACTCGAGGGCGAGGCCGGCGATCCAGCCGGTCGCGCCCACGTGCATCTGCGGGCCCTTCTCGACCACCTGGCCGTCGAGGTTCAGCCACTGCCACTCGGCGAAGAGGTAAGAATTGTTGACGCCGAGCTCCTCGTCGAACCCGAGCGCGGCGCTGGGATCGAGGAAGTCGAGCAGGAACATCCCGCCGAGCGCCATGTGCGTGCCCCACGTGCGCCCCTTGCCCACCGTGCCGTCGGGGGCGGTCGAGAGGCCGTTGTCGGTCGACGCGCGCCACAGGCCGAGCCCGAGCCCGAGCTTGCCGTACGGCACGAGCGGGACGCCCAGATCGCGCGAGAGCATGTCGACGCGCAGCACCGCCGACGCGTACATCGGCATGATGGTGAGGTACGTCGACTGCGCGGAGTCCTGGCCCGCGAGCGGCCCCTCGGCGACCTTCGCGACGGCGCTGCGGCGCGAGTAGCCCCACGACACGCCCGGCCCGAGCGTGCCCAGGTGCGGGATGCGCAGCGCCTGCCAGTCGAGCTCGAAGCCGAAGTACAGGCCGCGCCCGTCGCCGAACGTCTGCTCGTAGGGGCGGGCGCCGCCGGAGAATTCCTCGTCGATCTGCGGGCGGTACGGGCCGATGCGCGCCTCGAAGGCGAACGACTGCGGGCTCTCTCGCAGCCTGCGATCGGCGCGGCGCCAGTCGGGGGTCATGCCGTCGGCGCGCGCGTCGAGCGTCACGCCGAGCGCGGCGAGCGCGGCGGCCGCGGCGATCACGCGCGCGCTCATCGGCGCCTCCGCGCTGCGCGGAGCGCGGCCATCGCGACGAGCGCGCCGAGCGACAGCGCTGCGGACCCCTGCCCCGGCGCGGACGCCTGGCACCAGCCCCCGCCGGCCTGCCCGCCCGAGCGCACGTAGACGCCGTAGACATCCTGGATGCGCGCCGGCGCGAGGCATTTCGGCGCCGAGATGCGCCCGACGTTGCCGACGTTGTCGATCGCGGCGACGGCCACCGCGTACTCCACGCCGTTCTGCAGCGACGAGGTGCGCCCCTCGGTCGCGGTGTTGCCGGTCGCGCGGCCGCACTCGTGGCCCGCCGGACCGAACGTCCCGCCGACGATGAGCGTCGAGCGCCCGCAGGTCGCGCCGGTGACCGCGCAGCCCGCCGCGCCGCTCGCCCCCGACGTGCCCGCCGCGGCCCCGGATGAACCTCCCGAACCTGACACGCTGCCCGCGGCGCCCGCGGCGCTCGAGCCACTCGAACCTGACACGCTGCCAGCGGCGCCCGCTGCGCTCGTGCCGGCCGCGCCCGCGTCTCCGGCGGCGCCTGCGTCGCCCGAGAAGCCGCCGGCGCCCGCCGCGAGGAAGCTCGCGCCGCCGCTGCCACCCGCCCCGGCGGCGCCGCTCGCGCCCGCGGTGCCTGCCTTCCCCGCCGCGCCGGTCGCGCCCGCCGTGCCCGCGCAGTTGGAGGCGGCCGTCGACGTGGCGGCCCCGGCGGCGCCGGCCGCGCCGACGGTCGTCGTCGACGACGGGGCGGCCTCGCCGGGCGCGGGATCGCAGTAGAACTGGTAGCCGGAGACGTCGGTGCTCGACGACGCGGACCACGACAGCTCGAGCACGTCGTCGCCGATGCCGGCGGTCACGCTGCTCGGCGCGGACGGCGGCACGAGGTCGAACTTGATGTCGTTGTACTGGAACCCCGTCCCCGCGACCACGCCGCCCGCGGCCTGCACCGGCAAGAAGTGCAGCAGCACGCCGAGCGGCGCGTCGCTGCCGCTGCGCTCGCACACGTCCACGGTCGAGCCCGGGTTGAACGTCGACGGCGTGTCGTAGCCGCCGACGATGTCGCGCACCGGCACCGTGATCGAGTACGAGGTCGCGCCGGTCACGGGCGTGATCTCGGCGAGCTTCCAGCAGCGGGCGTTCGCGCCGGAGCGGGTCGTCGGATCGCTGCAGTCCTGGCCGGCGGCCGACGCGAACACGAACAGCGGCGTCGAGCCGAGGCTCTCCACGCGGACGACGAACGTGTACGCGTCGTCGGCGAGGCAGTCGGCCTTGCTGATCCAGAGCGGGTAGCGGTCCTGCGAGCGGAAGCCGTTCTTCCTTGAAGGGTTCGCCTGCGCGGTCGCGAGCGTGACCGTCTGCGCGAGCGCGTCGCCGCCGCACGCGAGCAGCGCTGACAGGGCGACGACGGAGAGAGCCCACCGCTGTGGACGAGACATCCGGCGCGCCTTTGAGCACGGCCCGTGCCAGCGCGCAAACCCCTCCCGCCCGCGCGGGCGCGGCGCGCGGCGAACGACAACCTGGCAACCGCGGCCCGTTTGACGCCAGACTGTCCCGCGATGATCGAACGATCCCGGTCGGGCGCGCGATGAGCGGCGTCGACGCGCTGCTCGGGCAGGTGATCCTCGGCGAGCACGAGGTGCTCGGTGTGGCGCGCGAGCGCGACGAGCTGATCGTGCTGTCGTGCCGATCGACGCTCGATCAGCGCCCGTACACGGTCGCGCTCGCGCCGCGCGTCGAGGTGCACACGTCGTCGTCGGCGCTCGCGGCGGCCGTCGAGCGCGCTGGGCGCCACGCGGTAGGCGAGCGCAGCCTGCTGCCGCTCCTGTCGGCGCGCGTCGAGGCGATCGACGGCCGGCCGTGCATCGCGGTCGTGCGCCGCGGCGACGCGCTCCCTCCCTGCTCGACGTGGCTCGGGCGCGCGTGGACGCCGATCGAGGTCGCCCAGGCGCTCGCGCCCGTCGCCCGCGCGCTCGCCGCGCTGCACGAGCAGGGGATGGTGCATGGCGCCGTCTCGCTCGACACGGTCGTCGTGCGGGACGGCGCGCTCGCGCTCGATCTGTTCGGCCTCGCGCAGGTCGCCGAGGCGGCCGACGGCGCCCGCGGCGTCGCCGCCCTGTACCCGCCGGGCGCGTGTCCGCCGGAGCTGGCGGACGGCGCGACGCCGGGCCCGTGGTCCGACGTGTACGGTCTCGCGTCGATCTCGCTCGCGCTGCTCCGGGGCGCCGAGGCGCCGGGGCCTGCGTCGGGATCGATCGACGGCGCGGGGCTCGGCGAGCGCCACGAGGATCTGCTCCGCCTCGCGCTCGCGCGATCGCCGTCTCCGCGGCCGACGATCGAGGTGCTGATGCACGGGCTCTCGACCGTCTCGCGCGGCGCGCCGAGTCGCCCGTCGGGTGATGCACCCCCGCCTGCGGACGAGCGTCCGCGCGTCGACGCGCCGGCCGGGCCGACGCCGACGGCGACAGGCGGCGGGCCCGCTCCGAGGCCCCCTGCCGCCCCCCTGCCGCAGAGGAGAGGCGAAGGCTCCGGGCTCGCGTGGACGGTCGCCGGCGTGCTCGGCGCGTTCGCGCTCGCGCTCGGCGGCGCGCTCGCCTGGGTGCTCGCCTCACCTCCCGGCGCGTCGACGCCCGCCACCTCCGCGTCGGCCGCGTCCCCGCCCGTCACGGCGCCTTCCATGACCGCGGCGGCGAGCGCGTCCGCGCCGTCACCCTCGCAGGCGCCGGGCCTCTCGACGCTCGTCGCGAGCACGCCGCCCTACCGCGAGGACGCCGACGCGCTCGTCCCGATCGAGGCCGACGCGATCGTGCGCGGCGACCGCGACGCGCTGGTCACGCTGGTGCTCTTCGGCGATCTCACGTGCCCGTTCACGGCGCGGCTGCTCGCGGAGGTGCCCGCGCTCGAGGCGCGCTTCGGGCGCGAGCTGCGGATCGTGTGGAAGAGCCACCCGTCGCCGACCTCCGCCGACGCGACGGCCGCGCTCGAGGCGGCGCTGCTCGTGCGCGACGAGCGCGGCGACGCCGCCTTCTGGAGGTTCGTCGAGGCGATCGCGGGGCGCCCGGCAGACGCAGGCCGGCTCGAGGAGCTCGGCATCAAGGCGGGGCTGCCGGCCGGCGCCGTGACCCGCGCGATCGGCGCGCGCCGGGCGAAGGCGCGCATCGAGCGCGACGCCTCGCTCGCGCGCCGGCTCGGCGTGCGGGGCACGCCGGTGTCCTTCATCGACGGCAGGCGCATCGACGGCGCGTGGGGCCACGAGGCGCTCTCGCGCGTGATCGAGGCCGAGGCCGCCCGCTCGCGCGTGATCGCCACGAAGCTCCCGCGCGAGCGGCTCTACTCCGCGCGCGTGATCGCGAACGTGACCACCGTCGAGGGCGAGCGGTAGCGGTGCCGCGCGCCCGCAGCGTGGGCACGTGCGCGCTCGCGGCGGCGCTCGGCGCGGGCGCGCTCTCGTGCCGCGCCGAGGAGCCGCCGCTCGCGCGCTTCAGCGTGGCGCCGCGCGCCGAACGTGTGAGGTTTGTTGCAATCGGCGACACGGGCAAGAGCGAGGTGGGCCTCTCGAAGACCGCCGAGCGGATGCGCGCGCACTGTGCGCTCGCGGGCTGTGACTTCGCGGTGCTGCTCGGCGATCTCATCTACCCGCGGGGCGCCCTCGGCGACGACGATCCGGCGATCGAGCGGCTGGTCGTCAGGCCGTTCGCGACGCTCGGGGTGCCGGTGTTCGGCGTGATCGGCAACCACGACGAGGGCGGCGGCTTCTACCCGGAGCGGGCGTCTCACCTGACGCGCCTCCCCGAGGGCGCCCCCCGCGTGCGCCGCTCCTTCTCCCTCGACGCGGGGCCGGTGACGGTGGTCGGCGTCGACACCGCCGGCGCGATGTTCGGTCGCCCTGTCGCGCGGCGAGCCGTCGCGCGCGCGCTCGACGAGGCCGCCGGGTTCCGCGTCGCCGTCGGTCACCACCCGCGACGCTCGCGCGGGCGGCACGGCGACGCGGGCGCGTACGACGGGCTGCCGTCGTTCTTCCCGGTGGCGTCGGGGCACGGGGTGAGATCGCTGCTCGACGACGCCGTCTGCGGGCGCGCGGATCTGTACCTCTCCGGGCACGATCACTCGCTGCAGTGGCTGGCCGGTCCCTGCCGCGGGACCGCGCTCGTCGTCTCGGGCGCGGGCAGCGAGGCGACGGCGGTCGCGGGCGAGACGCGCGCGCACTTCGCCGCGAGCGAGCTCGGCTTCGTCGCCGTCGACGCTGGCGCGTCCGGCGCCCGGATCGATCTCATCCGGCACGACGGAGAGATCCTCTACTCGCGCGTCCTGCCCGCGCGGTCGTCTCCAAGGTAGGAGCCGCGCATGCCCCGCCTCGCGCGCCTCTCGCTCGCCGCCATGGTCGCCCTCGTCGCCGCCGCCTGCGGAGGCTCCGACGAGCCCGCCGCGCCCGCGCCGAAGCCGTCGGTGTTCCAGGAGATCCTCGATCAGGGCGCCGGCAAGTACGTCGGCAAGGCCAGGATCAGCGCGACCGCCGACGACGGCGGCGTGGCGCGCTACACGTTCGATCCGGCGTCCGGGCCCGTCTGCATGACCGGCGAGCCCTACGGCGTGATGGTGCGCGAGGGCGCGAGCGACGATCTCTTCCTCTTCCTCCAGGGCGGCGGCGCGTGCTGGTCGACGTTCTGCCTCGCGATCACGCAGGCGACCGAGACGCTCCCCGCGAAGCTCGACGTGCTCGATCCTGGTAAGCCTACCAACCCGCTCGCCGCGCACGATCTCGTCTACTTTCCGTACTGCGACGGCTCGATGTTCGCCGGGGACGCCGCGCACGACGACGACGGCGACGGGACGATCGACCGCGATCAGCGCGGCCTCGCGAACCTCTCGGCGGGCCTCGACGTCGCGCGCCGGAGGTTCCCCCACCCGCGGCGCATCGTGCTCGCGGGCTCGAGCGGCGGCGGCTACGGCACCATCCTCGCGGCCATCCTCGTGCGCGCCGCGTACCCCGATCAGGAGCTGCTCGTCGTGAACGACGCGGGCCCAGGGCTCGGCCGGCCGGGCGACGAGGGGTTCCTCTCGGGGGTGCTGTCGGAGCTCGGCATCGATCCCTTGCTCCCGAAGAGCTGCCCCGACTGCGTCGCGCGCGGGCACGTCACGGGGCTCCTGCGCTACGGCCTCGAGCACGATCCGAAGCTGCGCGTCGCGATGTTCTCCTCGTACGAGGACTACGTGATCTCCGACGTGTTCCTCCAGGTGCCCGCGGCCGACTACCACGCGGCGCTCGTCGACGAGACGGGGCGCCTGACCGCGGCGTACCCCGACCGCCTGAAGCGCTTCTTCGTCGCGGGCGCCGTGCACACGACGCTGCTCGGCGGCGTCGACGGCCTCATCGGCGACGATCTGAAGGCCGTCAAGCTGCCGCCGGGCGCGGCGACGAAGCTCGGCAACATCAAGATCGGCGCGATGGACACGAGCGTCGTGCGCGGCGTGACGTTCGCGACGTGGCTGGCCGCGGCGCTCGACGGCTCGCCGGCGTGGGACGATCGCCTCGAGTGATCACCGCGCGGCGGTGACGATCAGCCCCTCGACCGGCCGGCCGTTCTCGTGGCGCAGCGTCTCGGTCGCCTGCGCGACGAGGGTGAGCCCCGCGTCCCCGAGCGAGCGCTCGACGAACGCCGGGGTGTGGCTGTAGCGGCCGTGCGCCTGCAGCGCGAAGGCGTCGCCGTCCGCGAGGCGCTCCACGCTGAAGACGACGTGCCCGCCGGAGAGCAGCGCGCGCGCCACGCCGCCGAGGACCCCAGCGAGCTCGCCGAAGTAGCAGAGCGTGTCCGCGCTCACGATCCAGTCGAAGCCGCCGCGCTCGGCGAGGAACCTCGACAGCTCCGCGTGGACCAGCTCGTCGTAGCACCCGGTGCCCGCCGCGCGCGCGAGCATCGCGCTCGACAGATCGACCCCGACGAGCCGCCGCGCGCGCGGGCGCAGCAGCGGGCCGCAGAGCCCCGTGCCGCAGCCCGCGTCGAGCCCGACCTCGCCCTCCTCGGGCCGCGCGCGCACGAGCGCCTCGGCGACGAGCGTGTGGGTGCGGTACCCGATGGACGCGAGCTGCTCGTCGAACGTCGCGGCGAAGGCGTCGAAGGTGTGCTCGACGTACCCGTCGCTCGCGCGGGCGGGCGCGGCGCCCCCCGACGACGCGGCGAGCAGGTGCGCCGCGACCGGATCGTCGGGGCACCCCTCTCGCCACCGCTCGAGCACCGCGCGCGCCCGGTCGTGCTTGCCCGCCCTCGTCGCCTGCTGCCAGAGGTGCTCGAAGAACACGGGATCGGGCGGCCCTCGCCACAGATCGAACGCCGCCTCGTGGTGGGGCATCGCCTCCGCCTCTCGCCCGGCGTCCCAGTGGGTGTCCCCGAGGTGCTTCCTCGCCAGCGGATCCCCCGCGTCGAGGCCGAGCGCGGTGACGAGCAACAGGATGGCCTCGTCGAAGCGGCGCGCGCGCGTCAGCAGCACGCCGAGCGCGTCGTACGCGGCGGGCGACATGGGGAACCGCGCGATCGATCGGCGCCAGACGCGCTCCGCGTCCTCGGCCCGCCCCGCGCGCGCGTAGAGGTGCCCGAGATCGTGCTGGGCCTCCTCGTACGCGGGCGCGTGCCTCGCCGCCCGCTCGAGCAGCTCGATCGCCTCGCCCACCGCGCCCCTGCCCGCCGCGCACAGCCCCTCGAGGTGCAGCGCGCCGGGGTGCTTCGGCGCCTTCTTGCGGAAGGCGCGGCACGCGGCCTCGGCCTCGGCGAGCTTCCCCGCTTGAAACAGCTGCACCGCCTGCTCGAGGCTCTTCACGGTAGGCGACGATACGGTCTCTCGCGGCGCCGACCAAGCGAGCCAACGAGGCGCGCCGTGATATCCGGGAGGCATGGCTCGCACCTCGGTCTGTGGCTCGATCACGGCGCTCGTCGCGCTCTCGCTCGTCGGTCCCGCCGGCTGCGGCGACGGCGAGGGCGCGTCGGCGCCCGCCCAGGCGCCCGCGCGAAACCCGCTGACGATCGTCCGGGCCACCCCCGGGGTGTCGGCCTCGACGGTGCTCGCCGTGCACGCGTGCGCGGGGCTGCTGAACCGCGTGGCCGGCGGCTCCGTCTTCGTCGAGCGGGAGGCGCACGACGCCGGGTGGGTCGCGGAGCTCGGCCTCGTGGCGCACGAGACGCTCGACGAGGCGGACTTCCTCTCTCGCTGCGTCGCCCGGGTGGGGCGCTGCGTCAGGTACAACTACCAACAGCAACAGGCGCTCTTGCCCAGCGTCCTCACGCTCGCCGCGGCGGAGGGCGCCGTGCCGCTCGACGAGGCCGCGTCGCCGGGCTGCACAGCGCCGGTGGTGGACGCGGTCGACGTGTTCGCCGACAAGCCGACGCCGCTCGCCGCCACCCGTTACGTGTTCGACACCTACGGCCCACGCACGACCGGCCTCGCGATGCTCAGCCCCGGCTACGACCGCGCGCCGGCCGATCCCGCGCGCCCGGCGCTCACCTCCGACATGGGGCCGGCGCTGGTCGACCTCGTGTTCTCGGAGCGGCTGTTCGCGCTGTACCTCGTCAACGGCTGCGTGAAGGACGATCCGGAGCGCGCGCTCTTGAGCGACATCGTCAACGCCGGTCGCTGGCCGTCGCCGGTCGCCGTGTACGGCTACAACAGCACGTGGAACGTCCTCGGCGGCTACCTGTACGAGGCGCAGACCCGCTGCCTCGACTCCCGCAACATGGGCGCGATCGCCAGCGAGGCCGGCAACCTCTCGTACTACTCCACGGTCGGCGCCCCCATCACAGGCCCCGGCGTGGTGCAGCAGAACCCCCCGGAGACGACACAGTACGATCCAAACAAAAACTACGCGGCCTTCTTCGTCGGCGACGGCGACAACCTCGCGTACATGCTGAGCGCGCGCCGCGACTGGTTTCGTCAGCGCCTCGCCGACTGCGCGGCCGATCCGGCCTGTCCGCCGCTCACGTGGACGATCTCGCCGCACCTCGCGCGCCTCGCGCCGGACGTGCTCCGCTGGTACTACGACCGGAGCCACGAGACGAAGCGCGACTACTTCGCGCTGCCGCCGAGCGGTCACCTGTACGCCTACCCGTCGTCGCTCGCGCCGGCCGATCAAGACCGCTTCGCCGCGGCGACGGAGGCCGACGCGCGCGTGCTCGGCGTCGCCGGCGTCGTGCACTGGGAGTGGTTCGACAGCTGGCGCGACGCCGAGGAGATCTTCTTGCCCAAGTACGGACGGCAGGTGCGCGGCGTCTTCCCGACGAACGTGCCGTACAAGGGCATCGCCTTCCCCTGGTGGCCGAAGGAGCAGCTGTTCGAGGTGATCGCGGGCGCGGGCGGCGCGCTCGTGGTGGTGTTCAAGCCGCGCGAGTGGCGCGGCGTGAACGATGACAGTGATCCCTTCTTCCACGGACCACAGAAGATGGCCGACGAGCTCGCCGCGCTCCCGCGGGGCAGCGTCACCTGGGTGTACATGACGAGCGACGGCGGCCTGACGCTCGAGAACTCGTTCGCCGCGATGGCGAAGCTCTTGCCTTCGCACGTCGAGCTCGTGAGCGCCGACACGGCGACGCGCCTCGCGCTCGCGGCGTCGGGGCGGTGACGACGGGGCGCGAGCGGCGCCGCCGATGCGTCGCGCCTCGCGCGGTCTACGACGCGGGCTCGTCGACCACCTGCCGCGCACGGAGCGCCGCGCCCCACGCGAGCGCGTTGACGACGACGGCGGCGGCGAGCACGTACATCGCGGGGCGCAGGCTGCCGAGGCGGTCGGACAGCTCGCCGACGAGCGGCTCGCTGATGATGTCGCCGAGCAGGTGCCCGGCGAAGATCGAGAACGCCATCGCCATCGCGCGCAGCCCGAACGGCACCGACGCCATCAGCGCCGCGTTGAACGGCGCCGTCGACGAGAAGATGAACAGCTCCGCGAGCCCGAGCGCGACGAAGAACGCGACGGGCGAGCCCGCGAGCACCGCCCACGCCGCGAACGGCACCGCGAGCGCCGCCGTCACCGCGCAGACCCGCACCTGCGCGCGCACGCGATCGTGGTCGCGCGAGCGGTCGGCGACGACGCCGCCGAGGATCGCGCCCGCGAGGCCGGTGACGACGAGGATGCCGCCCAGCGTGGTGTTCGCCTTCGACAGCTCCATGTGGAACGTCCGCTCGAGGAAGTGCGGCGCCCAGAACCCGAACCCGCCGAGCGCGAAGGTCTGCGCGATGAACCCCGCGACCAGCCACACGTACCTCGGCGAGCGGAGCGTGCCACGCAGCGCCTCCACGAGGCCCGCCCGGCGCTCGCGCGGCTTCGGCGGCGCGTCGACGATGAAGAAGCACGACAGCGCGAGCAGCACGCCCGGCCCGCCCGCGACATAGAAGGCGGCGCGCCAGCCGATCGCCGCGTCGAGCGCGCCGCCGACCACGAACCCGAGCGCGCTGCCGACGGGGATGGCCGCGTAGAAGATCGCGAGCGTGCGCGCCTTCTTCGCGGCGGGGGAGATCTCGTCGATGAGGGTCGGCGACAGCGACGCGTAGCTCGCCTCGCCGATCCCGACCGCGACGCGCATCGCGATCAGCGTCGCGAACGTCGCCGCGAGCCCGGAGCCCGCGGTGGCGAGGCACCAGAGCGCGACGCCGGCGCCGATGAGCCACGTGCGGCGCACGCGCTCGCCGAGCAGCGCGACCAGCGGCGAGAACAGCAGATATCCCCACAGAAACGCAGACCCGACGCCGCCGGTCTGCGCGTCCGAGAGGCCGAGCTCGCGCTGGATGTTCGGGCTCACCGCGGCGATGAGCCAGCGGTCGAGGTAGTTCAGCAGGTTCAGCCCCGTGAGCAGCATCACGACGGTCAGCGGGCGCTTGATCACGCGGCGCAGGGTATACGAGGCTGACCTCGACGTGGCCGCGCCGTCCGCCCACCGCATGCAGAAGGTGAGGCCGCTCGTGGCGGCGGGGCTGGCGCTCGTCGCCGCGTGGATGGGCGCGAACGCGTGGGTGCTCGCGGCGGTGCGGGGCCTGCGGTTCGAGCTCGACGTCGCGCCCGCGCGCGAGGTGGTGATCGTGCCCGGCGCGGGGCTGCGCGGCGACGAGCCGTCGGCGGTGCTCGAGGATCGCCTGCGCTGCGCCGAGGCGCTGCTCGCGTCGGGGCGCGTCGCGCGGGTGCTCGTGACGGGTGATCACGGCTCGCCGAGCTACGACGAGCCCGGCGCGATGACGCGGTGGCTCGTGGCGCGCGGCGTGCCCGGCGAGAAGATCGCGCGCGACGACGCGGGGTTCCGCACGCTCGACAGCATGCACCGGGCGCGCGCGGTGTTCGGCGTGACGAGCGCGATCGTCTGCACGCAGCGCGTGTACGGGGCGCGCGCGGTGTTCCTCGCGCGGTCGTTCGGCATCGACGCGGTCGGCGCGGCCGCCGATCGCCGGCCGTACCTCGGCGCCGGCTGGGCGCTCGTGCGGGAGAGCGTCGGCAGGCCCATCGCGCTCGTCGAGCGCGCGCTCGGCCGCGGCGCGCGCGTCGCGCCGCCGTGAGGTGGGACGCGACACGCGGGGCGGGGTCTCATCGACCTCGCCCCGCGGGCAGCCGCTCGAGCGCGCGGCGTCAGGCGTCGTGCGTCACGCGGGCTTCTTCGCGTGGCGCTTGTGCGGGTGCATCTCTCGCATCGCGAGGTGCACCTGCTTCGCCTCGTCCTTCGTCACCGAGCCGTCGGCGGTCGCCTTGTCGACCTCGGCGTTGACCTTCGCGATGCCCTTCGCGAGCCGCTCGCGGATCTCCTTCGCCTTCTCCTCGGAGACCTTCTTGTCGGTGATGTGCTTCTCGACGCGGGCCTTGACCTTCTCGATGCGGGTGTCGACGTGCTTCTTGAACTTGGCGGCCTCGACGGGGAACTTCTTCTCGCGCTTGCCGTCCTTCTCCGCGCGCGCGCCGGCGTGCGGCTGGCCGTGATCGGCGAGCGCGACGGTCGACAGCGAGGCGGTCGAGAGGGCGAGGGCGAGGGCGACGGCGAGCTTGCGGAACATGATTCGGTGTCTCCTTTTGGGGTCCGGGGCGGCTCAACTGCCGCCTCGTCTTGCCCTACCCTACGTCGCCGATCGTGCGCGCGCTCCCGGTGCAACAGTTCTTCATCTTGGCCGCGGCCGCGTGCGGCGGCGCGGGCGGCGCGCGCGACGTCGTGGCGAGCGTCGACGTCCCACCGGCCGCCGCGCCGACCAGGCCGTCGCCTCGACCCGCTCCCCCTCCGCCGCGGCCACCCGCTGCCGCGTGCCTCCCGCCCGCGCTCGCGGCCTTCGGCGCCCTCGACGTCGCCGTCGCCACGGACGACGGCGCGGTGAGGTTCTGCCTCGGCGCGCCGTCGGGCGAGCGCTGGTGCGCGAGCGCGCGTGACGGCGCCTTCGAGCCCGAGGAGCCCGGCCCCGCGCCGTGGAGGCGCGACGATCCAGCGCCGGAGGTGCTGCCCAATCTCGGCCGGTGGCGCGCCTCACGCACCTGCGTCGCCGCCGGCCTGTGCAAGCTCACGCTCGAGGACCGCGGGAGGACGGTCCACCGGCCCGAGCTCTTCGCGCGCACGACGACGCCCTTCGTCCAGGTGGCGGGTGATCGCTTCGCGCTGCTCGACGTCGCGGGCGTGCTCCACTTCCTGTCGTCGGACACGCTCCAGCCCGACGGCGATCTGCCCGTGCCCGCGGCGACGCAGGGCGCCCTCGTGAGCGCGCGGCCGGGCGTCGCGTGGATCGTCGGCGGCGCGCCGTTCGCCGGCACGGTGTCGCGGATCGATCTGCTCGCCGCGTCGGTCACGGGGTCGTGGGCGCCGCCGCGCTGTCCCTGAGCGTGGGCTCCCGAGGTTCATGCTGGGCCGCTCGCCCGCACGTGGGCCTACCGCTCGCGGCGGATCTCTGGTCTCTTCGTCGGCCGCATGAGCGGGCGCACCTTCGCGATCGGTGACATCCACGGCGAGCTCGACCACCTGTTCAAGCTGCTGTCGACCTTCCCGCTGCTCGACGCCGACGACACGATCGTGTTCCTCGGTGACTTCCTCGACCGCGGCCCAAGGTCGGCCGAGCTCATCGACTACGTCCGCCGGGCGCTGCCGACGCAGACGAAGGCGCGCGTCGTCGCCCTGCGCGGCAACCACGAGGACGCGTGGCTGAAGGTGGTGGACCACGGGTGGCCTGGGTTCGTGCTGCCGCCCGGCAACGGGTGCTTCCAGACGTACCGCTCGTTCGTGGGCAAGCCGCAGCCCGCGAGCGACGAGACCCCCACGCCCGACGAGATGCAGGAGATGCTGAAGGGCCGGTTCTTCCCGCCCGACGTCGTCGCGTGGATGCGCGGCCTCCCCTATTTCTACGAGGACGACCACGCCATCTACGTGCACGCGGGGCTGACGAAGGCGGCGTCCGGCGACGGCTTCGAGCACCCGTCGACGCTCGACGACAAGACGCCCATCCTCTGGCTTCGCACCGAGGAGTTCTTCCTCAAGTACCGCGGGAAGACGGTGATCTTCGGCCACACGGTCACCGAGTTCCTCCCCCAGGAGTTCTCGTCGTACACGCCCGAGGATCCGAGCGATCTCTGGGCGGGCGAGAACGTGATCGGCATCGACACGGGCTGCGGCAACGGGGGGTTCCTGACCGCCATCGAGATGCCGGCCGGCAACGTGTACGAGTCGCGCGAGCGCTGACGCGCGGCCCCCCGCGTTGACCGGGGCGCTGCGCGGGGCCTACCATCGGAGGATGTCACCCTCTCGCGCCCTCACCGCGTGGCTGTTCGTCGTGTTCGCGGGGGCGGCGTGCTCCACGGGAGACCTCGCCCCCGGCGACGAAGAAGAGCGCCTCGGCTCGCGCGCCGAGGCCGTGACGGCCCAGGGCGACTGGAGCGGCTACGGCGACGGCCAGTGCGTCATCGGCGCGCAGACCTTCTACAAGAACCGCTTCCAGGTGGCGTTGAAGCCGACCGGTGTGCAGTCGGGCGACGTCGGCAGCTGCGCGTACCTCGGCGCCTGCATGTACTGGGTGAGCAGCGCCGCGCGCCCCGATCCGGCCACCTGGGATCGCCACGAGTGGGGCAGCACGATGCCCCAGACGTACGATCTGCTGATCTACCCGCCCACGAGCGGCAACCCCTACGGCCACGTCGCCTCGGTCGACCACCTCGCGAGCGGCGATCCGAACGCCTACGGCTCCCTGTGGATGATGGACTCCAACTTCAACGGCAACGAGAAGAAGGCCTCCGCCATCCACACGTACAACCTGAAGCCGTACGGGTTCTACCGGCTGAAGGCGCTCGCGAAGCCGCCCGTCCCCTGCGACACGAAGGCGGGCGCGTTCGCGTTCTCGTGCGACGGCGCCGAGGCCGGGATGAGCTGCGTGACGGTCAACGAGCCGAGCGATCCGGACTCCTGGAGCGACAACAACTTCTGCTCCAAGCAAGACCTCGGGATGAAGTGGTCGGCCGCGGGGCCCGTCGCCGGGATGACTTGCACGAACGTCGCCGAGGGCGCCGAACCGCACGCCGACGCGTGGAAGGACAACTTCCTCTGCCTGCCCGAGCAGGCGCCGTACGCCTTCTCCTGGTCGTCCGCGGGGCCGGTGGCCGGAAAGGACTGTGTCAACTGGAGCGAGCCCGCCGACCAGGGCGGATCGTGGGGTGACAACTACCTGTGCGCGAGCGCCGTCCATCGGTTCTCGAGCGGCGGGTTCACCTTCAGCGCGGACGGCGCGGCGGGGCTCGACGGCAAGGAGTGCGTGAGCGTGAACGAGCCGGGCGACCCTGACACCTGGAGCGACAACGTGTTCTGCAGCGACGCGCCGCTCGGGATGAAGTGGTCGGCGTCGGGGCCGATCGCGGGGATGGACTGCGCGAACGTCGCCGAGAGCGCCGACGCGCACGCCGACGCGTGGAAGGATGACTTTCTCTGCACGCCGAAGGGCGCTCCGTGGCGCTTCACGTGGAGCAGCGCCGGGCGGCTCGACGGCAAGACCTGCGTCCGCTGGTTCGACCACGCGGAGACCTCCTCCACCTGGCTCGACAACTGGATGTGCGCGGAGAAGGTCGACCCTCCGCCGGCCGGCCAGGGCGGCGCGGCGGGGGCGGGCGGCAAGCCGGGCGTGGGAGGCGCGGGCAAGGCAGGGGCGAGCGCGGGCAAGGCGGGCGCGAGCGCGGGCGGGGCGGGGAAGGCGACCGCCGCCTCTGGCGCCGGGGGCAAGGCAGGCGCGGGCGCTGCCAAGTCCGATGAGCGAGGCGTCGCGACGGTGAGCCTCGCCGGCAGCGATGACACCGCGAGCGAGAGCGGCTGCTCGACGGGCGGCGCTCCGGGCGCGTGGGAGGCCGGGCTGGTCGCGCTCGGGCTCCTCGCGCGCCGGCGTCGGCGCGGCTGACCGCCTAGGAGCTACTGGGCGCCGTACCGCTGCTCGATGCGCACGAGCCGAAACCTGCCGTCCGGCAGCGCGAGCAGGGTGTCCCACCACTCCTTGCCGTCGTGCAAGTAGCGCAGCTGCAGCCCGAGCACCTCGCCCGTGAGCAGCCGGGCGCCGTCCGCGATGAGCGACGCCCCGCTGCCCGCCGCCCGGTCGCGGGCGCCGCCCTTCACGGAGTGGCCGAGCAGCGTGGCGGCGCGGGCCACGTCGTCGAGCAGCGCGGCGACCTCGTCGGAGGTGATGACCGCGTCCGCGAGCGGCGGCAGCGGCGCGTCGTCGGTCACGCGCCCCTCGGCACGATGTCGAACCCGTTGACGGGCGCGGGGCAGGCGCTGACGCACGCCCCGCACCCCGTGCAGCGCTCCGCGACGACCGTGGGGCGCCCGGCGTCGACGCGGATCGCGCCGTCCTCGGGGCAGCGCTCCTTGCACACCGAGCACGCTGACCCCTGGTGCTCGAGGCACGCATACCCGCGGACGCGCACGACGCCGTCGATCGGCGTGACCTCGCCCGCGGCCCAGGGAGGGCGCGCGGCGCCGCGCTCGACGCCGACGTCGGACGTCTGCACGACCGGGAGCCCCTCGCGCAGCGAGAACGTCGGCAGCGCGTCGGTGGGCGCCCTGCCGCGGTAGAAGTCGCCGAGCGAGAACCCGGCGGGCGCGGGCGGGCGGCGGTCGAGCAGCCCGAGCAGCCCGCGCCGGGTGATCCGGTCGCCGCTCACGGCACCGGGCTCCACCCCGCGGGCCCCGCCGCGCCCGTGATCTCCCGCTGATCGAGCGTCGCCGACGGCGCGTGGCACTGCGTGCAGCTCTGGCGGTGCGCATGGGTCGAGCGCATCCCGTGGAGCCCGGCCACGCCGTGGCAGCTCCCGCACTGCTCGCGCATCAGCGTGGAGTGGGGGATGGTCGGCGGCGCGCCGTCGTACGCGCGGGCGCCCCGGGTCGGGCTCGCCAGCCCGACGAAGCCGTTGTCGGGGGCGGCCACCCGCGGCGCGCCTGGCCGGGGGTCGGAGTCGACCACATGACACTGAAGACAGTTGTCATGGCGCGCGTGGCTCATCCGCGTCGCCACCTTGCCCGCCACCTTCGCGCCGGACCCGTGGCACGCGAGGCACGGCGGCTGTCGTTGCTGATCGACGGCGTGCGGGATCGTGGGCGGCGCGCCGTCGTACGCGCGCCGGCGGGCGCGGGCGCCGACGGCGGCCTCCCGGTCCTCCTTGGTCTGCCTCACCTCGTCGTGCGCCGAGGGGAGGTCGCGCGACAGCGCCGGGAACGCCGCGTCGTACAGGCGCGCGTTGGGCCCACGCTGCACCTGCCTCAGCTCCGCGTACCCCGGCGCCGGCGCGTACGACACCGCGGGCGCCGGCCTCGGGGCGGACACGTGCAGACCTGTGTCGCGCACTCCGCGGAGGAATCCGACGAACGCGAGCCCGAGCGCCAGCGCCGCCGCCACGTGCGCCACGCGCCGCGCCGCGCCCTCTGACCCATCCGCGGTCATCGCGGCTTCCCGGCGGCGGGCGCGCGCTTCGTCAGCTTGACCGCGCACTTCTTGTAGTCGGGCTGCTTCGAGAAGGGATCGTGCGCCTCCAGCGTCAGCCGGTTGATCAGCAGCGTCTCGTCGAAGAAGGGCACGAACACGCTCCCCGGGACCGGGCTCCCGCGCCCGTCGACCCACGCGGGCAGGTCGAGCTTGCCCCGCCGCGACTCGAGCGTGACGACGTCGCCGCTCTGGATGCGGAGGCGACGCGCGTCGTCGCGGTTGATCTCGACGTACGCCTGCGGCATCGCGCGGTGCAGCTGGGGGATGCGCATCGTCATCGAGCCGGTGTGCCAGTGCTCGACGACGCGGCCCGTGCACAGCCAGAAGGGATACTCGGCGTCCGGCGACTCGGGGGGCGGCTCGTACGGGTGAAACCAGATCTGGGCGCGGCCGTCCTTCGTGGTCGAGTGGTAGAACTCGACGCCAGCGCCCTTCTTCACGTACGGATCGTCGAACTCCGCGAAGCGGAACTTCGTCTCGCGCCACGTGTGGTCGGGCTGCTCCACGACGGGCCACCGCATCCCGCGCGCCTTCACGTACTCCGAGTACGGCGCGAGATCCTTGTGCTTGAACCGCGTGAAGCGCCGGTACTCCTCGAACAGCGCCTCGTCGACGTTGACGTCGTGGAAGCGATCGTACTCCCAGAAGCGCACCTCCTTGCCGTCGCGCTCCAGGTGAAACAGGAACTTGCCGTCCTTGTCCTTCATCCCCGGCACGCCGAGGTCGTACAGCTTGCGCGCCACCGCGAGCGTCTGCCAGACGTCGGGGCGGGCGTCGCCCGGCGGGTCGACCATCTTGAACCACTGTTGCGTGCGGCGCTCCGAGTTGCCCACCATCCCGTTCTTCTCGACCCACATCGCCGACGGGAGCACCAGGTCGGCGAGGCGGACGGTCTGCGTCGGGTAGACGTCCGACACGATGAGGAACTTGCCGGGCAGCTTGCGGCTCGCGTCGACCAGCGCGTGCACGTTGGGGAGCGACTGCGCGGGGTTGGTGACCTGCACCCAGATCGTGTCGATGTCGCCGCCCTGCTCCTTCGGGGTCGAGAACCGCCGCCACAGCTCGACCGTGTGGTACCCGGGCTTCGCCTGGATGCGCCCGGGCGGGAGGTTCCAGATCTCCTCGGCCTCCCTCCGGTGCGCGTCGTTCGTGACGACGAGCCCGCCGGGCAGCCCGTGCGCCAGCGTGCCGACCTCGCGCACCGTGCCGCACGCCGACGGCTGCCCGGTCAGGCTGGTCGGCGCGTCGCCGGGCTTGCCGAAGTGGCCGCTCAGCAGGTGCACGCCGTGCACCAGCGCGTTGATCGCCGTGCCCCGCGTGTGCTGGTTCATCCCCATGCACCAGAGGCTGGTGATGCGGAGGGTCCGGTCGCCGAACAGGTCGGCGAGCAGGCGGATGCTGGCGGCGGGCACGCCCGAGATCTCCTGCACCTTCTCCGGGGTGTACGCGGCCATCCGCGCCCTGTAGTCGTCGAAGGAGATGGGGTCGCCCTCGAGCGTCGGCTTGTCACCGAGCGCGCGGAACGCGCAGTGGCGCTCCACGAACCCCTTGTCATAGGTGCCGCGCGCGAGCAGCAGGTGCGCGATGCCGTTCGCGACGGCGAGGTCGGTGTTCGGCTTGAACAGCATCACGTGATCGGCGAACGCGCTCGACCGGGTGTGGCGCGTGGTGAGGTCGATGAGCACGACCTTCTCGCCGCGGCTCCGCCGGTCCATCAGCCGGGAGAACAGGACGGGGTGCATCTCGGCGGGGTTGTTGCCCCACAGCACGACGACGTCCGCCCTGTCGAGATCGTCGTAGCAGCCGGCCGGCTCGTCGACGCCGTACGTCGCGAGGAACCCGGTGACCGCCGAGGCCATGCAGAGGCGCGCGTTGGGATCGATCTGGTTGTTGGCGATGCCCGCCTTCATCAGCTTCTGCGCCGCGTACCCCTCGGGGATGGTCCACTGGCCGCTCCCATACATCGCGAAGCCGGCCGGGTTGGCCACCACGCGCTTCGCGATGATCTCGATGGCGTCGTCCCAGGAGATCGGCACCAGCTCGTCGCCCTTGCGCAGCCTTGGCTTCGTCAGGCGGTCCTTGCCATACAGCGCGAGGCCGACGTGGTAACCCTTCACGCACAAGAGGCCCCTGTTGACCTCGGCGTGCTGGTCGCCCTGGATGGCGACGACGCGGCCGGCCTCGACGCCGACCTGCACGTGGCAGCCCGTGCCGCAGAACCGGCAGGGGGCCTTGTCCCAGACGACGCCGCCCTCCTCCCGCGCGTGCGGCGAGGCGAGCCGCGCCTTCGACTTGGCGGCGCCCTCGGCGAGGCGGCTCGCCGCCACCGTCGCCGCGCCCATCGCAGAGGCCTTCAACCAGTCACGCCTGTCCACTGGGTGTCTCTCCTTCCAGGTCCGAGAAATCGACCGAGACGACGTCGACGAACAGCACGCCGGGGACCTCGGCGAGCTCGCGGAACAGCCGATCGCCCTCCTCCAGCGTCGCCGTGTCGGACACGACCGGCAGCCGGCCGCCTCGCGGCTCACCGACCGTCACGCGCGCGTCCGCCGAGAGCGCGAGGAGCGCGGCGGCGCGGCGCGCCGGGTCGGGGTCGAGGGTCACCACCAGTGCACCGATGGGCATCGACTCCATCCTGTCGCTCGCCGGCGGCCATGCCTATGATGCGGGTCATGGTCAGGCCGGCCGACGTTGCGCATCGTGGGGGGCGTGCAACGGAACCTCGTCGCCCTCCTGCTGGCGGCCCTCGCGGCCGGGTGCAACCGGCCTCAGCAGCCGCGGCGGTTCGGTCCGGCGCCGTCGGCGTCGGCGTACCCCGTCACGACGAACCAGCCGCCGCGCCTCGTGTCGGTGGGGACGGGCGAGTCCGACGCGCGGGGCGAGGAGCTGCGCGTGCCGTGCGTGACCTGCCACTCGATGCGCGACAAGGCGACCGTCCCCGAGTCGACCGCGGAGCTGAAGGAATTCCACGTCGGGATGACGTTCGCGCACGGCGGCCTCTCCTGCGCGTCGTGTCACCGCGGCGGGCAGCCGCCGACGCTGGGCCTCGCCGACGGGCGCGCGGTGCCGACCAGCGAGGCGATGCAGCTGTGCGCGCAGTGCCACGGCCCACAGTTTCGAGGGTACCTACGCTCGGCGCACGGCGGCGGTCGCGGCCACTGGGACCTCTCCCGAGGCCCGCGCGAGAAGAACCACTGCGTCGACTGTCACGACCCCCACGTCCCGAAGTTCCAGCCGTCGACGCCGGTGCTCCCGCCGCGCGACCGGGGCGTGACCCAGCAGACGAAGGAGGCCTCCCATGGATGAGCCGCAGAAGCGGCGCGTGGCGCTGAAGGTGCTCGGGGCGACGCTCGGCGCGTCGGCCTTCGCCTACGCGATGGCGCCCGTCCGCAAGTGGGCCGCGGGGCTGTCGGTCGACCAGTTCCTGCAGCGGCACTACCGCGAGCTGACGAAGGAGGAGCTGGCGCCGATCCTCCGCCGCCTGGAGGCGAAGGCGAAGGCCGACTACGGGCGGGACGTCGTCATCCGCGACCCCGATCCGCTGGAGGGGGCGGAGTTCGGGTACGCGCTGAACCTCTCGGTCTGCATCGGCTGCCGCAAGTGCGCCGAGGCCTGCCACGTGGAGAACAACCACGATCGCACGACCAACAATTCGTACATCCGCGTGCTCGAGATGGAGCAAGGATCGTTCGACATGGAACGGGGCGACGCCACCTACGAGCACGCGGTCCCCGCGCCGGGCAAGTACTACCTGCCCGTGCAGTGTCAGCAGTGCGACAACGCGCCGTGCGTCACCGTCTGCCCGGTGCAGGCCACGTGGAAGGAGCCCGACGGCATCGTCGTCGTCGACTACGACTGGTGCATCGGCTGCCGGTACTGCGAGGCGGCGTGCCCGTACCACGCCCGCAGGTTCAACTGGCAGAAGCCCGAGATCCCGGCCGAGGAGATCAACCCCGACCAGAGCTACCTGTCGAACCGCGTGCGGCCCCAGGGCGTCGTCGAGAAGTGCCACTTCTGCCTGCACCGCACCCGCGTCGGGCGCAACCCGGCGTGCCTCGAGGCGTGCCCCACGGGCGCGCGCGTGTTCGGCAACCTCGCCGATCCCAGCAGCGACATCCGCTGGGTGCTCGAGAACCGCCGGGTCTACGTGCTGAAGGAGGAGCTCGGCACCCACCCGCGGTTCTTCTACTTCTTCGAGAAATGAGCGCCCGATGACGCCCCAGCGACACGCCGTCGACTACCCGCGGTTCCTGCTCCGGATGGCCCTCCTCTCGTTCGAGGGGACGTGGCGGTTCTACGTCTGGATGACGGTGCTGTCGGCCATCGCGCTCGTCGGAGCCAACGCGTGGGCCCACCAGCTGGCGGAGGGCATGGCCCTGACGGGCATGACCGACCACGTGTCGTGGGGCCTGTACATCGCCAACTTCACGTTCGGGGTCGGCCTCGCGGCGGGCGCGGTGATGATGGTGATCCCCGCGTACCTCTACGACGACCACGAGATGCACGACGTCGTCATCCTCGGCGAATTGCTGGCCATCGCCGCCATCGTCGTCTGCCTGCTCTTCATCGTCGTCGACATGGGGCGACCGGACAGGTTCTGGCACATCTTGCCGGGCGTCGGGCGGTTCAACTGGCCGGTGTCGATGCTCACGTGGGACGTGCTGGTGCTGAACGGGTACCTCCTCATCAACCTGCACATCGCCGGGTACCTCATCTACACGCGCTACCTCGGCGAGCGCCCCGCGAAGCGGTGGTATCTGCCGTTCGTGTTTCTGAGCATCGCCTGGGCCATCTCGATCCACAGCGTCACGGCCTTCCTCTACGCGGGGCTCGGCGGGCGACCGTTCTGGAACTCCGCGCTCCTCGCGCCGCGGTTCATCGCGTCCGCGTTCGTCTCCGGGCCGGCCTTCGTCATCCTGTTGCTGCAGCTCGTCCGGAGCACCACGACGTTCAAGATCGGCGAGGGCCCGATCCGCACGCTGTCGTCGGTGTTCCGCGTGACCATCCTGGTCAACCTGTTCATGTTCGGCTCGGAGGTGTTCACCGAGCTCTACTCGGGCGGCGCGCACAGCGCGTCTGCCAAGTATCTGTTCGTCGGGCTGCACGGCAAGACGGCCCTCGTGCCGTGGATCTGGTCGGCGCTCGCGCTGAACCTCGCGTCCGCGCTCTTCGCGCACGCCCCGTGGCCCGAGGGCCGCCGCCTCGCGATGCTCAATCTCGCGTGCGTCGCGGCGTTCGCCGGCGTGTGGATAGAGAAGGGCATGGGCCTGATCATCCCCGGCTTCGTGCCGAGCACGCTGCACGAGGTCGTCGAGTACGTGCCGTCCGCGGTCGAGTGGAAGATCACCGCGGGCATCTGGGCGGTGGGCCTGATGGTGCTGACGCTGGCGATCAAGCTCGCCTTGCCGGTGCTGTCCGGCGAGGTGCGGGCCCGGGGCGCGGCGGGCGAGTGACGCGCGCGGGACTCGCTAGTCACAGACGCGCACGACGCTGACGCCCGCGCCGCTCGCGAACCCCCACGCGACGTCGCCGTCGCTGCGGCTCTCGAAATCGAGCGCGGGGAGCGAGGCGCCCACGGCCTCGGGCGGCGCGACGGCGGCGCCGCTCGCGTCGAGCGCCTGGAGGGTGACGGCGCCGCCGCCGCGCCCGAGCAGCAGCCCCTTGCCGCGCCGGGCGAGGCGCGTGTCCGGGACGTCGAGATCCGTGGTGGCGGCGACCTTCCCGTCCGCGCCGAGCTTCGCGAGGTGGCTCGCGCCGGCGGCGTCGGTGTACGACAGAAAGTACCCGTCCTGCGTGGCGACGAAGCCCCCGAGATCCGTGGTGAACCCGCCCGCGCAGTTGGCCTTCGGATCGCTCGTGATCTTCACCTTGTCGTGCTGGAAGAAGATGCCCTTGTCCGGGTAGCAGTCCGAGATGCAGATGGTGCCGGTCGAGGCCCCGAGCGTGGCGAGGCGGAGATCCATGCTGTGGCTGCAGCCCCAGCCCCAGCCGCCGGCCTTCGGCTTGCCGTCCGCGTCGAGGAACCTCAGCGTGTCGCCCTGGTGACCGATGCCGTCCGGCCAGCGCCGGTGGAGCGCGAAGTACGCGACGTAGCCGTCGGCCTCGCCGCGCGCGAGCCGGCCCGTCTTCGCGAACTCGTAGAACCACTCGTTGCCCTTCACCGCGTGGTCCTTGCCGCCGAGCAGATCGACGCGCGCGAGCTCCTTGCCGCTCCAGTCCACGCGGACGAACGTCATGTAGTCCGGCTGGCGGGAGAACAGCGCCGCGGCGCCGGCGTCGGACGCGACGAGGCCGTAGACGACGTCCCCGTCGAGCACCACGTCCGCGCCCGCGCGCGCGTCGACCGCGTCGAGCGGCGTGAGGTGCACCTTGCCCCCCGCCGACCACGCGACCGCGCTGCCCGACGGGCGCTCGGAGGTGACGACGTTGCCGCTCGCGCCGGACGACGACGCGAGCGGCGTGACGCGCGTCGCGGCGCTCAGGCTCGCGCCCGAGCACGCGGGCGGCGTGACCGCTCCGCCCGCGCCCGCCTGCGCCTTGCCTCCGCCGCCGCCCTGCGCGCTCCCGCCCGCGCCCGCCTGCGCCGTGCCTCCACTCCCGCTCTGCGCGCTGCCCGCCTGCGCCTTGCCTCCACTCCCGCTCTGCCCGCTGCCGCCGGTGCCGCCTTGCGCCTTGCCGCCCTGGGCGTTGCCCGCGGCGCCCGCCTGCGAGGCGCCGGCCCCCGCGACGCCGCCTTGCAGGTTGGTGGCGGGCGCGCCGTCGCCGCTCGAGGAGCACGCGACGAACCAGGGCAGCAGGCACGAGGTGAGCTTGAGGGAGCGCGTCATCTGCGCAGGATGCGCCCGTTCGCGCGGGGGGTCACGCGCGCGCGTCGCTGGTGACGCGAAGAGAGGCGATCGTCACGGCGCGGGCGGCGTGACCGCGATCGCCGGAAGCCTGCGCACCGGCTCGAGCACGGCGCGCACGAACACCGCGTGGCCGATCTCTCCGCCCGAGATCGCGCGCATCGGATCGTCGCCGAACAGCCGCTCCGAGACGCGCACGGGATCGCGGTCGCCCGAGCGCGCGACCTCCGCGTGCACCCGGGCCGCGAGCGCCTCGAGCTCATCCGCGCCGCGGAGCAGCGCCGCGCGGCCGTCGTCGCGCGCGCGCCCGTGGGTCGGCAGCAGCCGCACGTCGGGGGCGAGCGCGGCGACCGCGCGGTACGAGCGCACGGCGTCGTCGATGGCGGCCTCGAAGAACACCTCGAGCGGCCGCGGCGTGAACAGATCGCCCGTCATCACGCGCGCGAGCCCGCCCTCGCGGACCACGAGCGCCATGTGGCCCGGCGTGTGGCCGGGCGTCGCCTGCGCCGTCAGCGTCACCCCGCCGCAGTCGAGCTCGTCGCCGTCGTCGTACGGTGACAGCTCCGCGCGCTCGATCGGGTGAGGGTGCCCGAAGAACGCCGCGCGGTACGGCGGCACCCGGCGCGTCGCGACGATCACGTCGATCAGCTCGCGCGGCGCGAGCACCGGCATCGGCCCGAGCGCGTCCAGCAGCAATCTAACATTGCCAACGTGATCCTCGTGCTGGTGCGTCAGCACGATCCTGCGCGGCGGCCGGTCGCGCAGGGCGGCGAGGACGGCCCGGCTCACGCGCGTGCTGCCGGTGTCGACGAGCGCGTCGCCGACGAGGTAGACCGAGACCTGCGCGTCGCGCGGCGGCGCCGTGGGCGCGAACGACAGCCGCGTGATGGGCCCGTGCGTCGTCCGCCGCAGCTCGGCGTCGAGGGGCGCGCTCACCCCTTCGCCGCGTCGAGGATCTCCTGCGCGTGGCCGTCGGGCCGCACCTTGCGCCAGGCCTTCTTCACGCGGCCGTCCTTGCCGATGAGGAACGTCTGCCGCGCGTGGTGCCCGAGGATGCGCGGCACGCCGAACGCGCGCGCGACGGCGCCGTCCGCGTCGACCGCGAGATCGAACGGCAGCCGCTCCTTCTCGATGAACCGCTTGTGGGAGTCGGCGTCCTGCGAAGAGACGCCGATCACGACGACGTCGGCCTTCTTCAGCTGCTCGAAGGCGTCGCGGAGCTGCGCGGCCTCCATCGTGCAGCCGGGGGTCTCGTCCTTCGGGTAGAAGTAGACGGCGACGTACTTGCCGCCGAAGTCGGTGAGCCGCACCGTCTTGCCGGACTGCAGCGTCATCGGCACCTGGGGCGCGGGCGCGCCCTCGGCGAGATCGAGCTCGGGCACGTCGATGGTCGCGCTCGACGTGGGCGCGGGGCGCGCAGACGGCGCGCTCGGCTTCGAGCATCCGGCGACGAGGAGCGCGGCGAACAGGAGCGGGCGCGTCACGCGGCCGAGCGTGGTGCAGGCGCATCGTCCTGGCAAGCGCGCGCGCGACGCCGAACTTGGCCCGTCGGCGCGGCCTGACCTACGCCCGGAGCATGCGGCGGGGCATCCTCGCGTTTCTGATCGGTGGCACGGCGGGGCTCGGCGTCGCGGCGGCGCAGGGCTCGCCGTGGGTCGCGCGGACGATCTCGCGCGCGGCGTCCGTCGTGCGTCCGCCCGATCCGCCGGCTCCCCGCGCCCGCCCGACGCCGCCGCGCCTCGCCGCGTCGATCTCGGTGCCGATCGTGTCGGTGTCGATCGCGCCGGTGTCGGTCGCGCCGCCGCCCGGCGCGAGCGCGTCGGCCTCACCCGACCCCGAGCCCGACGAGGACGAGCCGAAGGACGAGGCCCCCTCGCCCCCCACCGGGCCCGAGCTGCTCGCGCTCTACAAGGAGGTCTGGGTCTACGCGAAGCCGAGCTTTCGCTCGAGAAAAATAGGGTATTTGCGCGCCGGCGCGGTGGTGTCGCGCGACGCGAGGCCGGCGGGGTTCGGCGGCTGCGAGCAGGGCTTCTACCGCGTCGCGCCGAGCGGCTACGTCTGCGCGGGGCCCGCCGCGTCGCTGCAGCCCGACGGCGCGATCGCCGCGCTGGCGAAGCGGCGCCCCGACCGCGCGCAGGGGCTGCCGTACCCCTACGTGATGAGCCGGTTCCCGACGCCGCCGCTCTACCTGAAGCTCCCGACGCAGGCGGAGCAGCGCGCGGTCGAGGGCGATCTCGCGAAGCACCTCGCCCGCCCGAGGGCCGAGATCACCGCGACGGCGCTGCCGGTGCCCGCCGAGCTGCTCGACGGCAAGGTCGTGCCGTCGCTCACGCCGAACCACCGCGGGGCGGGCGCGCTCTACGCGGGCCGCGCGTTCCCCAAGTCCGGCTTCGCGCTGCTCGCGGCGTACGAGCACGAGGGGCGCGTCTTCGGGCTCAACACCGACCTGCAGCTCGTGCCGCTCGACCGCACCCGCCCGATCACGCCGTCGAGCTTCCGCGGCGTCGCGCTCGGCGACGCGGGGCTGCCGATCGTGTTCGCGCGCACGAAGGCCGCGCGGTTCTACCAGCGAGACCCCGCGACCTCGGCGATGCGCGAGGTCGGCCCGGTCTCGTACCGCGAGGGCGTGCAGCTCACCGGCAAGAGCGAGCGCGTCGATCGCGCGACCTACCTCGAGGCGCGCGACGGGCGCTACCTCGTCCAGTCCGAGGGGCTCGTGCGCGTCGATCCGCCGAAGGAGCTCCCGCAGTTCGCCGCGGAGGGGAAGAAGTGGATCGACATCTCCATCCTCAAGCAGACGCTGGTCGCGTGGGAGGGCGCGCGCCCCGTGTACGCGACGCTCGTCTCGACGGGCGCGGACGGCCTCGGCGATCCGAAGGAGACGCACTCGACCGTGCGCGGCGCCTTTCTCATCCACACGAAGCACGTGACAGCGGTGATGGACAACGATCAGGACGACGATCGGTTCGATCTGCGCGACGTGCCGTACGTGCAGTACTTTCACGAGGGCTACGCGCTGCACGCCGCCTACTGGCACGACGACTTCGGGCGCCCGAAGAGCCACGGCTGCGTCAACCTCCACCCGACCGACGCCGCCTGGCTGTTCGCGTGGACGACGCCCGAGGTGCCCGAGGGGTTCCACGGGGCGATGACGCTGAAGACCGGGACGGTCGTCTACATCCACCCGTGACCTCCCCGCGCTCGCCATGAGGCCGCGGGCGCGCGCGAGGCAGGTCGCTGCGCGGCGGCTCGCGGGGCCGATCAGCGCCGCGCTCGCGCACCGGAGCGCGGGCGTCGCGTGAGCCACGCGCCGAGCGCGAGGACGAACACCGTCGCCCGCCTCTGGGGCTCCGTCTCCGCGCCGGCGACGCGACAGCCGCAGCCCCCGTCGTCCGATCCGGTCGCCTCGCCGTTGCTCGGGACCAGCACCTCCCCACCGCCCGCGCCTCCTCGCGCGCCGCTCCCGGTCGCCGTCCCTCCGCCGACGGACACGCCGCCGCCTCCGCCGACACCGGTCGAGCCCGCGCTCGCGCTGTTGCCAGAGTTGCCGCCGACGCCGGTCGAGCCCGCGCTCGCGCTGTTGCCAGCCTTGCCGCCGACGCCGGTCGAGCCCGCGCTCCCGCTGCTGCCAGCCTTGCCGCCGACACCGGTGGAGCCTGCGCTCCCGCTGTTGCCAGCCTTGCCGCCG
>JADLFU010000092.1 GCA_020849655.1 Polyangiaceae bacterium | reverse complement strand
GCGCGCGAACGATCCGAGCTAGAGAGTCAGGAGGAAACGATGGCGAGAAAGCAGCGATCCGGGGTCGAGTGGGTGGGTGGCCTCGTCACGATGCCGGCCTACGTGACTGGCGAGGGCGCGCCGCACCGCCCCGAGGCGCTCTTCTGGATGAGCGCGGAGGGCGCGGTCCTCGGCCAGTCGCTGGCCAGGCCGGGCGAGGCGATCCAGCAGGCCTGCGACAGCCTGCGCAGCGCCATCGAACGACCGATGTTCGGCCGCCCGCACGCGCCGGACCGCGTGCGTGTCGCGACGCCGGAGCTCGCCGAGGCGCTACGCACGGGGCATCCAGGGCTACAGGTCATCTGCGCCCCGACACCGGAGATCGACGCGCTCCTCGCGGCGATGCGCGGCAGGCTGGCCGACACGGCCCACAGCGGCCGATCGTACCTCTCCCCCGGCGTCGGGGTCGCCGCGACCGCCGCGTTCTTCCGCGCCCACGCGGCCCTCTTCCGCGCGGAGCCCTGGAACACCGTGCCGAGCGACCAGAGCCTCTTCGCGGTCAGCATCGAGGAGCTCGGGGTCGCCGACGCGGCGCTGTCGGTGGTCGGGCAACTGGGGGAGTGCCGGGGATGGCTCCTGTTCTCCGGGATCGACGACTTCGAGGACTACGTCGAGGCGATCGACGCGATGGGGCACGGCGAAGCGGCGCCGGTGCCGCCGCACCTCGTGCTCGCCTTCGAGCGCCGCGACGATCAGGGCGCGGCGCTGCAGAAGGAGATCGCCGCCCACCGCTGGGAGGTCGCCGGCGCGGACGCCTACCCGTGGCTGGCCGCGCTGGACGAAGATCTCGTGGGGGCGCCGCCGACGGCCGAGGAGATCACGATCGCCGAGGCCATCGCCCTCGCGCTGCCCAGGGTGCTCGAGGAGAAGGAGGCGCTGCTCGCGGCGTGGAACGGCGGAGCGCCCGTGCGGCGCACCGTCGTCGTCGCGACCCACACGGGCGACCTCGAGGTGTCGATCGGCGCGCCGTGCGAGCGCGAGCCGCGCGAGCGGAGACCGCCCGACGAGGTGCTCGCGGAGCTCCTCGAGCTCGGCCGGGACGGTGACGAGATCGATCCCATGGCCCGCCGGTCACTCGAGGACGAGATCCTGCGCGGGTTCGTGGCCTCACCGGAGGCGGGGGCGCTCGGCGACGTCCAGTCGTGTCACCTCGTGATGGACCTCGCGGCGATCCACTTCGGCGCCACGATCGCGACGCTCGGGCCGCGAGAGCTGAGCGACGTCGTGTTCGAGATCCTCCCGGGCAAGGTGGGCTTCGACGCGTCGGAGGCGCGCCCGGTCATCGCGGAGATCCGCGCGTTCTATGCGTTCCTCGGGCGCGAATTCGCGCTCGAGCAGGCCAGCGCCTGCCTGCGCGTGCTCGACGGAGACGCGGTCGAGAGGCTGGAGGCCGCGCTCTCCGACCCGAGCAAGTTCGGCGTGGCGAAGTCGTTCTTCGTGAGCGGTCGTGAGGCGGGCTTCGACATGGCCTCGGAGGAGGGCTTCGAGGCGTGGGTGCGCGCCGTGCGGTCCCGGGCCCTGCCGGCGTCCGCTCACCCCGCCCCACCCAGGGCTCCCACGCGGGCGGCGGACAAGGCCGCAGCGCGAGCCGCGAAGAACGCTCGCAAGGCCAAGAGGAAGGCGCGCAAGAAGAACCGATGAGCGCCGGACGTCCGGGCGGCGCCCCCCGCGTCGACCCTCCCCGGGACGCCCCTTGACCAACCTCCCCCGCCCGACTAGAAGCCGCCGCCACAAGTACCACCATGGCCGTCCACATCCGCCTCTCCCGCGCCGGCGCCAAAAAGTCGCCCTTCTACCGCATCGTCGTCACGAACAGCCGCAGCTCGCGCGACGGCCGCTTCATCGAGACCATCGGGACGTTCGACCCCTCGCGCGAGGTGTCGTTCCGCGTCGACCAGGCCCGCCTCGACTACTGGCGCGGCGTCGGCGCGACGCCGAGCAGCACCGTCGTCGGCATCCTGAAGAAGCACGCGAAGGCAGCCGCCTCGGCGGCCTGACCGACGATGAGCGACGACGTCAACTACGCCGATCTCGTCAGCTTCATCGCGAAGGCGCTCGTCGACGATCCCGAGCAGGTGCGGGTGTCCGAGGCGACCGGCCCGCGCGGCACGCTGCTCGAGCTGACGGTCTCCGAGCGCGACATCGGCAAGGTCATCGGCAAGGAGGGCAAGACGGCCCAGTCGATCCGCTCGCTGCTCTCGGCGGCGTCGGCGAAGGGCGGGCGTCGTGTCAACCTCGACATCCTCGACTGATCGGCTCGTCGAGCTCGCCGTCGTCGCGCGGCCGCACGGCGTGCGCGGCGAGCTGAAGCTGAAGCTGCACAACGAGGACAGCGAGGCGCTGCTCTCGACGCGGGAGATCACGCTGCGCCGCGCGGGCGCTCCCGACGTGACGGCTCGGATCGAGACCGCCCGCCGCGCGAACGACGCGCTGCTCGTGCGCCTCTGCGGCGTCGACACGCGCGAGGCGGCCGAGGCGCTCCGGGGCGTCGCGGTGTGCGTCCCGCGCTCGTCGCTGCCCGAGCCCGACGAGGACGAGTTCTACGCGATCGACGTCATCGGCGCGGAGGTGGTGGCGCCCGAGGGGCGGGTCGGCGAGGTCATCGAGTTCGTCGAGTACCCGACGTGCTCCGTGCTCGTCGTGGCGACCGAGAAGGGCAAGGTAGAGGTCCCGCTCGTCGACGGCGTCGTCGCCCGCGTCGACGTCGCCGCCCGTCGGGTGGAGCTGACGACGACGGCGGCGCTGGAGCCCGGGTGAGGTTCGACGTCGTCACGCTGTTCCCGGAGCTGTTCGAGCGCTTCGTCACCACCAGCTTCGTCGGGCGCGCGGTCGAGGTGGGCGCCGCGAGCTTCCGGTTCGAGAGCCCGCGCGAGCACGGGCTCGGCAAGCACCGCAGCGTCGACGACACGCCGTACGGCGGCGGCAGCGGGATGGTGATGCGCGTCGACTGCCTCGTCGCGGCGCTCGAGGCGCTCGACGCCCGCGGCGGCGATCGCGCGCACCGCGTGCTGCTCACGCCTCAGGGGCGCCGCTTCGACCAGCCGGCGGCCGTCGCGCTCGCCGCGCGTCCGGCGGTGGCGCTCGTGTGCGGGCGGTACGAGGGGTTCGACGAGCGGGTGCGATCGTTCGTCGACGAGGAGCTCTCGCTCGGCGACTTCGTGATGACGGGCGGCGAGGTCGCGGCGATGGCCATCGTCGAGGCGGTCGTGCGACTGCTCCCCGGCGTGCTCGGGAACGAAGACTCGACCCGCGAGGAGTCGCACAGCCCCGAGGCCGACGGGCTGCTCGAGTACGCGCAGTACACGCGCCCCGCGGAGTTTCGCGGGCTCCTCGTGCCCGAGGTGCTGAAGGGCGGGAACCACGCGGAGATCGCGCGGCACCGCGCCGACGAGCGCGTGACGCGGACGCGCGCGCGGCGCCCTGATCTCCTCGAGAAGAAGCCCACGTGAGGCGCCTCTCGGTCGCGCTCGTGCACCACCCGGTCGTCGGCCGGGACGGCGCGGTGATGACGACGACCGTGACGAACCTCGACGTGCACGACATCGCCCGCAGCGCGCGCACGTTCGGGGTCAGCGACTACTTCGTCGTGCACCCCATCGAGGCCCAGCGCGCGCTCGTGGCGCGCATCGTCGCGCACTGGACGGGCGACGGACGCGGCCTGTCGCGCATCCCCGACCGCGAGCCGGCGCTCTCGCGCGTCCGCGTCGTCGCGACGCTCGCCGACGCCTGCACGGCCGCCGGCGACGCGGAGATGTGGACCACCGCGGCCCGGCCGCGGGCGCGCTCGATCTCGTTCGACGACGCCCGCGCACACCTCCGCGACGACGGGCGCCCGGTGCTCTTGGTGCTCGGCACGGGCTGGGGGCTCGCCGACGACGTCATGGAGCGGGCGGACGCCCACCTGCCTCCCATCCTCGGCGTCGACACGTACAACCACCTCTCCGTGCGCGCCGCCGCAGCCATCCTTCTGGACAGGCTCGTGGGCGACCGGTGCGCGCGCTGAGCGTGGGCTGACCGCCCGAGCGGGCTGCCCATTTTCGCGCGGCCGCCGCGCAAGTCTCGCGCGTCGCGCTCCTCATCGTTGACGAGAGGCGCGGCGCGCGCGTGGCGTGAAACCTGCTTGCCCGGCGGAGGGCGGGGCGTGTCCCTGTCCATGGCACCCCGACCGGAGACCGGCATGACAGCAGCGAGCAACCGGCAGCGAAAGCGGAGGGCGTCCCCCGGGGCCGACCTGCACCCGCACACCGTGATCTGGGAGACGACCCAGGCCTGCGAGGGCGACTGCCGGCAGCACGGCGGGTGCTCGGGCCCGAAGCACCACCCCGACGAGCTGACGACGCGCGAGGGCACCGCGCTCCTGACGGCGATCGCGGCGATGGGCACGCCCGAGGTCCAGCTGGGCGGCGGCGATCCGGCGCTGCGCCACGATCTGCTCGCGCTGGTCTCGCACGCGCGCGACGTCGGTCTGGCCGTGACGCTCGCCGCGTCGAGCACGCCGACGATGACGCCGAAGCGGCTCGCGGAGCTGAAGCGCGCGGGCCTCACGCGGGTGGGCGTGAGGATCGACGGCTACAACGCGGAGACCCACGACGCCCGCCACGGGCGCGAGGGGGCCTTCGCCGAGGCGCTGCGGCTGCTCGGCGACGCGGACGCGGTCGGCCTCGAGACGCGCATCAAGACGACCGTGCACGCGGGCAACGATCGCCACCTCTCGACGATGTCGTACCTCGTGGCCGAGCTCGGCGCGGCCTCGTGGGCCGTCCTGTTCGAGCCGGGCACGACGCTGTCGCCCGCGCGCGCGGAGGAGCTCTGGCACGCCCTCGCGGCGTTCGGGGAGCGCGGCGACTTCCGCGTGCACGCGCTCGGCGCGCCGGCGCTCGCGCGGGTGAGGCTGCAGCGCGCCGCGGCGCGCGGCCTCGGCGATCTCGGCTCGTCGCACAACGACGGCGGCGGGCTCATGTTCGTCTCGCACGTCGGCGAGATCACGCCGAGCCCGTGGCTGCCGCTGTCGGCGGGCAACGTGCGCTCGGACGATCTCGCGCGGACGTACCGCGAGCACGCGCTGTTCGTCGGGCTGCGAGACGCGGACTCGCACGACGGTCGATGTGGCGTTTGTGAGTTCAGGGTCGTCTGCGGCGGCTCGCGCGCCCGCGCCTACCGCTCGCACGGGTCGCTGCGCGCGTCAGACCCGCTCTGCGCGCACGTCCCGCCCGAGCCCCGGCAGAAGCGGCGCTGACCCCTCGTCACGGGTGCCAGGCGAAGGCGCGCGGCTTCATCGGCGACGCCACCGCGTAGAGGGTCGTCTGCTCGCCGCGCGCGATCTTCCCCGTCGCGCCGCCGGCGCGCTCGACGAACGAGTCCTCGTGGCTGCCCCGGTCGAGCGCGACGACAGCGCGGCAGCCGAGCTTCGCGAGCGCGACCGCGTTGGGCGCGTCCGTGTCGGCGGTGGTCGACGCGAACGCGATGCGCCCGCTCGCCAGCTGGCACGCCGCGACGCGGACGCGGGTCGCGCCCACGCTCTCCGCCGACATGGTGACGTTGCCGCCCGCGACGAGCAGCGGCAGCTCCACGACGGCGAGCGTGCGCTCGGGGGCCGGCGGATCGCCCGCGACGATCGACGCGTCGCCGCCCTCGTGGACGACGAAGAACCCGCTCTTGCCGCGCTGACCCGTCGACGCGCTGCCCCCAAGCGACAGCGCGAGGGGCCTCGGCGGGCGACCGTTGCCGAGGCCGAAGGCCGCGACGACCTTCTTCTGATCCTCGGCGGGCAGCTCGCGCGGGGCGCCCTCCGGGGCCGCGGCCTCGCCCCGACCGACGACGACCCGGTACGCGGCGCGCCCCGCGTCGATCCCGGTGATGACGACCTCCTTGCCGCCCGCCTGCGCGCGCGTCTCGAAGATGCCGGGCAGCCACGACGGCGCGGGCTGGACGCCCTTGTCGACCTGCCACTTCACGCCGTTCGGGCCGAGCGCCGACGCGTCGCGCGTGTCGCGCAGCATCACGTAGAAGAAGTCCTTCGGGGACCACTCGATGTACCGCTCCGGCATGATCTCCATCTCGCGCGTGAGCAGGCGCGCGTCGTAGTCCTTGCGCTGCACGTCGCGGATGCTCGCGAACACGAACCCGGTGTGCTTGGGGTTCATGTCGAGGTGCATGCCGTACTCGCAGCCCGCCTGCGCCATCGCCTTGCCGAGCGTCACGCCGGAGACGTCGTCGCCCCAGACGTAGAGGAAGTGACCTGGCTTCGTCACGCAGATGCCCGAGCGCTCGGTCATCACGCTGTGCCCCGGCAGCTGGAACCCCCACTGCTGGCGGCCCGTCGGGTTGAAGCGGCCGTTCTCCACGAGGGGCTCGAGGTTCTGGCGGTACGACGCGACGCCGTCGGGGATGGCGTCCGACGCGGGCCACGTCCCCATGCCGACGTGGCGATCGTCGGTGACGATCACGGTGGCGGCGCCCGGCTTCGGGGGGAGCAGCACCTTCTTCTCGACCATCATCCCGTACGCGCCGTGGGTGGTCTTGAAGGCGCCGTTGAACGCGCCGACCACCCGCCCGAGGATCGCGGGGTCGCGCGGGATGCGCCCGAAGCTCTTCGTGCCCGTCAGCGGCTTCGGATCCTCGACGCCGCCCTCCATCGCGACCTCGAGCTGGCGCATGTCCAAGGCGACGATGAGCACGCGCGAGTACGGGCGCTTCGCGTCGGGGCTGAGCCAGGTCGTGTAGAAGTAGGGCGGCGGGCGCGCGCCGTCCGGCGCCGCGGGCTTCTTCAAGAAGCTGTGCGTGACGGGCGCCCACTCTCCCTCGCCCGGCTCGGGCGCCTCCCAGATGCTGGGGAGCTTCGCCGGGGGCCAGTAGCCGCCGTCGGCGCCGGCCGCGGACGCGTCGAGCGGGGGAGACGGAGGGGGCGCGCCCTCCGCCGCCATCGACGCGACCGCGCGCGGGCTCCCGCCGGAGACCGCGTAGCTCGCCTGCTTCAGCGAGTCGCGCGCGCCGAAGGCGACCTGCTCGAGCGCCGCGATCACCTCGGGGCCGACGACGCCCCGCACCGTGTCGACGGCCCAGAGGATCGGCGGCTTGCGCAGGTGGGGCACCGGCTGCACCTCCGCGGCGCCGGCGTCTCCCTCGCCCGAGAGCTGGCGGGTCGCGAGCGCGAGCGACGCGTGGCTGTCGTCGGGCAGGCGCAGCCTGAGCGCGTCGGCGTCGAGCTGGATCTCCACGCGCTCACGCGGCTCGGCGAGCGTGACGACCACGCGCCCCACGCCGCCCAGGCTGCCGGTGTCGCCGAGGTTCGACAGCGCGCCGAGCGCGTCGTCGAGCGCGCCGCGGCGACCGACGACGCCGCCGTCTCCCCGCAGATCGAGCACGGTGACGGCGGTGATCTTGCCGTACACGCTCGACGCGAACGCCGCGTACCGGGACGCGACGGCGCCGTCCGCCGTCAGCGCGAGCTCGTCACCGAGGGGCGAGCTCGTGAGGTTCTTCGCGCTGGTGACCGCGAGCGGGCGCCCCTCCAGCGACACGCGGACGCGCGCGCGGTACACGTCGCGCGGCCCGCCGGGACGCGACGACGCGAGGAAGATCACCTGCCGCCCGAAGATCGTCTCGACGAACACAGAGGAGTTCTTCTCCCAGACGAACTCGCCCGGCCGGACGACGCCGCCGACGCGCGCCCCCAGCATCGCGGCGACGCCCTCCACCGTCGACGGCGGGGGCGACGCGCGGAGCAGGCTCGCACCGAGCGCCGCCGCCGAGCACGCGCCGAGCGCCCGCAGGTGTGGGATCGAGGCCGCCGGCAAGCGCACGCGAAGTACTTACCGAAGCTCGGGTAGGTCTCCAAGAAATGCGCTAGTCCTCTCGGCCGATGTCGAGCGAAGACGCGCTGTCGACGCCCTCCGCAGCGACCCTCGTGCCCGAGCGCGCGCTGACACGCGGGCACGCGTCGGTCGTGAGGCTGCCCCGGCAGTGGTTCGTCGTGTGCACCTCGCGCGAGCTCGGCAGGCGCCCGGTGTCGCGCGAGCTGCAGGGCGTGCCGCTCGTGCTGTTCCGCGACGAACGCGGCGCGCCGCACGCGCTGCTCGATCGCTGCCCTCACCGCAACGTGCCGCTGTCGATGGGCGAGGTGTCGAGCGACGGGACGCTCGAGTGCCCGTACCACGGGTGGCGGTTCGACGGCGGCGGCGCGTGCAGGCACGTCCCGTCGCTCGTCGGCGATCCATCGGCGAAGGCGCGCAACGCGCCCGCGTACGCGACCGTCGAGCAGGACGGCTTCGTGTGGGTGTGGTCGTCGGCCGACGACGCGCCGACGACGACGCCGCACAGGTTCGCGCTCGTCGACGCGCGCGGCTACACGACGGTGCGGCAGGTGGTCGAGGCGCGCTCGACGATGTACTCGGCCCTCGAGAACGGCCTCGACGTCCCGCACACGGCGTTCCTCCACCGAGGGCTGTTCCGGTCGAAGAGCCGCGGCATCACCATCACCGCGAGGGTCACGCGCTCGGCCGATCGCGTCGAGGCCGAGTACGTGGGCGAGCCGCGCCCGACGGGCCTCATCGCGCGCATCCTGTCGCCGAGCGGCGGCGTGGTGACGCACTTCGACAGGTTCATCCTGCCGTCGATCGCGCAGGTGGAGTACCGCATCGGCACCGAGAACCACTTCCTCGTCGACTCGGTGATGACGCCCGTGAGCGACTACGTGACGCGCATCTTCGCCGTCGTGAGCTTCCGGTCGCGCCTGCCGGGGTGGCTGATCAAGCCCTTCGTCAAGCCGCTCGCCCTGAAGGTGTTCCAGCAGGACGCCGTCGTGCTCGCGCGGCAGACGGACACGATCCAGCGGTTCGGCGGCGAGCAGTTCGCGTCGACCGACGTCGACGTGCTCGGCAAGCACATCTGGCGGCTGATGCGCGCGGCCGAGCGCGGCGCCGCGGTCTCCGACGAGCGCGGCGAGGTGCCGCTCGTCGTCTGACGCGTCAGCGCACGAGCGCGATGAGCTCGGAGGCCGAGAGCTTGCCCGCGGCGTCCGCGCCGTCGAGCACGGCGCGAGCGAGCGAGCGCTTCTCGTCGTGCAGCGCGAGCACGGCCTCCTCGATGGTGCCCTTCGTGACGAGCCGCACGACGGTGACGGGCTTGTCTTGGCCGATGCGGTGGGCGCGGTCGGTCGCCTGGTCCTCGGCGGCGGGGTTCCACCACGGATCGAGGTGCAGCACGTAGTCGGCCGCGGTGAGGTTCAGGCCCGTCCCGCCGGCCTTCAGCGACAGCAAGAAGAGGCGCGCCTGCCCCGCCTGGAACCTCGCGACCTCGGCCGCGCGCGTGGCCGCCGGCGTCTGCCCGTCGAGGTACGCGTACGCGAGCCCGCGCGCCTCGATCTCGCGCCGCACGAGCGCGAGGTGCGTCGTGAACTGGCTGAAGACGAGCGCCGTGTGCCCCGCCTCCAGGATCTCGTCGAGCAGCTCGAGCGTGGAGGTGAGCTTCGACGCCTCGCCCTCGGCGCCGGGATCGATCAGGCGCACGTCGCACGCGCACCGGCGCAGGCGCATCAGCCGCGCGAGCATCGCGACGCGGCCGCGCTGCGGATCGAGCTGCTCGAGCTCCGCGAGGGCCTGGCGCCGCTCGACGTCGTAGCGCGCGCGCTCGCGGCGCCCGAGCTCGACGGTGCGCACGACCTCGGTGCGAGGCGGCAGCTCCGGCGCGACCGACTCCTTCGTGCGCCGCAGCAGGAAGGGCCGCAGCGCCTCGCCGAGCGCCCGCCGGCGGCCGGCGTCGCGGTCGCGCTCGATCGGCAGCGCAAACCGCGACCGGAACCGCTCGACGGATCCGAACAATCCTGGCAGCACCGCGCGGTAGAGGCTCCACAGCTCGCCGAGGTGGTTCTCGATGGGCGTGCCCGACAGCGCGAACTTCGCCTGGGCCCGGAGCGAGCCGACGGCGCGCGAGCGCTTGCTCTCCGGGTTCTTCACGGCCTGCGCCTCGTCGAGCACGAGCGTCGCGAACTCGAGCTCCTCGAGCGCGTCGAGATCGCGGAGCGCGACGTCGTAGCTGATGAGGCCGACCGAGCGCGGCCCGAGCGACGCGAGCGCCTCGCCCCTGCCCTGCCCGCGCAGCACCACGATCTCGAGCGACGGCGCGAACTTCGCGGCCTCCGCGGCCCAGTTGTCGACGACCGACGTCGGCGCCATCACGAGCGCAGGCCCGAGCGGCGCGCGGTGCAGCAGCAGCGCGAGCGTCTGGATCGTCTTGCCGAGGCCCATGTCGTCGGCCAGGCAGCCGCCCGCGCCCCACTCCGCGAGGCGCGCCATCCACGTGAACCCCTCGCGCTGGTAGTCACGCAGCTCGGCCCGCAGCCCCGCGGGGACGGGGAACTCGGCCACCTTCGCGCGGCGCATCCGGTCGCGCAGCTCGCGCCACTCGGCGGCCTGCTGGAGCGTCTCGTCGTCGAAGAGCGCGTCGACGACGGGCATCGCCGCCATCGTCAGCACGCCGTCGGCGTCGACGACGTCGGCGAGCCGCTCGAGATCCTCGCGCAGCTCCTGGGCGATCGTCGCGAACTTGCCGGGCGCGATCTCGACGAAGCGCCGCCCCTCGCGCGCCGCCACGAGCAGGGTGTCGAGCGCGACGCGCTGCTCGTCGACCGTCACGTCGCCGCCGATGGTGAAGTAGCCGCCCGCCTCCGAGACGCGCGCGCGCAGCCCCGAGCGGTCGAGCCGCGCGACGCTCCTCGGCAGCTCGCCCTCGGGCAGCTCGATGTGCACGCCCTCCTCGGAGAGCGCGAGCGCGACGTCGAGCACCAGCGCGGGCGGGACGATCGCGCGAAACCTCCCGCGCGCCGCGCTCGCGGGGATCGGGAGCCTGGACCAGAGCGCGGACGCGAGCGCGGCCTCCCCCTCGAGATCGCGCACGACGTGGGCGCGCGCCGTGCCCTGGCGAAAGTACGCGCACGTGGGGCCGCGGCCTGGCTCGACCGGCGACGCCCCCGCCGCTGGGCGCACGACGAGCGACAGATCCAGATCGCCCCCGACCGCGAGCGTGCCGCGGGCGCCGAGCGTCGGGCGCGCCTCGACACGCGCGCCCGCGAGCGCGCCCGGGAGCTCGATGGGCACGTCCGCTTGCAGCGTCGCGACGAGATCGACCAGGAGCTCGTCCGCCTCACTCGGGAACCCTCCAGGCGCGAGGTGCGAGGCGCGGACCAGCGCCACCAGCACCTCGGGGAGCTCGGCGAAGCGGAGCGTGAGCGGGTCCCGCGCGAGGTCCGTCACGAGCCCCTCGACGGCGTCGAGCTTGTGCAGCGGCGTCGGCGCGGCGTCTCCGAGGCGAAGCGCGAGCCCGCGCTGACCGGCCTCGTCGAGCACGCACAGCGCGAGCGGCGACTCGACGACACGGAGCGGCTCCGCGCCGGTCGTGCCGAAGTACACGCGCGGGTGATCGGCGAGGGCGCGCAGCACCTCCTTGTGCAACGCCACGCCCTCATCGACGACCGTCAGATCGCAGAGCGTGATCAGGCGGCGCTCGAGGCCCGAGGAGGCGAACCTCTCCGCCTGTCGCGCGGACATCGAGGTCCCGACGCCGAAGCCGCCGCCGTTCTTTCGACGGCGCTGGACGACGACGGCGACGCGCCCGTCCGGCGCCAGGCGAAAGCCGAGGCGCGCGTCCTCGTCGCTGTCGTCCGCAGCGCGAGACCGGTGAAACTCCGCGAGCATCCTCCGCCACGCGGGCGCCGCGAGGTGGTCGCGGAGCGCCGCGCCCGCCGGCAGATTCGGCTCGCGCAGCGCGTCTCGAAGCACATGAAACGCCGCGGACGCCGCGTCCTGGACGTCGCCCCACCCTCCGCGGCGCACGGAGACGCGCAGCTCTCCGCGCTCGAGCTGTGACAGATCGACCGTCGCCTCGGCCGTATCGCCGACCGCCGCCGCGAGCTCGATGATCGCCGCCGAGGTCGGCGCGTGCGCCATGCGGATCTGGGACGTCGGGTACGGCAGCCACCGGACCGACGGCGCGGGGCCGCGGTGCGACTCGAGGAGCCGGGTGAGCCCCTCGGGGAGCGCCGCGTCGAACGTGAGCGCGCGGTGCGCCGCGCGCGCCGCCTCGACGCGGGCTGCGAGCTTCGCGAGGTGCAGGCGCAGCGCCCTGCGGGCCACGACCGCCGAGCCCGGATCGAGGTGGCGCCGCATCGGCAGGAGCACGTCGCCTGCGAGCACCCAGGTCGCGCTCCTCGGGCTGTCCGGCACCTGCGACATCGGCCGCTCGAGCACGCTCGACAGCCCGAGCGGCGCGGCGAACTTGAGGACCTCCGCGCGGGTCTCCGGGGGGAGCGACAGATCTCCCACCGCCGCACCCCGCGTGAGCGCGAGCTCGATCCCCTCCCAGATCGCGCGCAGCACCCGGCTCCGGGTCCGCCCGCGGAACGCGCTCAGCCTGACGTCGAGCTCCGGTCGCAGCAGCACCTCGAGCAGGCTCGTCGCGCCCGTCTCCCGCGCCACGCCGAGGAGCAGCGCCGTCGCGTCCTCGTCGGGGAGCAGGATCGGGGAGGTCAGGGGGTGCGACGGCTCCGCGGGCCTCTCCTGCGCGCGCGCGCGGAGGCTTCGGAGCGTGTGGACGACCTCGGGGTGGAGCATCGGGCGGGGGCCTACCGCTTCGCGCGCGGGGCTCCAACCACGCCGAACGCCCGCACCATCACCGCGCCGTCTCGCTCGACGAGGGCGGGCGCGAGCTCTGCCTGCGCGTGCCGCGAGAACCGCGCGTCGTACACGCCGCCCGCGCGCGCGACCGTCGCTGTGAGCGCGCCGTCCGCCTCCTCGACGAGCGTCGTGGGATCGAGGGGCACGCGCTCGCCGCTCGCGAGGTGGAGCCACACCTCCTCGCCGTCGTGCTCGACGCGGCGCACGAAGAGCGGCGCGCCCTCGACGGTGAAGTACGTCCAGTCCCAGCCGTTCGTGAGGATGTAGCGGCCGTCGTCGGGGTGCCGCGAGATCCACGAGTGCCACGCGTCGGCGAGCCCCTGGTGCTCGACGAGCTCGCCATCGTGGAAGAACCGCCCGTCGCGTGACAGCACGATCGTGCTCTCGCGCGAGCGCCCCTCGGGCGGCGGCAGGCGGAAGAACTCCGGGTGATCGCCGGGTCGCATCACTTCTTCTTGTCGGGCAGGCGCGTGGACGACGCGAGGCTCGACTTCACGATCGGGCGCTTCGTCGCGGGCGCGCGCTCGACCGCGACCGGCGGCGGCGCGCGCTCCTCGACGCGCGGCGCGCCCTTCGCCGCGGGGGACTTCAAGGTCGGGGTCGCGGCCGGCGGGAGCTCCTCGACGCGCACGGCGACGCGCGGCACCGTCGGGGCCTCGTCGGCGAAGGAGCCGGGCCGCGCCGACGCGCGCCGCGCGGACGGGCTGTTCTCGAAGTCGACCGAGATCTCGACGCTCGCGCTGAGAGGATCGTCGTCGATCGAGAGCTCGCGCTCGAGCGACGCGTCCATCTGCTCGAGGCGCGCCTTCGCCGCGATCACCGACGCCGAGAGGCGCGTCGCGTCGACCTCGTCGGCGAGGCCGCGGAGCGCCCGGGTGAGCGCGTCGAGCATCGCGCGCGCGGACGGCGTGCGCGCGACAGGATCCTTCACGATCGCGCCCTCGACGACCGTCACGACGGCGGACGGGAGATCGGGCCGGAGCAGCTTCAGCGACGGGATGCGCCACGCGGCGATGTTCGAGATGATCTCCTGCGGCGTCGTCCCCGCGAACATCCGCCGACCCGCGAGCGCCTCCCACAGCGTGACGCCCATCGCGAAGACGTCGCTCGACACGCTCGCCCGCCCGCCGCGCGTGAGCTCGGGCGCCGTGTACGCGAGCTTGCCCTTGATGATGTTCGGCAGCGTGCGGGTCAGGCGGTCCGCGGCGCGCGCGAGCCCGAAGTCGGCGAGCTTCACGACGCCGTTGCGGCCGATCATCACGTTGCTGGGCGTCACGTCGCGGTGGACGACGGGCCGCGGCGCGCCGTCGTCGTCGACGCGCTCGTGCGCCGCCGCGAGGCCGTGCAGCGCCTGCGTGGCGACGGCCGCGACCGCCTGCCAGGGCATGTGGCGCTTCGCCTGGTGGAACGATCGCATGTAGTCGAGCAGATCGATGCCATCGACCCAGTCGAGCACGAGGTAGTAGCCGCCCTCCTCGTCCTGCCCGAAGTCGAGCACCTCGACGATGTTCGGGTGCGCGAGCTGCGAGCCGACGCGCGCCTCCTCGATGAACAGCTCGGCGCTCGCGGGATCGGACGCGAGATCGATCAGCATCCGCTTGACGGCGACGACGCGCGAGAAGCCCGCCGCGCCGCGCTGCCGCGCGCGCCACACCGTCGCCATGCCGCCCTTGCCGACCTGCCGAAGGAGCTCGTATTTGCCGGCGAGGACGCGGTGCGGAGCATCGCGCTTCCTGGTCATCCGCCCGGCAGCCTGCCGGCGCGCGCGCGGCCTGGCAAGCGCTTCTCGCTCGCGCTCAGTCGGCCGCGACGCGCAGGGCGCCGAGGGCCCAGCCCGCGACGGCGGCGAGCGACGCGACCGTGATCTGCGCCGCGTACATCACGAAGACATACAGCGCGCCGTCCCCCGTGACCGTCTCCATCGGCAGGTAGAGCGCGAGGCCGGCGTACGTCGAGAGCTGGAACGCGCCGAAGAACCCCGGACCCGACGGGAGGATGATCCCGACGCCGAGCACGCCCATCGTGACCGCGGCCTGGGCGTAGGTGAGCGGCAGCCCGAGGCCGTTCGCGAGCACCTGCATCGAGAGCGCGTTCGCCGCCCAGTAGACCAGCGTCTCGGCGAAGAACGGCGCGGCCCGGCGCGTGCCGAGCGAGCGCAGGCCGCGCGTGCCCCGCTCCGCGAACTCCGCGGCGCGCGACGAGAGCCGGGGCGAGAGCGGAGAGAGCGCGCGCCCGACGAGCCGCGGCCCGCGGTCACCGAGCGCCGCGAGCGCGACGAGCCCGAGCCCCGCGACGCCGAAGGCCGCGACGGCGGCCGACGCGGTGGGCGGGACGGCCGCGACAGGCAGCGGCAGCTCCCCCAGGTGATCGGGGAGCGGCGATCGGACGGTCGACGCAGAGAGCGCGGCGAAGAACGCGAGCGACAGCACGAGGCCGTCGAGCACCCGCTCCGCGACGACGAGCGCGAGCGTGCGCGCGAGCGGGACGCGCCCCGCGCTGCCGAACAGGATCGGCCTCACCGCCTCGCCGAGCCGCAGCGGCGCGACGAAGATCGCCGCCGCCCCGAGCAGGCCGATCCCCGTCACCTGCGCGACGGGGAGCTCGGGCACGACGTGACGCCACCGCAGCGCGCGGACGAGCAGCGCGGCCGAGAGGATGCCCATGTACGCGAGCACCGGCCCCGGCCTCACGCGCGCGAGGTCGGCCGCGGGCGGCACGATCGGGAGCCCGCCGCGGAGCAGCAGCCACGCGAGCCCCGACGCGAACAGGAGCGAGACGAACAGGCGGGTCCACAGGCGCCGCCGCGCCGCCCCGCCGTCGCTCACGCCGTGCCCGCGAGGATGGCGCGCGGCCCCTCGGACAGCAGGAAATCAGCCTCTTCGCGGCCCGCGCGGGCCTGGAGCTTCGCGATGCCGGCGCGCACGTCCTTCACGTCGTCGGGGCGGTGCGCGTCGCTGCACGCCGCCTGATAGAAGCCCTCGTCGACGAGGTGCTCGGCGGCCGCGCGCGCGCGTCGCCCGTACTTGCCCGTGAGCGCCGCGACGTCGAGCAGGAGGCACCCGCCCGCGTCGACGAGCGGCGCCAGGATCTCCGCGTCGTCCCACACGGCCGAGTAGCGCTCGGGGTGGGCGAGCACGGGCCTGATCTTGCGGCGCGAGAGCTCGAAGAACGTGCCCTCGAGGCGCGGCGGGAAGATCTCCGCGTGCAGCTCGACGAGCACCGCGCGCCCGCCCGGATACGGCAGGCCCGCGCCGCCGAGGATGCGCTCGAGCGTCACGTCGGTGAGGAAGTGCTCACAGGCGAGCCCGACCTCGGGCATCCCCGCCGCGGCGCGCACCGCGGGCTGCATGGCCTCGTACGCGGCGGTGAGGCGCGCGGCGTCGTTGTCGAACATGCCTGGGCGCATGTGCGGCGTCGCGATCACCTGCGAGAACCCCGCCTGCGCGAGCGCCGCGAGCAGCGCCAGGCCCTCCTGCTCCGTGCGCACGCCGTCGTCGACGCCCGGGAGCCAGTGCGAGTGAAGGTCGACGAAGCCCACCTGCGCCCGGAGTACCCTCCTTCGCACGCGTGGGCAAGGCGGCCCCACGGAGCGCGCGCCGCCGCCGGGAGGTCGAGCGTCGCGCGGAGAGCGAGGGGCACGTCCGACAGCGCGACGCCGTCGCTCGCGAGCGCGGAGCCTGACACCCCCGCCGCGGCGAACTATATGTCGCGCGTCGCGGCGCTCCGCCGCGATCCACGGAGACCCGGATGCAGCTCTCATCGCTCAAGATCATCATCACCGGCGGCGCGCAAGGCATGGGCGCCGCGTTCGCGCGGCACCTGCACGCGGCCGGCGCCTCGGTCGCCTGCGGCGACGTCGCGGAGGACAAGCTCGCCGAGCTGCCCGAGGGCGTCCACCGCCGCAGGCTCGACGTGTCGTCGGAGGCCGACTGCGAGGACTTCGTCGCGTGGGCGCACGAGCGGATGGGCGGCCTGAACGCGCTCATCAACAACGCGGGCATCCTGCGCGACGGGCTGCTCGTGCGGCGCGACAAGGCGACCGGCGAGGTGAAGAAGCTCGGCGCCGCCGAGTGGAACGCCGTCATCGGCGTCAACCTCACGGGCGCGACGTTCATGGTGCGCGAGGTGGTGGCGAAGATGGTCGCGACCGACCAGCGCCCCGGCGTGATCGTCAACATGTCGTCGGTCGCCCGCCACGGGAACCGCGGCCAGTCGAACTACGTGTCGGCGAAGGCGGCGCTCGCCGCCAACACGGTGACGTGGGCGCGCGAGTTCGCGGCGTTCGGCGTCCGCGTCGGCGCCGTCGCGCCCGGCATGGTCGAGACCCCGATGACCCAGGGGATGAACCAGAAGGCCCGTGACGCGCTCGTCGCCGCCATCCCCGTCGGGCGCATCGGCACGACCGACGATCTGTGGCTCGCCGTGAGGTTCGTGCTCGAGTGCGACTACTTCAACGGCAGGACGATCGACGTCGACGGTGGGCTGGCGATGTGAGCTTCGTTCGCGACGACTCCGTCCGCGTGCTCGTCTCGACGGCGCCGAGCGAGGAGGTGGCCGCGCGCATCGCGCGCGCGCTCGTCGAGCGTCGGCTCGTCGCCTGCGTGAACCTTGTGCCGCGCGTCCGCAGCGTCTATCGCTGGCAGGGCGAGGTGCACGACGACGCCGAGACGCTGATGCTGATGAAGACGACGCCCGCGCGCGCGCCCGAGGTCGCCGAGGCGCTCCGCGAGCTGCACCCCTACGAGTGCCCGGAGCTGATCGAGCTCGGGGTCGAAGGCGGCCTCGCGGCGTACCTCGCCTGGGTGGCGGGAGCGACGACGTGAGGCGGGCGCTCGCGCTGCTCCTGGCCGCGAGGAGCGCGCCCGTCCTGGGCGCCCCGATCGAGGGCGACGAGGTCACCGTGCAGGGCGCGACGTTTCGGATGGGCAGCGTCGAGCGCCGCGCGGCGCCGAACGAGGGCCCCGTGCGCGACGTGACCGTCTCCACCTTCACGATCGACAGGACGGAGGTGACGCTCGGCGCGTACCGCGCGTGCGTCGAGCGCGGGGCGTGCGCGCCGCCGGTGTCCGACTCGCGCAGGTGCTCCTGGCTGCGCGGCGATCCTCGCCTGCCGATGAACTGCGTCTCGCACGAGGAGGCTGCGCGGTTCTGCGCGGCGCGCGGCCGTCGCCTGCCGACGGAGGCCGAGTGGGAGCTCGCGGCCCGTGGGCCCCGCGCGCGGCTGTACCCGTGGGGCGACGAGCCGCCCGACTGCGCGCGCGCCGTCTCCACGAAAGGCGAGAAGACCGCGGACAGCTGCGGGAGCGACGGACCGCTGCCCGTCTCGACGACGCGCGGCCAGAGCCCGAGCGGCGCCGCCGATCTCGCCGGAAACGTCGCCGAGTGGGTGGCCGACTTCTACGATCACCGCCACGCGACGGGCGCGTCGACCCCCGACGTCGATCCTCACGGTCCTGACACCGGCAGCTCGTTCGTCGTGCGCGGCGGGGGCTGGCTGTCGCCGCGCTCGCACCTGCGCGTCACGGCGCGCGGCTGGGCGTCCGCGGCCGAGCGCGGCAGCGGCGTCGGGTTCCGCTGCGCCGGGCGCCCATGAGCTCGCGCTCCCCCGTCCGCGCGCTGGCGCGCCTCACGCAGCCCTTCCTCTCGTTCCTGCGGACGACCGCGGCGAGCGGAGGTCTCTTGCTGCTCGCGACGGCCGCGGCGCTCGCGTGGGCCAACGGGCCGTTCTCCGCGTCGTACCGCGCGATGCTCGCGTGGCCGCTGTCGGTCGGCGCGGGCGCGCACGCGGCCAGGTTCACGCTGCACGCGCTCGTCGACGACGGGCTGATGTCGCTGTTCTTCCTGCTCGTCGGCCTCGAGATCAAGCGCGAGCTGGTGAAGGGCGAGCTCGCCACGGCGCGCCAGGCCCTGCTGCCGGCCGTCGCGGCGCTCGGCGGCATGGTCGCGCCGGCGCGGATCTACGTCGCCTTGAACCTCGGCCACGGCACCGCCTCGGGCTGGGGCACGCCGACCGCGACCGACATCGCGTTCTCCCTCTCGTGCGCGCGCCTCGCGGGGGGCCGCATCCCCCCGTCGGTCGTCGTGCTGCTGACGGCGCTCGCGATCTTCGACGATCTCGGCGCGATCGTCGTCATCGCGCTCTTCTACGGCGACGGCGTGACGCTCGCGGCGCTCGCGCCGGTCGCCGCGGCGCTCCTCGCGCTCGCGCTCCTGAACCGCCAGAACATTCACAACCCTTACGTCTACCTCGTCGTCGGGGCGGGCCTCTGGTGGGCGCTCCACCGGGCCGGGATCCACCCGTCGCTCGCCGGGGTCGCGCTCGGCGCGGCCATCCCCGCCCACGCGGCGCGCCCGGGCGACGTCGTCCTGTCCGACGTCGCCGCCGAGATCGCGGGCCTCGACGCCGGGACGGAGGGCTCCCGCGACGCCGCGGTGCAGGCCATCGAGAAGCACCTGGAGGCCGCGCAGGCCCCGCTCGACCGCATCGAGCACGAGCTCACGCCGTGGGTCGCGTACGTGGTCGTGCCGGCCTTCGCGCTGACGAACGCGGGCGTCGAGCTGGGCGCGCTCTCGCTCGCGGACCTCGCGTCGCCGGTCACGCTGGGCGTCGCGCTCGGGCTGCTCGTCGGCAAGCCGCTCGGCGTGATGACCGCGACCTGGGCGGCGGTGCGCGCGGGCCTCTCGCCGATGCCGCGGGGCGCGACCTGGGGCCACCTGCTCGCGGTCTCGTCGCTCGCCGGGATCGGGTTCACGATGTCTCTGTTCATCGGCCAGCTCGCGTTCTCGGCGCCCGCCGACCTCAACCGCGCGAAGGCGGGCATCCTGATCGGTTCGCTCGCGAGCGCCGTCGCGGGCGTCGCCATCGCGCTCGCGCAGCCGCGGCGACCGGACGGATCGACGGGCTGATCACCGCAGGTGCACGAGGATCTCCCGCGCGGTGGCCTCGTCGACCGCGAGCGAGAACCTCCTGAACGCGCCGTACTCCTCGGGCTGCACCCGCCCGGCCGGCAGGTCGATCACGCGCTCGATGCGGAGCGAGCCGTCGCTCGCCGCGTCTCCGATGCGCACGACGCGATCTCCGTCTCGCAGCTCGACCGGCCGCGGCGGCTCGACGACCGACGCGCCCGACGGCAGCTTCACGGTGAGGCGCACCTCCGTGTGCGTCGCCTCGGGCAGGATCATCGGCGTCTCGCGGCGCTCGAGCGCGGCGAGCGGGCCGATCTTCATCGTCAGCGGCGGGCGGAGCGCGAGGCCGTCGCCGCGCCGCCGCGCAAAATCTGACAATTCTACCTTCATGCGGAAGGTGACGGGCTTGTCGAGATCGTCCTTGTCGAGCACCGCCAGCGACACGAGGCGCCCGCCGGGCAGCGCGCGCTGCAGCAGCTTCGACTCGACGGCGGCGCGCAGCTGCTCCTCCGGCAGCTGATCGACCGAGTCGCGGATGCCGATGCCGACGCGCCCGAGGAAGCGCTGATCGAGCTCGAGGACCGCCGAGCCGTCGGCGCGCAGCTCGGCTTTGCCGTCGTAGACGATGCCGTCGATGGACCCGGCGCTCGGCGTCGTGTCGGGCGGCAGCCCGGCGAGCAGGCGCACCGCGGGCTGGCCGCGCAGCTCGGCGGGCAGGTACCCGAACGGCGCGTTGCGCTCGCCCACCGTCATCCACAGCGGACACGAGGGCGCGGGCGCGCCGGCGGCGCAGGGGAGATCGAGCCGGAGCACGACGCGGTTCCACCCGAGCGGGCCCGTCAGCGGCCCCACGTCGCGCGGGCGCAGCCTGTCGCGCACGGCGGCGAGCTCGACGGGCAGCTCGAGCGCGCGCGCGAGGTAGAGGAACGCCGCAGCGCGGCTCCCGCTCTTGCCGACGACGACCCGCCGCCCGTCGGCCTCGCGACCGTCCTCGACGTTCGAGGAGACCCACCGGTACAGGCGGCGCGCGCGCTCGCGAGGATCGGCGCGCGGCGTGTCGCCGACGATCCGCTCGGCCACGCGCGTCAGCCGGGGATCACGCGGCAGCTGCTGGGAGGTGGCGTCGACCAGGCGGCGCAGCTGCCCCTCGTCCGAGAGGCCCCACCCTAGCTGCACGCTCGGCAGGAACTCCTGCACCGGGACGCTCTGCGGCTCGACGGGCGCGGCGGGCGAGCGGTCGACGCGCCACCTGCGGACGGTCATCGGTCCGAGATCCTCCGTCGTCGCGGCGGGCACCGCGCCGGTCGTCTCGACGACGAGCGGGCGATCCTTCGGCGAGACGACGACGTACTCGCTGCGCCAGTACGCGATGTCGGCCTCGCGGAAGAACCACCGCGGCGACAGGTAGCGCTTCCCTCCCTCGCCGTCGGTCTCCTGCGCGGTCACGTACTCGGTCTCGAGGTAGTCGCCGAGCTCGAGGTGCGGCATCGTGATGGTGGGCTTGCCAGGGACGCGCTCGGGCTCGAGGACGCGGCCGTCCTTCTTCAGCACGCGCATGCGCAGCACGAGCGCGCCCTGCGGCACGCGCTGCTCGGCGAGCTTCCCGATGGCCTCCTGGCTCTGCACGCGGATGATCTCGTGCTCCAGCATCCGCGCGCTGCCGTCGCCGTGGATCCACAGCGTCGCGTAGTCGAGCACGCGCGCGGCGGTGCCCTCCTGGGGCCGAGGGTCGCGCTCGTACTCCGCGATCACCGCGCGCGCGTCGCGCCGGAACGGCTCGAGCTCGGTCGTGCCCTCGACGAGCTCCACCGCGGCGCGCAGCTCCCCCTCGCCGTAGCCCTCGCCGATCGCGGCCGCGAGCGCGTTGCGGAGCGCGCGCCTGTCGCCCCGCGCGAACGCCGAGTCGGCGAGCGCGAGCCGGGCCGCGCCGTCGCGCGGGTTGCGCTTCAGCGCGCGCTCGATCGCCGGCACCGGATCGGTCGTCTCGCCGCTCCGCACCCGCAGCTGCAGCCGCCGCTCCTCGATGTCCCGGCGGTCGGGGCGCCGCTTCGCCAGGCGGTCGAGCTCGGCCTGCGCCGCCTTCCAGTCGCGCCGCGCGATGGCGCGGTCGAGATCGAGCTCGGCGTCGGGGGCCAGCTCGCGCACGCGCTTCGCGAGCGCATCGGCCTCGGCGAGCTTGCCCTGCTCCTCGAGCACGACGATCGCGGCCTCCAAGGCGCCGCGATCGGCGGGGAAACGCTCCGCGAGGAGCTTCGCCGTGCGCGCCCGCTCGGCCTTCCACCCGAGCCGCGCGTAGAGCGAGAGCAGCACGCGCGGGATCTCCGGCACGCCGGGCGACTCCTGCATCAGCTGCTCGATCGCGCGCGTCGCCTCGGGCATCCCCTTGTCGGATTTGTCGATCGCGAGCCAGAGCTTCGCGAACACCTGCGACGGATCCTTCTTCAGCCCCTTCTCGCGCAGCATCCGCGCGAGATCGCGCGCGTCGCTCTCGGGGAAGATCGGATCCTTCTCGGCGAACGACGCGGCGGTCGCCAGCGCGAGCCCGGTCGCCGCGTCCTCCTGCTGGTGCAGCGGCTCGATGAGCACGCTCGCGAGATCGGGCTGGCCGTCCACGCTCGCGAGCACGGCCGCGAGGAAGCTCTCGAGCGCGTCGCGGGGCGCGTCGATCGGCCGATCGAGCCAGCGAGAGAGCACGTTGGGATCGTTCGTCCGCGTCGGCGCCGCCGTCACGTACGGCGGCGTCGCGTCCGTGCTCGTCTCCACGTCGCTCGGCGATCCGTCGGCGCGCATCACCCGCAGCGACAGCTCGGGCTCCGTCAGCCTCGCGAGCACGCGGTGGCGCCCGGGCGAGAGCCGCAGCCCGACGCCGAACCTCGGCCAGACCGCCCACCTCCGCGGGTCGCGATCCTGCACCTGGTGATCGTCGACCCAGATCGCGAGCGAGCCCTGCGCCGCGAGGATGATCTCGCGCTCCTCCTTCACGTCCAGGTACGTCTCGGCGTAGTAGATGCCGGGCGACACGGGCTCGTCGGCGCGCACCGTGCAGCCGTGCCGCTCGGTCCGCAGCACGCGCGGCTGCGCGGCGCGATCGGCGTCGGCGGGCCAGCGCGCGGGCCACGGGCCAGGCGCCTCGGCGGCGAACGACGCCCACCTGTCGGACGCCACCGCGCGCCCGAACGGCCCGGCGATCCTGAGGTGCTTCGCGCAGCCGTAGCGCTCGGCGGTCTTCTCGAGCAGCCCCGACTCGGCGGCGTCGTACGCGTGCCGCGACCACCACTCGACGAGCTCCGAGCGCGCGCGCCACCCGAGGCTGCCCGGGTGCCGGAGCGCGTCGTCGATCCACTCGCGCGACGCCGCGAACACGCCTGGCGTCGCGCCCTCGATCGCGAGCAGGTTGGACGCCGCGAGCCACGCGACCGAGGGCGCGAGCGGATCGCGGCTGCGCTGCGCGGCCTTCAGCGACGCCACGTACCCGTCGGCCGCCGCGACGAGCTCGCCCCTCGACGCGCCGTCGACGCCGCGCGCGAGGCCGCCGTACATCCCCGGATCGCCGCCGAGGTCGGCGAGGCGCTGCTTCGCGCGGTCGGCCGCGTCGCGCGTGCCGCCGGGCGCGACCAGCTCGGCGAGCCACCACCTGCCGACGATCTCCGGGTCGCGCGACGAGGGGCCGTCCCTGCGCGCGACGTCCGACGGGGTCTCTGGCCCGCGCCGCGCCGACGCGCCGCAGCCGAGGGACACGGAGGCACAGAGCGCGAGCGCGAGCGGCCGCATCCTCGGGCGGTTAGCGCGTGCGACCTCGGGCGTCGATGCACTATCCCCTGCGCGACCGCGCCGGCCCTCAGGGCGACCTTGACTCCAGCGCGGCGGCGGACGCCTGCTCGCTCCAGTCGACTTCGACTCGGCCGGCAGGTGATGGCTGGCAGCGGCGAAGGCGCCTTCCACGCCTCGCGGGGAACGCTGCCCACCGCGACAGACGGACCCACCGGCGCAGACGCGACCCGAGCGGGCACTTCGCGTCGCTCCGACCGAGACGACCTGAATCGGGTGGAGTGGCGCGCTCGAGGCCCGGGGCCCCTCAGCTCACCCAGACGGAAACCTCCGCGACAGGAACCCCGCCACCGCCGCGGTGAACCTGTCGTTCACGTCCCCTGCGACCATGTGCCCCGCGCCGGCCACGTCGACGAACTCCGCGTGCGGGCAGAGCGCGAGGAAGTCTCGGACGTTCTCCTCGCTCAGGAGATAAGACAGCTTGCCGCGCACGAGCAGGACGGGGCACGAGAGGTTCCGCGCGGCCGCCTCGAGGCGCGCCGGGAGCGCCGGCTGCGGCTGGAACATCACCTCGAGGAACGCAGGATCCCAGTGCCAGCGCCACCGCCCGTCCTCGCCGCGGCGGAGGTTCTTCGCGAGGCCCGACGTGTCGGTCGGGCGCGGGCGGTGGGCCTGGTACGCGGCGACGGCGTCCGCGACCTCGTCGAGGGACGCGAAGCCATCGGGGCGGGCCCGCATGAAGCCGTAGATGCGCCGCACGCCCGACAGCTCCACCTTCGGGCCGATGTCGACGAACACCGCGGCGCCGAGCGGCGCGCCCAGATCACCGTGCGCGAGCAGCGCGGAGTTGCCGCCGAGCGACGCGCCGACGACGGCGGGCGGGCGGTCGAACGTGGCGGCGATCGCCGCCAGATCTGCCGCGAAATCGGGCGCGGCGTACCTGCGCCCGGGGTCGCGATCGCTGTCGCCGTGGCCGCGCGCGTCGACGGCGATCGCGCGGTACCCCAGCGTCGCGAGCGCCTCCGCCGTGCCGCCCCAGGAGTGACGCGTCTGACCGCCGCCGTGCATCAGCAGGACGACCGGCGCGGACGGCGGGCCCCAGGCGTCGGCGACCAGCCGCAGGCCATGCGCGCCGGTGAGCGTGGTCGTCTCGGGATCGCGCGACGGCGTCATCGCTTCTTCTTCCCGCCGTCGGTGCCGCCGCGTCGCTTTGGGGGCGGTGGCGGCAGGCCGCGCATCGGCATCGACGACGGGGTGTTGAGCGTCGGGGGCGACACGCTCCCGGGCCCTGGGCGCCGCAGCGGGAAGAGCTCCGGGTGCGGCGGGGCCTGCGCGGGCACAGGGCGAAACAACGGCTTCTGGAGCGTCAGCGTGACCTCCGCGTCGCCCGACGGGCGGGGCGCCGGCGGCCGTGGTCGACCGCGCGGCGCGGCCTCGCCCGCGCGCGACTCGATGTGAGAGATGCGTGAGGTGCGCAGCAGCACGAGGTGGCCCGCGTCGTCCGGGCGGACGAACAGCGCCGACGCGCCGACGCGCAGCTCGGCGACGAGCCCGCCCGGCTCGGTGAGATCCAGGCACGCGACGAACTGCGCCCCGACCGCCGCGCTCGAGCCGTCGGGCGCGAGCCCGCGCGGCGACACGATCCACCGGCACACGCCGCCGTCGTCCAGCAGGTACGTGCAGGCCTCGGTGTGCACGGCGTACGTCAGCGGCTCGCTCGGAGGGGGCACGGTCACTCGACCTTCAGCGTGAGGACCTCGTCGCCGACCTGCACACCGAGGTGCGCGGCCGTCTCGGGATCGATCACGCCCTTCTCTGCCCGCCCGAGCACCGCGCGGAAGTACGGCGCCGCGGGCAGCTCGACGGCGACGATGGCGCGCGGCGCGACGGGTGCGACGCCCGCGACCGGTCGGCGCTTCGTGCGGGAGACGAGCGTGATCTCCTCGGTCGGGGCGGTGAAGTGCGGCCCGCCGTCGAACGGATCGACCCGGTGCGCGTAGCGAAACCCGATACGGCGCAGCAGGCGCTCGACGCCCTTCGTCTGGGCGCCGACCTTGCCGATCACGTCCTGCGCCTCCCGTGACAGGACGCTCGCGTACACCTGCCCGTCGGGGAACAGCTGCTTGATGAACTCCTTGTTGCGCTTCGACAGCACGTCCGCCTCGGCGTACGAGAGCCCTGTGAAATGGCGGCCGAGCGCCTCCCAGAGGTGCGACCGCCCGTCGGCCTCGAGCGGCGGCAAGAGCTCCGCCAGCACCTCGTCGCGGAACCTCCTGCGGTGCGCGGCGATATAAAGAAATCTTACATACGACAGCAGCTGACCCAGGCGCTCGGGGACGCGCCGGTACTCGGGCAACAAGATGAGGCCGCCGATCTCGGTCGGGCCGTCGTACGAGTACCCGATGCGCAGCGCGGTGTGGCGGAAGTGCCTGTCGAGCGTGGCCGAGTACTTCTCCTCCTCGAGCACGTCGAAGTAGATGTACGGCGCGCCGCGCCTGCCGAGCTGCGCGATGATCATCGACGTGCCTATGACGCGGTCCGCTGCGAGATCGCGGAGCACGAACACGTACTCGCGGCGCGCCTCGGGCAGCGCGCCGGTGAAGCTGCGCTCGGAGAGCGAGAGGATCTCGCGGATCGCGCCCCGCTCGTGCGGGAGGTTCACGGTGTTCAGGTGCCGCGCGACGTCGAGGAGCTGGTCCTCGTCGGAGGCGGAGGCGGCGCGGATCTCGAAGGTGGTCATGGGTCGCGGGGAGGCGAGAGCGCCGGTCCCCCGCCGAGGAGGGCTTAGACCGTTCTCGTCCCCGCGCCAAAGCGCCCCGACGACGCCCCTCGCTCCCCTCCCCCGCGCACCGCTCCTTCGTCGGCGCACCGCGCGAGAGCCGCCGGGCCCGTAGGCGCGGAGCAAGGCGCCTCACAACGCGCACGAGCGGGACGGCGGCGGGCTTGGAGGGCTTGGAGGGCTTGGAGGACTTGGAGGGCTTGGAGGGCTTGGGGGCCGGGGAGGCCCCCAACCGAGAGCGCGTCCACGCGCCCCGAGCGACGTGACAAGGGCCGAGCGCGAGCGCACCGCGCGAGAGCCGCCGGGCCCGTAGGCGCACCGCGAGGAGCCTCACAAATCGCACGAGCGGGACGGCGGCTCTCCGAGGACCACGCTGCCCATCCCGCGCCGCACACAGGCACCAGCCGAGTCACCAGACCGAGCAGTCACCTCCGAGCTCCTGCGAAAAATCGCGGCCCATCGGGC
>JADLFU010000091.1 GCA_020849655.1 Polyangiaceae bacterium | reverse complement strand
GCTCGGCCGGCTTCAGCCTCGGTGGGGCGGCCGGCAACGCGGGCTGAGGAGAGTTCCCCTCGGACGCCCGTGACGCGGCGCGCTCCCCCCGGGGCGCGCCGCTCGCCTCTTGTGGCTACGCGGGCCCGTCCTTGCCAGTGATCGTCTTCCAGAACATGCGCCGGATCTCGTGGTGTCCCGGCGTGTTGGGGTGGATGCAGTCCTTCGAGAACCAGGTGTCGGGGCCCGCGCCGATGCCGTGCTGGTAGAACGTGTCGTGCAGCGGCGCGACCGTGCCGAGCTTCTGCACCTCCTCGACGAGGATGGCGTTCCAGCCGCCGAAGAACGAGTCGCTCGGGGTCTTCGGGAACAGTGACAACAACCCAGGGCAGTTGTGATCGGCGAAGTCACCCTTGCCGCCGGTCGGATCGTAGACGTCGGCCTCGAAGATGTAGACCTCGACGCCCGGCCCGAAGCGATCCTTCGCCTTCAGCGCGCCGAGGAACTCCTGGTGCTTCGTGCGGAACCTGTCGCGGGCGTTCTGATCCTTGCCATTGATGATGTCGAGCGCGTTGGTCTGCATGTCGTTGCCGCCGATGGTGATCGTGATGAGCACCGGGCCGGGCAGCGACGCCGGCAGCGCCTTCACCTGGTTGGGCATGTCGATGGTCTGCGCGCCCGCCTTCGAGCCGTGCACGTGCTGCTCGACCCCGAGCACCGTCTTCAGATCCGAGCCGGCCCAGGCGGGGTACTTGGCGTCGTCGTTCTGGAAGAGCAGATCGTAGAAGAACGGCCCGGTGCCGCCCTTGTCGGAGATGGAGTCGCCGAGCTCGATGTACGAGCCGAACTTCGTCGGCAGGCCCGCGCCGGCGCCGCCCGCGCTCGCCCCCCCGGCAGACGATCCGCCCGCGCCCGCCGCCGAAGATCCGCCCGCCGACGATCCACCGGCGGAGGCGCCGGCGCTCCCGCCCGCCGCGGCGCCCGGCGAGTCGTCATCGGTGCTGCCGCCGCAGGCCACCGCGAAGAGAGAGCACAACCCAATCGTGAGGAGGTAACGCATGGGGCACCACGCTACGGCAGCGCGCGCCCGACCGCCAGGTTGACCAGTGTCACTCAAACTTTGCAGCGGAGAGGGTCGACCCGCCGGCGCGCTCCCGCGAGGGACGGTCAGAACCCCATCAGCTTCGCGACGTAGTAGCGCATCGTCTCGGTGGTGCCGCCGCCGATGCGCAAGAGGCGCTGGTCGCGCCAGGCGCGCGCGATGCGGAAGTCCTCGATGTAGCCCCAGCCGCCGTGGAACTGCAGGCACTGATCCATGATCTCGCCCGTCGTCTCGCCGACGAAGATCTTCGCCATGCTGATCTGCTTCACGGTGTCCATGCCGAGCGGCTCCTTGTTGATGTAGCGCTCGGTGTTGTAGCGGTCGACGATGCGGTAGTTGAAGGCCTTCGCGGCCTCGAGCTTCGTGTAGAGGTCGACGAACTTGTGCTGCCAGACCTCGCGCTTGATGAGCGGCTTGCCAAACGCCTGCCGGTCGCGACCGTAGTCGACGGCCTCGTCGAGCACGTAGCCCGCCGCCGCCGCGGCCGAGACGCAGGCGACCAGGCGCTCGGTCTGGAAGTTCTGCATCAGGTACATGAACCCCTGGTTCTCCTCGCCCAGCAGGTTGCGCCTCGGCACGCGCACGTTGTCGAGGAACAGCTCGGCGGTGTCGCTCGACTTGTTGCCGATCTTCTTCAGCTTCTTCGCGACCTGGAACCCCTTCGACGCGGTCGGCACGAGGACGAAGGAGCAGCCGTGCGCGCCGTGATCGGGGTTGGTCTTCACCAGCATCGTCACGAAGTCGGCGCGCGTGCCGTTGGTGATGAAGGTCTTCTGGCCGGAGATCACGTAGTCGTCGCCGTCACGCCGCGCGACCGTGCGGATGCCCGCGACGTCGCTGCCGGCGCCAGGCTCGCTCACGCCGAGCGCCGCGATCTTCTCGCCGCGGAGCGCCGGCTTCAGGAACTCGTCGATCTGCTCCTTCGTGCCGAGATCGCTGATGACTGGCGTCGCCATGTCGCTCTGCACGAGCAGGCCCATCGTGACGCCGGCGAGCCCCGAGCGCGGCAGATCCTCCGCCTTCGCGACCGAGAACCAGTAGTCACCGCCCGCGCCGCCGTGCTCCTCGGGGAAGTGCGCGCCGAAGATGCCGAGCTCGCCCGCGCGCCTGAACACCTCGTTGGGGAACAGCTCGCTCTCCTCCCAGGCGTCCGCGTGCGGCGCGAGCTCCTCCTCCGCGAACCTGCGCACCGTCTTCCGAAACGCCTCGTGCTCCTCACCGAATGGGTTCCACATGTCGAGTCCTCCGGCGAAAGATTCGTACACGAAACTTCAGCTTGCGCAAGACATCTACCGGGCGTCGCCCTGCGGCAGCGTGAAGCTGAAGGTCGTGCCTCCGGGCGACGTCTCGGCGGAGACGCGGCCGCCGTGCTCCTCGACGATCTTCTTCACGGCGGCGAGGCCGAGCCCGGTGCCGCCCTTCTTGCCGCTCGTCACGAACGAGTCGAAGAGGCGCGCCTCGACGGCCTTCGGGATGCCGGGCCCGTCGTCGCGGACGGAGAACACGACCGCGCCCGCTTCGCGTCGCACCGCGATCTCGATGTGGCCGCCGCGCTCACCGAGCGCCTCGATGGAGTTGCGGACGAGGTTGTGCAGCGCGCGGGTGACCTTGCCCTCGTCGAAGTACGCGAGGCGCCGGTCGTCGGCGCGGGTCGTCAGCGTGACGCGGTGGTCGGCGAGCTCGGCGGCGAAGGACCGCGCCACCTGCTCGAGGAACATCGCGAGGTACACGCGCCGCACGAGCAGCGACTTCTCCCCGCGCGCGAACGCCAGCACCTCGGACTGCATGCTGCGGATGAGGTCGAACTGCTTCTGCACGAGCTCCGCGTACTCGTGCCGCTTCACCGGATCGTCCGTGCCCGCGCTCAGCTGGACGTAGCCGCTGATCACCGTCATCGGGGTCTTCAGGTCGTGGATCACGCTCGAGAGCAGGCGCCCGATCGTCGAGAGGCGCTCGCCCTTCTCCTGGCGCTTGCGCGAGAGGTAGAGCTGGAGCGCGGTCGAGACGTTCGCCGCGATGAGCCGCAGCAGCTTCATGTCCTCGTCGTCGAACGCCTCCCGCTCGTCGCGGTTGTAGAGCGCGATGGCGCCGATGGTCTCGGCGCCCTGGCCCTCGAGCGGCGCCCCGACCGCGCTCCGCGTCTCGAAGCCGAACGCGTCGTCGAGCTTCTTCTCGGACGGATCGCCCGCGTGCCCTCGCGTGAAGCCCGGCGTGGAGGACTGCTCGACGCGGCCGATGAAGCCGTCGCCCGCGTGCACGACGAGCCTCCGCAGCCGCGATTTGTCGGCGCGCGAGAGGAAATGCAGCGTGGGCTCGCCCGTGTCCTCGTCGCGCAACAGGACGGCGCCGGCGCGCGCGGAGGTCGCCCGGAGCGCCTCGCGGAGGGCGGCGCGCAGCAGGTCGTCGAGCGTCCCCGCCTGCGCCATCGCCGTCTCGAGCGTGAGCAACAGATCGAGGTGCCGCACGCGCACGTGGAGCTGGTGCGCCGTCTCGACGAGCTCCTCGTTGCTCTTCTGCAGCCCGAGGTGCAGCCTCGAGTTGTCGATGATGACCGCGCCCTGGGTGGCGAGCGCCACGAGCGTCCGCTCGTCGTCGTCGGTGAACTCGCCGTCGCGCTTGTTCAGCGCCTGCAGCACGCCGATCACGCGCTTCTGGTGGTTGCGCATCGGCACCGAGAGGATCGTGCGCGTGCGGTAGCCGGTGAGCTTGTCGAACATCCGCAGGAAGCGCCTGTCGCGGTAGGCGTCCTTCACGCGGACGGGCGCGCCCTTCTTCACGACGGCGCCCGAGACGCCGCGGCCGGCCGGCACGCGGATGGCCTCCACGCGGTCGCCGACCGGGATGCGAGAGACGAGATCGCCCGACGCCTCCTCGACCAGGTACAGCGTCGCGCGGTCGGCGCCGAGCGCGTCGCGCGCCTTCGCGAGGATGAGCTCGAGGACGTCGTCGAGCCGCGCCCCCGCGCCGATCGCGGCGCCGACCTCCAGCAGCGCCGCGTTGATCTGCCGCTCGCGGGCGAGGGCCGCGGTGAGCGCCGGGGCGCGCCGAGCGACGGGCTTCGCGGCGGGCGCGCGCGGCATCTCGGGCATCGAACCACGACCTGCGCCGCGGCGGCTACGAGAGATCACGCAGGCCGTCCGCCGGGCGCATCCACGCGGCGTACAGCGCGGGCAGCGCCGTCGCCGTCAGGCAGATGCCCATCGCGAGCGCCCCCGTGACGAGGAACTGCGCGGGCTGCACGTCGACCGGGAGCTTCGAGACGAAGTACACCTTCGGGTCGAGCGGGAACCCGTACACGAGGAGGCCCTTGCACACCGCCCACCCGATCGACAGGCCGAGCGTCGTGCCCGCGAGGCCGATGAGCCCGCCCTGGTAGATGAACACGCGCAGGATGGCGTCGTCGGTCGCGCCCATCGCCTTCAGGACGGCGATCTCCTTCTTCTTGTCGAGCACGACCATGATGAGCGTGGCGATGACGGTGAAGGCGGCGACGACGATGATGAGCGCGAGCACGGCGCTCATGCCGATCTGCTGGATGCGGAGCGCGGTGAACAGGCCGTGGTTCAGCTCCTCCCAGTCCATCGTGTGGTAGATGCCGTTCGCGAGCTTCTTGTCGAGCTCGCGCGAGATGCGCCGGGCCTCGTCGATGTCGCGCACGCGCATCTCGACGCCCGTCACGCTGTCGCCCGCGTTGTAGAACGCCTGCGCCTCGTAGAGGTCGACGTACACGAGCTTCGAGTCGTACTGGTCGAACCCCGCCTCGAAGATCGCGATGACGCGGAACTGCTTCGCGACCGGCGCGCCGACGTTCGCGCCCGCGTACGCGTAGCCGATCGTCGGCGACGTCACCTGCAGGCAGTCTCCGACGGCGAGCGACAGGTTGCGGGCGAGCGTCGTGCCGATGATCGCGCCCGGCAGCTTCGCGACCTCCCCCGCGTCGCGGCAGGGATCGGGGACGACGTCGTCGGGGAGATCCGCGTCCTCGTCGGGCAGCTTGCTCGCGTAGCCGTGCTCGGGCTCGATGAGGCCCTCGATCGTCGGGCGTGCTCCGCCCGCGGGGGGCGCCGCGCTCGCCTCCGGCGCGGGCTTGGGCGGGGCCTCGCCGTTCTCCCTGACCACGTCCTTCGGGTTGCGCGGCGGAGCGCCGGGCGGCGCGAGGTCGCGCGGGGGCGGCTCCGGCCGCCGCGGCGGCTCGGCCCCGTCGCGGCGCAGGCGGGCCAGGAGCTCGATCGAATTCGGATCGCGCGCCTCCGGCCTGGGCGCGACGAGGTGCCTCGGCAGGTCGAGCACGCGGGGCATCAGCGCGGGATCGACGCCCTTCAAGAGCACGCCCGTCGCGACCTTCGTGCCGTGCGTGACCATCATCGGGTTGATGGTGAACGGGCCGACGCCGGTGACGCCGGGGTGGGCCTCGACGACCTTCATGACCTCGCGGTACTCGCGGAAGTCGGCCGAGTACTTCAGCACGAGGACGTGCGCGTTGACGCCGAGGACCTTGTCGCGAAACTGCGACTGGAACCCCCCCGTCACGCTCATCACCGTCGCCAGCGCCGCGACGCCGAGCGCGACGCCGAGCACGGCGAAGAGCGTGCCGACGCTGACGAACGCCGCCTTCTTCGACCGCAGGTAGCGGAACGCGAGCCCGAGCGCGTAGCCCATGTCAGCGTGGCCCCACGCGCGCCGGAACCACCGAGCGGTCGCGAGGCTTCCCGAGCATGCGGCGCTGATACAGGCAATTCGCCCGCGCAGCGCCTCAAATCGAGCGCGCGCCCGCGAGGGTCAGGGCTTCGCGTCCGGCTCGCAGGAGAGCCCCGCGATGCATTTACCGTCCCTGCAGTGCTCCGAGTAGCAGGCCTCGTCCGAGCTGCACGTGCCGCCGACCCGCTGCTTGTCCGCGCACTTGCCGCCCACGCAGACCGCGTTGGGCCCGCACGTCGTGGGGGTGCCGTCGGTGCCGGGCCCGCACGCCTCGCCCGCGGCGGGGATCTTCGTGCACACGGCGTCGAGCTTCGGGCTCGCGCCCGACAGCACGACGGGGCAGTACTCGCCCGACGGGCAGCCCCCCGGGAACCCGAGCTTGCACGGCCCGCCGCTGGTGTACGGGGCGACGCACGTCCACTTGATGCCCGCCTGGGACACCTCGGACAGCTCGCAGGTCGCGCCGATCTCGCAGAACTTCTGCGAGGACGCGTCGCAGGTCTCGCCCTTCTTCACCGAGAAGAGGCTCGCGCCCTGCTTGCAGACCCCGGGCTTCTGCGTCTTGTCGTCGGCCCCCGCGCACGCGAGGCCGCTCTTGCAGTCGAGCTTCGTGCCGCCGCCGCACGCCTCGCCCTCCGCCGCCGGCGCGGCGCACACGCCGCCCGTGCACTTCAGCCCGTCGGCGCACTGATCGTCGTCGGTGCACGCGGCGCCGGCCGCCTGGAGCGCCGCGCACTTGCCGGGGCAGGCGGCGCCGGCCTGGCAGAACATCCCGGGGGAGCACTCGGCGCCGATCTGGCACGCGTCACCGGCGGCGCCCTTGCCGCCGAAGACCTCGTTGCACGCCGCGGGCGCGCGCATGTCGAGCTGCGCGCAGCCGCCCGCGCGGTACGCGTCGAGGCACGCCTGCGCCTTCGCGGCGTCGTACGTGAGCTTCTTGTCGGTGACGAGCTGCTGCGCGTAGCCGATGTCGCCGTCCTCGATCGCGCGCTGGGTCCGCGTCAGGCAGTCCTCGCCGCCGAGGTAGATCTTGAGGACGTCGGCGCCGAAGCACTGGTTCGCGACGTCGCAGCTCACCTGCGCAAATTTCGCGGGCAGCTCGGCGAGCGTGGGGCCGGTGGCGCCGAGGCCGCCGCCCGGCGCGCCGCCGCCGCTGTCCGAGCCGCCGCAGCCGGCGAGCGCCAACACACCCAACGTGAACAGGACCGAAGCGGAGCGGAGGTTCGACATGCAGGGAGCCTACGTGGCCGCGGGGGGCTTGGCAAAGCGCGCCCGCGCGCGCCCCGGAAGTGGGCGGAGCGGGCCGGGGCGTGCTACCGACGGCCGCTCGCTCGATGATCAGGCGCGTCGCCACCCTCCTCGCCGCCGCGGCGGCCCTCGTCGCCCTGTCGGCGCCGTCCGCCGAGGTCGACGCCGCGCCGCGCTGCCAGCCGCAGCGACCGCAGGGGTTCCTCGTGCGCAGCTTCTTCATCAGGAAGGGGCGCATGGACCCGCGCCGCCACGAGCAGGCAGTCCGGTACCGCACCGAGCACTACGGCCGCGTCGAGGGCTTCGGATCGCCCTCGTGGAACGCGCACGAGCCGCGCACGTTCGCGCAGACGACGACGTTCTTCGGGCTGAAGGTCGAGCTGCACCAGAAGGTCGTCCCCGCGCTCGCATGCGTCGAGCGGGAGATCCGCGCGAAGTGCAAGGAGCCGTACAGCCCGAAGGCGCTCTCGGGGTTCCGCGATCACAACTCGTACCGCGGCGGCGAGATCACGAACCACCTGTTCGGGATCGCGCTCGACATCGACCCCGACCGCAACCCCTGCTGCCACTGCGTCGAGCCGTGGAGCGAGGATCCGCAGTGCCAGAAGAAGGTGAAATCAGCCTACGAGCGCGCCGCGATGCCGAGGTGCTGGATCGACACGTTCGACCGCAACGGCTTCTACTGGCTCGGCCACGACGATCTCGAGGACACGATGCACTTCGAATTCCTGGGGAAGCCTGCGAAGGTGCTGCGATGAGGGCTCCGCTCTTCTGTCTCTCGCTCGTGCTCGCCGCGTCGTGCGGCGGTGAACCTCCCCCCGCGCCGAGGTCGCCCGCCGCGCAGCCGGTGGCCGCCCGCGCGCCCCGCCCCGAGCCGAAGGTCGCGCCGCCCGCGCCGCCCGGCTCGGGATCGTCCGACGGGATGACGTGCGACGAGGCGCGCGAGCAGCACGGCGACGAGGTCGCGATCGGCAAGCAGGGCGGGGCGGATCTGTCGTCCCGCGAGTTCTCGAAGGTGCTCAACCACGGCGAGTACCTCACCGCGTGCGAGGTCCCGACCGACGTCTCTGTCGAGGTGTGCGCCGCGGTGAAGGAGGGGCGCGCGCTCGGCGTCACGATCGTGATGTCGCCCGCCAACCCCGACCTCGAGAAATGCGTGTCCGCGCGCGTGCGGGAGCTCGGGTTCCCGGTCAGCAGCAAGCTCGACGTCGTGCGCACGCGCTTCTGAGCCCCGCCCCCGCGCCTTGACGCGACGCGGCGCGGCGCCTACCTGAGCGCGGATGGAGCCTGCCGCGTGGGTCCTGCTCGCGAGCGCGATCGCGGCGCTCGTCGTGTGGATCGCGGCGCGCGGCGGCGCGGGCCCCGCGCTCGCGCCGCGGTGGGACGACCGCCCGACGCTCCCGCCCGCCGAGCCGCCAGCCCTGGACGACGCGGGGCCCGGCGAGCCCAGCGCCCTGCCCCTCGAGGCGCCGATCGTCGTCGTCGGCCCCGCGGAGGTGACGGGCGCGCCCGCTGTGTTCATCAGGCGGCACCAGCGCCCCCCGTTCGTGCTGGCGCACGGGTTCGGCGGGTTCCGGTCGCTCGGCCTCGGGCCTATCGAGCAGCACTACTTTCGAGGGGTCCCGCGCGCGCTCGCGCGCCTCGGGTTCGAGGTGCACGTGCCGAGGGTGCCGTCGGTCGCGCCCATCGCCGAGCGCGCCGTCGCGCTGGTCGAGCAGATCTCGCGCATCGACGCGGACCGCGTGCACATCATCGCGCACAGCATGGGCGGGCTCGACGTGCGGCACGCGGTGGCGCACCTCGGCCTCGGCCCGCGCGTCGCGTCGCTCGTCACGGTCGCCGCGCCTCACCGCGGCACGCCGCTCGCCGATCTCGGGCTCTCGGTCCTCGGCCGACGCGGGCGCGTGCTCGCGCGCGAGCGCGGGTGCCTCGCGGATCTCTCGCCGTCGCGCGCGCACGACGAGTACCTCGGCGTGCCCGACGTGCCGACCGCGAGCGTCATCGCCCGACCGTCGCGCGTCACGGGGATCATGCCGCCGCTCTTGCCGTCGTACGCGCTGCTCTCGCGGCTCGCGGGGCCGAACGACGGCGTCGTGCCCGCGTCGAGCCAGCGCTTCGGCAAGGTGCTCGGCGAGATCGACACCGATCACTGGGGCAGCGTCGGCTGGGCGCCGGGGTTCGACGCGGCGGGGTTCTACCTCGCGCTCGCGCGGATGCTCGCGCGGGCCTGAGCGGCTACGGCGCGACCGCCAGCGTGTCGCTCGCGTTCGTGCAGATGGGCTCGCACTCTGGGCCGTTCGGGCGAGACGTGACGTAGCTCGGCGCGTACGTGCGCGCCCCGATCGACGCGCCGTCGCGCGTGATCTCGATCGCCACCGCCTTCGGGGTGGAGGACAAGGAGACGGTCGAGATCGACTGCTGCGACGCGGGCAGGAGCGACCCGGAGAGCCCCACCTGCACGCCCGGCCCGGAGCAGACCGACGTGGACGACTGCGTCAGCGGGAGCGTCGCCGAGCACGTCGTCGTCACGCCGTCGGCCACGACCTTGACCACGTACTCGCCGGCGGGCCACGCGCCGCTCGACGTGACCGTGACAGAGAAGCCGTCGACGCAGCCGATCGCGGTGCACGAGCGGCCCTCGCTCGGCATCGACGACGCGCTGCACGCCGTCAGGAGGGCCACCATAGACAGGGCGCGGGGGTTCATCGACGTTCGAGATCGCAGACTCGAGGGGTCCACGCAAGGGCGTCTGGACGCTTTCCGCGTGTGACGCGGGCGCGGCGGGCGCCGTTGCCGTGCGGCGCGCGTGGCCCGGCGCGGCTCGGCGCGCGTGGCAACCGGGGGGCGCGCTGGTAACGTGCCGCGCGATGCGCCGCTTGCTCACCGCCGCTCTCCTCGCGTCTCCGTCCCTCGTCGTCTTCGCGTGCGGTGGAGGCGAGGCCGACACACCCGCGCCGTCGGTCGGAGCGGCGGGCGCGAGCGGCGCGGCGGGCGCGAGCGGCGCGGCGGGCGGCGGGGGCCAGCTCGCGTGCACGCCCGACGACTGCTTCGAGAAGGGCAGCGACACCGGGCACCCCGATCCCGCGGGCGCGAAGGCCGCAGGGCAGGCGCGGGCCGCGCGCATCAGCGATCCGTCGCTGTTGAAGCAGCCCGCCGACGCCCGCCAGCGCGTGCGCCTCGGCGACTTCATCCTCGTCAACGCGAAGATCGCGGCCACCATCGAGGACAAGGGCCTCTCGGACGGCTACTCGCGCTTCGGCGGCGAGCTGCTGACGGTCGACCGCGTCGGAGACGACGGCAAGCCGCTCGGCCTGTCGCTGTACGGCGAGACGCTGACCGCGCTCTCGACGGAGATGATCGATCCCACCTCCGTCTCGGTGCTCCACGATGGCAGCGACGGCAAGGAGGCCGTCGTCCGCGTGCAGGGGCTGCTGAAGCCCATCCCGTTCCTCGGCAGCTTGCAGGCGCTGTTCCCGGACCAGTTCGGCGTCCCCGCCGCGCTCGATTTCTCGCTCGCGCCGGGCGCCGAGAGCGTGAAGCTCCGCCTGCACGTCGCCAACACCTCCGACGAGGATCTCGACGCGACCGGCAACGAGATGCACGGCTTCTTCCAGTACGCGCGCTCGCGCATGTACACGGAGGAGTCGGGCTTCGCCGAGCCGAAGGGCAAGGTGAAGTGGGTCGGCTTCGACAACGGGTCGATGTCGTTCGCGTGGCGCAGCCTCGAGGGGCCGCTCGAGTACTCGCTGGAGATCTCGGGGTTCCAGTACTTCGTCGGCCAGGGGTTCCCCATCCCGAAGGGCGAGAAGCGCTCGGTCGACTACGCGGAGATCATCCCGGGCGGCGCCGATCTCGACGCCCTGCGGGCCGCGGTCGCGCGGGTCGACGGCGCCTCCGAGGGGCAGCTCGTCTCCGGCAAGGTGGAGGACGCGACCAAGGCGCCGGTCGCGGGCGCGTGGGTCCACGCGATCGACGGCGCCGGCAAGGAGCTGTCGAGGACGACGTCGGCCGCGGACGGCACGTACACGCTGCACGTCCCGGCGGGCGAGGTGCGCCTCGTGCCGTCGAAGGTCGGGTACCCGGCCCACTCCGGCGCCCCCGCCGCGGCGGGAACCCTGGACCTCCAGTTCCCTCCGCACGCCACGCTGAAGGTCAAGGCGCGTGACGCGGCGGGCGGGACGCCGCTGCCGGCGCGGGTGCAAGTGATCCCGACGGTGGCGCCCACGGAGCCCCCCGAGTCACGGGGTGAGCAGTGGCCCGCGAGGGGCAGGCTGCATCAAGAGTACGCGATGACGGGCGACGCGTCGCTGGTGGTGCCGCCGGGAGAGCACCGGGTGGTCGTCTCCCGCGGCTACGAATGGACGCTCTCCGACCAGACCGTCACCGTCGCGGCCGGCGAGACGAAGGAGCTCACCGTCCAGCTCGCGCACTCGGTCGACTCGACCGGGGTGATGTGCGCGGACTTTCATGTGCACTCGTTCTTCTCCGCCGACTCGAGCGATCCGGTCGTCGACAAGGTGAAGAGCGCGGTCGCGGACGGCCTCGACATCCCGGTGTCCAGCGAGCACGAGTGGATCATCGATTTCCAGCCGATCATCGCGCAGCTGGGCCTCGAGAAGTGGGCGTTCGGCGTGCCGTCGGAGGAGCTGACGACGTTCACCTGGGGGCACTTCGGGGTGCTGCCGCTCCGGCCGAAGCCCGACCGGCTGAACCAGGGCGCCATCGACTGGATCGGCAACGATCCCGCGAAGGTGTTCGCCATGGCGCACGCGGACGAGGACAAGCCCATCGTCATCGTGAACCACCCCTCCGGCGGCGGCTTCGGCGCGTACTTCTCGGCGGCGAAGCTGAAGCGCGACACCGGCGTCGGCGATCCGAAGCTGTGGAGCGACGACTTCGAGGCCGTGGAGGTGTTCAATGACAGCGATCTCGAGTCCAACCGCAAGGGCTCCCTCGCCGACTGGTTCTCGCTGTTGAACCACGGGAAGAAGGTGTGGGCCGTGGGCAGCTCCGACTCGCACAGCATCCGCTCGAGCCCCGTCGGGTACCCGCGCACGTGCATCCTGTTCGGCCACGACGACCCGCAGAAGCTGACGCCGGAGGCCGTGCGCGACGGCGTCGCGACGGGCAACGCGACCATCAGCGGCGGCCTCTACATGACAGTGAAGGCGCCGGGCGGCGCGGGCCCGGGCGCCACCGTCTCCGCGGCGAGCCCCGTGACGCTCGAGGTCACTGTGCAGTCGGCGCCGTGGATCGCCGCGGAGTCGCTGGAGGTCTTCGTCGACGGCGTGACGGTGGAGACGAAGCCGCTCGCCCAGGCGGCCGATCCGGCGCCCGGCTCGCCCAGCGTCGCCGCGACGACGGTGACAGTGTCGCGAGACCCGGCGCGCCCGCGCAGCTGGGTCGTCCTGCACGCGAAGGGCAAGGGCGATCTGTCGCCGCTGCACCCGGGCCGCAAGCCGTTCGCGGTGTCCAACCCTATCTACCTCGAGTGACGCGCGGGGCGAGACCGGCGTGACGGAGGCGCGCTACGCGGCGATGTGGGCCGCGGCGTTCGCGCTGACGCTCGCCGTCGAGGTGCCCATCGTGACCTGGGCGCTCCGCCGCGCGGGGGCGCCCACGGGCCGAGCCCTCGCCGCCGCGGGCTTCGCGCAGCTGGCGACGCACCCGTGGGTGTGGTTCGTGTTCCCGGCCTTGCGGTGGCGCGGGCAGGCGTCGCTCGCGGCGTCGGAGGTGTTCGCGTGGGCGGTCGAGGCCGCGCTCTACGCGCTCGTCGCGCCCCGGCTCCGCTGGCGCGCGCCCTTGCTCAGCCTGGCGGCGAACGCCACGAGCTACCTCGCCGGCGCGCTCCTCTGGCGCTGACGCCGGGCGCGGCGAATCCGTCGACGCTCGCGCGGGCCGTGTGTAGGCTCGCGCGTCATGTCGAACCTCGTCGCCAGCGCGGCCGGGCGCGTCGCGGACAGGGGGCCTCACATCCCCCCGCGCACCTCGCCCGTCGATCAGATCTACGTCGAGGAGCGCGCCGCCGCCCTCGGCAAGCGCAGCATCAAGAAGGCCACCAAGGTCGCGGGGCTCAAGCTCGCCGTCCGGATGATGGACCTCACGACCCTCGAGGGCAAGGACACCCCGGGCAAGGTGCGCTCGCTCTGCGCGAAGGCGCTCCGGCCGCTCGAGCACGACGCGTCGGTCGGCCCCGTCGGCGCCGTGTGCGTGTACCCCAACATGGTCCCCGTCGCCGTCGACTGCCTCCGCGGCAGCGGCGTGCACGTCGCGTCGGTCGCGACGGCGTTTCCGAGCGGGCTCTCCCCGCTCCCGATCAAGCTCGACGACGTGCGCCGCGCGGTGGGCTTCGGCGCCGACGAGATCGACATGGTGATCGATCGCGGCGCGATGCTCTCCGGCGAGTACGCGAAGGTGTACGACGAGATCGTCCAGACGAAGGAGGCGTGCGGCCAGGCCCACCTCAAGGTCATCCTCGAGACCGGCGAGCTCGGCAGCTACGACGTCGTGCGCCACGCGAGCGACATCGCGATGGCGGCCGGCGCCGACTTCATCAAGACGTCGACCGGCAAGGTGACGCCCGCCGCGACGCCGCCCGTGACCCTCGTGATGCTCGAGGCGATCCGCGACCACTACTACGCGACCGGCAAGCGCATCGGGATGAAGCCCGCGGGCGGCATCCGCACGGCGAAGCAGGCGCTCCACTACCTCGTGCTCGTGAAGGAGACGCTCGGCGACGCGTGGCTCACGCCCGAGCTCTTCCGCTTCGGCGCGAGCACGCTGCTGAACGACGTCCTGATGCAGCTCGAGAAGGAGCGCACGCAGGCCTACCAGGGCGCCGACTACTTCTCGAAAGAGTGACCGATGACGATGCAAAAGACGCCCCGCACGAAGGCCCAGATCACCCCTCGCCCCGACGCCGCGAGGCCCGCCGGGCCCGCGCTCGAGTTCGGTGACGCGTGGACGTACGCGCCCGCCCCCGAGGCGCGCGACCACGTCAAGCTGAAGAGCCGCTACGATCTGTTCGTCGACGGCAGGTGGCAGCCCGCGAAGAAGTACTTCCCGACCATCAGCCCGTCGACCGAGGAGAAGCTCGCCGAGGTCGCGGAGGCCTCGCCCGAGGACGTCGATCGCGCCGTCTCGGCCGCGCGCCGCGCCTACGAGCGCGTGTGGTCGAAGATGAAGCCCGGCGAGCGCGGCAAGTACATCTACCGCATCGCCCGGCGCATCCAGGAGAAGTCGCGCGAGCTCGCGGTCGTCGAGTCGCTCGACGGCGGCAAGCCCATCAAGGAGTCGCGCGACGTCGACGTGCCGATCTCGGCCGCGCACTTCTTCTACTACGCGGGGTGGGCCGACAAGCTCGCGTACGCGTTCCCCGGCGCGGGCGCGCGGCCGCTCGGCGTCGCGGGGCAGGTCATCCCGTGGAACTTCCCGCTGCTGATGGCCGCGTGGAAGATCGCCCCCGCGCTCGCGTGCGGCAACACCGTGGTGCTGAAGCCCGCCGAGACGACGCCGCTGACGGCGCTGCTGCTCGCGCAGATCTGCGAGGAGATCGATCTGCCCCCGGGCGTCGTGAACATCGTCACCGGCGCCGGCGCGACCGGCTCGGCGCTCGTGTCGCACCCGGGCGTCGACAAGGTCGCGTTCACCGGGTCGACGGCGGTCGGCAAGCGCATCCAGCAGGCGCTCGCGGGCACGAGCAAGCGCCTCACGCTCGAGCTCGGCGGCAAGGCCGCGAACATCGTCTTCGCCGACGCCGCGCTCGATCAGGCCGTCGAGGGCATCATCTCGGGCATCTTCTTCAACCAGGGGCACGTCTGCTGCGCGGGCTCGCGCCTGCTGGTCGAGGAGAGCGTGCACGACCTCGTCGTGAAGAAGCTGCGCGACCGGATGATGACGCTGCGGGTCGGCGACCCGCTCGACAAGAACACCGACGTCGGCGCCATCAACTCGAGGATGCAGCTCGACAAGATCAAGGAGCTCGTCGCGGCCGGCGAGCGGGAGGGCGCGGAGCGGTTCTCGACGCCGTGCGCGCTGCCGCAGAAGGGCTTCTGGTTCTCGCCCACGATCTTCACGGGCGTGACGCTGTCGCACCGCATCGCCCGCGAGGAGAGCTTCGGGCCGGTGCTGTCAATCCTGACATTTCGCACACCGGAGGAGGCCATCGAGAAGGCCAACAACACCTTCTACGGGCTCTCGGCGGGCATCTGGACGGACAAGGGCGCGAAGCTCTTCTGGCTCGCCAGCCGCCTGAAGGCCGGCGTCGTGTGGGGCAACACGTACAACAAGTTCGACCCGACCTCGCCGTTCGGTGGCTACAAGGAGAGCGGCTTCGGCCGCGAGGGCGGTCGCGCGGGGCTGGCCCCGTACCTGGAGATCGACGGATGAGCGCGAAGAAGAAGGCGGCGGACGCCGCGATCGTGCCCGTGAACGGCGCCTCGGCGCCGGCGCGGGCGCGCGTGCAGAAGGCTTACAAGAACTACGTCGGCGGCGCGTTCGTGCGCAGCGAGTCCGGGAGGTATTTCCAGGTGAAGGACGTCGCAGGGGACGAGCCGGGGCTCGTCGAGAACATCGCGCTCTCCTCGCGCAAGGACGGCCGCGACGCGGTGAAGGCCGCGCACGCCGCGGGCGCCGGGTGGGCGGGCAAGACCGCGTACAACCGCGGGCAGATCCTCTACCGTCTCGGCGAGGTGATGGAGGCGCGCCGCGCGGAGCTGGCGTCCGAGATCGAGCGCGGCCTGGGCCTCGCCCGCCAGGAGGCACGCGACGAGGTGGCGACGAGCGTCGATCGCGTGATCTCGTTCGCGGGGTGGGCCGACAAGTACCAGAGCCTGCTCGCCAGCTCGAACCCCGTCGCCGGGCCGCACTTCAACTTCTCGGTGCCGGAGCCCATGGGGGTGGTCGCGATCGTCGCGCCGCGCCGGCCGTCGCTGCTCGGGCTCGTCTCGGCGATCCTGCCGGTCATCGTCTCGGGCAACACGTGCGTCGTGCTCGCGAGCGAGGACGATCCGCGCACGGCCGTCACCTTCTGCGAGTGCCTCGCGACCAGCGATCTGCCGGGCGGCGTGGTCAACGTGCTCACGGGGAAGGTGAAGGAGGTCGCGCCGCACCTCGCGCGCCACATGGAGGTGCTCGCGCTCGACCTCTGGCTCGACGACGCGGAGCTGCTGAAGGAGCTGGAGACGCTCGCGGTCGCGACGGTGAAGCGGGTGAAGAAGCACGCGGTCGCGGGGATCGACTTCGGCGACGAGCGGCTCGCGGGCCTCGCGAGCCTGACGCCGTTCCTCGAGACGAAGACGTTCTGGCACCCGATGGGCATGTAGCGCCGCTCCCCTGCCCTCTCGGCGGCGTCAGCGGCGCGGCGTCAGCGGGCGAGCCGCCGGTAGACCTCCGCCGTCGCGTCGACGCACGCGTCCCAGCTCGCCCGCTCGACGCGCCGTCGACCCCGCTCGACGTGGAGGCGACGGACGTCGGGATCGAGCAGCGCGCGCAGGTGCCGGGCGAGCGTGGTCGCGTCGTCCGGCGCCGCGTAGAGGGCCGCGTCCCCCCCGACCTCGGGCAGGCTCGCGGCGTCGGACGCGACCACGGGGCACCCCATCGCCATCGCCTCGAGCAGCGGGAACCCGAACCCCTCGCACACCGACGGGTGGAGCAGGGCGTGCGCTCCGGCGTAGAGCGCCGCGAGCTCCTCGTCGCTCTCGGCGGGCACGGCGTGCACCTGGTCGCCCACGCCCAGGCTCGCCGCGAGCGCGCGCAGGCGATCGGCGCCGTCGCCCGCGCGCTGCACGAGCCCGAGCGAGGTCGACGGATCGCCGCGGAACGCCCGCGCGAACGCGCGCACGGCGCCGTCGTGGTTCTTGTAGCCGGCGGATTTCCCGACCACGAGCGCGTAGCGCGGCGTCGTGACGCCGTGGCGAGACAGCGAGAGAGCGCGCGCTGTGGGCGCGGGCCTGCGGAAGGCGTCGGGCAGCCCCCACGGCGTCACCGTGATCCGGCGCGCGCCGTCGCCCGTCCAGCGCGTCGCACGCTCGCGCGTGGCCTCGCTCGGGACGACCAGCGCGGAGGCGCGCCGGGCCGCGCGACCCATCGCGTGCCGGTAGAACAGCGTCTCGGCGAGCCCCCACGGCCCCGCGCGCCGCACGAGCGCCGGATCGTCGAGCCACATCACGGCGTGAAGCGTGACCACCGTGCGCGGGCCCACGTCGTGCGGCAGCGCGGACGACGCGCCGTGGAACACGTCCCACGTCGCCCGCGCGCGCAGCCACCCGCCGAGCGCGAGCATCGTGCCCGGTCCGTCGGGCACGTAGGGCGCGACGAGGCAGCGGACGTTCGGCGCGCACACCGGGGTCGGGCGCGACGGGTGCGTGATCAGCACGAATTCCAGGTCCGACGCGCGCGACGGCAAGCGCGTCACCTGCGCGGCGACGACGGCGCCGATGCCGCTCGGCTCGGCGCGCCAGAAGCGCGCGTCGATGGCGACGGTCGTCATCGCCCAAGCGCCTCGATGAGCTCGACGAAGCGCGGCTCGATCACGGCGGGCACGTAGCGCGCGCGCATCGCCTCGGCCGCGCGGAGGCGCCGCGCGTCGAGCGCCTCGGCCGGCGTCGCCGTGAGCCGCGCGAGGGCGGCGGCGATCGCCCGCGGGGACGCGGGATCGCACAGCTCCGCCATGGCGCCGTCGTCGAAGATCTCGGCGGGCCCGCCGTGATCGGACGCGACGACGAGCAGCCCCCGGAGCGCCGCCTCGACGAACACCATCCCGAACGGCTCGTCGAACGGCACCGCGAGGAACACCTCGGCCTGGTCACGCGCACGGTCGAGCGCCCGCGCGTCGAGGTGACCCACGAACCTGACGTCCGCGTGGAGCCCGCGCGCCCGCCGCTCGAGCCGCGCGCGGAGGGCGCCGTCGCCGACGATCGTCAGCGTGGCGCCGGGACGGCAGGCCGCGAACCGCGCGAACCCGAGGAGCGCGCCCTCGGTGTTCTTCTCGAGCGCCAGGCGCGACTGGCAGAGCACGCGCGGCGCCGGCGACACGCCGCTCGGGCGCGACGGGGCGCCCCGATCATCGACCATCGGCGGAACGACGGCGTCGCACGCGCGGCCGTAGATCTCGCGCACGGCCGCAGCGGTCAGGCGGCTGTTGGCGATGACGGCGCCGAGCGCCGCGACGCCGCGACGGTCGAACTCCCTCAGCCTCGCCCACGGGCCGCCGACGCGCGCCTCGACGGCCTCGCGCAGGCCGGTGAGGGCCATCCCGCGCGCGAGCGCGCCGGCCCCGGGGCGCCACGAGCGGGCGGCGAAGGCGCGCGTCTGCGTCTCGCGCGGGTAGAGGAGGCGCGGCGGCTCGTGGCAGTACCAGACAGCGCGACGGCCCGCGACGGCGCCCGCGAGCGCGCTCGCCGGCGCGTTGTGCGCGATCACCAGATCGGCCCCGGCGACCGCGCGCTCGACGAACGCGCGACGGCGCGGCGACGGCGCGAACGCCGTCTCGATCGGGCGCAGCCACGCGGGCTCGTCGAGCGAGCGGATCGGCAGCCCGTCGACGCGCGCGCGCCACGCCTCCTCGTCCCACGAGAAGCACGAGAGCTCGACGTCATGCCCGGCGCGCCGGAGGGCGTGCGCCTGCGCGACCAGCAGCAGCTCCGCGCCGCCCGTCGCGCCGAGCCTCGGGTGCAACACGACAATCTTCACGTCACCTCGTCAGCGGGCCCTTGATGCGCAGGAAGGGCAGCGTCCCCAGCGCGGGCCCGAAGAGCGCGTCCTCCGCGCCCGGCTCCAGCCGCAGCTCGCGGTCGTCGGCGTCGGTCACGTCGGTCAGGTAGACCCAGCGGGAGCGCTCCGGCGAGAGCGCGTCGAGCTCGAAGAAGAGCTTCTTGTCGCCCGCGTGGAGCACGAACTTCGACGGGTAGCTCGGGATGCGCGCCTTGCAGACGAGCTGCAGCGCGCCCGCGCCCGGGGCGCCCGCGGGCAGCCCGTCGAACAGCCCCGCGGGCAGCCCTAGCCCCAGCTGCGCGAGCACCGTCGGCATGATCTGCGTGTGGCTCATGCCCTCGCGCGCGACGGCGCGGTCGACGCCGGGCAGGCGCATCATCAGCACCGGCGTCGTCTGCGGCTCGAACAGGTTGGAGGAGTGCACGAGCCGCCCGTGCTCCATGAACTCCTCGCCGTGATCGCCGACGAAGACGATGATCGAGTCGTCGTACACGCCCTCCGCGCGCATCGCGTCGAGCACCTCCCCGACGTGACGATCGAGGAAGTGGATCGCGTTGCGGTAGCGGTTGCGCACGAGCTCGAGATCGCTGTCCGGGTAGCGCACGCGCGTGTAGTCGAACTTCTCGAGGTACGGCGTGAACCTCGGCGGCTCGTCCGCGGGCCAGTAGTAGTCGTGGTGCCCCGACTCGAGGAAGACGGCCGTGAAGGTGTTCTCTCGAGATCTCGCGATGTCGCGGACGAGCTCGCGCGTCATCGAGAGCGCCTCGCGGTCTCCCTCGGCGGGCTTCGTCAGCGTCGTCTTCGACGTGTCGCGCCGCACGTCGACGAGCGCGTAGCCGTCGCCGAAGATCGAGCGATCGTAGCGGTGGTAGTCGAGGTCGGACGACGTCACGAGCGCCACGCGGTACCCGAGCGCCTTCAGCATCCGCACCGGGACGGCGCCGGCGAAGGTCGCGCGGCGCGTGTAGGGGAACCAGTAGAACGCGTGCTGCCCGTGGAAGATGGAGTGCCACGAGTTGACCGTGGCGTTGGCGGACGAGTGCCCGCGGAACCTGAGGTTCTCCTCGCCGAAGCGCGTGAGGTTCGGCGCGGTCGTCGCGTCGACGAACGACTCGCGCACGCTCTCGAGCACGAACACGAACACGTGGCGCCCCGCGGCGGGCCTCGGCGCCCGCGCGGCCTCGGCGACGGCGGGCTCGTCGAGCCGCTCGTCGCGCACGGGGACGACCTCGACCGGGTATCGCACCTTCGAGAGCGGCGGGATGATCGGCAGGTAGTACGCGAACGTCTCGCGCTCCTGCTCGTAGAACTTGCGATCCTTGTGGCTGCGCGAGACGAGCTGCTCGCCGAGCACGACGGCGACGCCGAGCGCGACGAGCCACCCGAGGCGCGAGATCGGCACGTCGAACCGCCGCGACGCCCGCGCCGTCACGCGCGAGAGCGCCGCGCCCGCGACGATCAGCAGCGGCACGAGCCCGAACATCCACGCGAGGTTCAGCGTCGAGACGCGCGTCGCGACGATGAGGTCGACCAGATCGCGCAGCCCGCCGGACACCGCCACGCGCACGACGTACGTGAGGTGCGTCCCCGACAGGCTGAACAGCAGGAAATCAACGATCTCCGAGGCGAACAAGAACAACACGAGCCCCGCGAGCGGCGGCCGGAGCCACCGAGCGCGGCCGGCCGCGCCGTCGACGAGCAGCAGGAACCCCCCGAGGAACAGCGCGCCCCTCCCGAGCGCCTGCACGAACGCGAGCGCCCAGTCGCCCGCGCCGCCGTGATCGATCTTCAGGTACGCGAGGCCCGTCGCGATGAGGTGCAGCGCCGCGAGCACGCCCGCGAGCACGACGTCGACGTGGCGGCGGGGCGCGCTCACCGCCGCTCGGCGCTCCCCCCGGCGATCCTCGCCTCCGCCTCGCGCGCGGCCGCCTCGCCTGCGGCGATGGAGTCTGGGATGCCCACGCCGCCAAGCGAGTTCCCGGCCAGGAGCACCCTCGGCGCTCGCGCGCGCGCGGCCCGCTCGATCTCGCGCGCGCGGCCCACGTGCCCGACCTCGTAGACGGGCATCGCTCGCGTGTGCCGCTGCACCCGCGCGAGGACGGGCGCGCGCGTGACGCCCGCGAGCGCAGCGAGCTCCCGACGCGCGACCGCGACGGCGTCGTCGTCGCTCGCGGGCTCTCCCGGGAGGAACACGCGCGCGAGCTCCGCGCCCGTGGGAGCGCGCCCCGCCCACTTCTTCGAGAGGAAGGTCGCGGCCATCGACGGGCGCCCCTCGACCCTCGGCACGACGAAGCCGTATCCATCGAGCCGAGGATCGATCGCGGGCGCGTCCCACCCGAGCGTCACCGTCGCACAGGAGCCGTGCGGGACGGCGCCGACGCGCGCGCCGAGATCGGGATCGCACGGCCCGAGCAGCCTCGCGAGCCGCGGGCCGGGCAACGCGAGGACGACGGCGTCGGCGACGACGCGCTCGCCCGCGACCTCGAGCGTGACGCCGTCGTCGCGCGGCGCGAGCCTCGTCACCTCCGCGCCGAGCCGCAGCCGGTCACCGAGCCGCGCTGCCGCCGCGTCGACGAGCACCTGCAGGCCGCCGTCGAAGCTCGCGAACAGCTGGTAGCGAGCGCCCCGAGCCTCCACGCCGCGCGCCCGAGCCCGCTCGCGCAGCCCGAGCGTGACCGAGCCCATCCGGCGCTCCTCGTGCAGGAACCTCGGCATCGTCGCGCGCAGGCTGAGGCGCTCGGGGTCGGCGCCGTAGATGCCCGCGGCGAGCGGCTGCGCGAGCCTGTCGAGCAGCTCGCTCCCGAACCTTCGGCGCACGAACGACGCGAGGCTCTCGTCGTCCTCGGGGCAGCGGCGCGGCGCGAGCACCTCGGCGGCCGCTCGCAACCGGCCGGCGACCGACAGCACGTCGGAGCGGAGGAAGGCCCCGAGATCGACCGGCGCCATGATCGAGAAGCCGCGGGGCAGCGGGCGGAGCGCGCCGTCGCGCACGACGTACGCGCCGTCCCGCGCCGGCGTCGGCCGGATCACGCGGCCCGCGACGCCGAGCCTCGCGGCGAGCTCGAGCGCGCCGGGCTTCTCGGTCAAGAACCCGTCCGCGCCTCGCTCGACGAGGAAGCCGTCGATCCGCTCCGTGCCGACGGCGCCGCCCGCGCGCGTCGCGGCGTCGAGCACGAGCACCTCGAGCCCCGCGCGCCCATGGAGCGTGACGCCCGCCGAGAGCCCCGAGAGCCCCGCGCCGACGACGACGACGCGCTTCATCGCGCGGACAGCTCGTGCACCAGCTCGACGAGCGCGCGCACGTGGTCGACCGGCGTGCCCGGCAGGATGCCGTGCCCGAGGTTGAACACGTGGCCGCGATGGCCCCGAGCCGCCGCGAGGATCGCCTCGACCGCGGGCTTCATCGCGGAGACCGGGCCGAAGAGCGTCACGGGGTCGAGGTTGCCCTGCAGCGTGACGCCCGGCAACCGACGCGCGGCGTCCGCGAGATCGAGCCTCCAGTCGACGCCGACCACGTCCGCGCCCGACGCCGCGAGCTCCTCGAGGAAGCCCCCCGTCCCGGTGCCGAACGTGATCACCGGCACGCCGTCGGGCAGGGCGTCGACGATGCGCTTCATGTGGGGCGCGACGTGCGCGCGGTAGTCGCGCGGCGAGAGCGCCCCCGCCCAGCTGTCGAAGAGCTGCACCGCGTCGGCGCCCGCGTCGATCTGCATCGAGAGGAAGCGCGTGATCGCGACCGAGAGCCGCTCCATCAGCGCCGAGAACGCGCCGGGGTCTTCGTACATGAGGCGCTTCGTCGCGACGTAGTTCTTCGAGCCGCCGCCCTCGATCGCGTACGACGCGAGGGTGAACGGCGCGCCCGCGAAGCCGATGAGCGGCACGCGCGGCAGCTCGCGCTTGAACCCCCGGATCGCGTCGCCGACGTAGCCGAGGCTCGCCGCGTCGATCTCGCCCGTGACGCGATCGACGTCCCGCGCGCCCACGATGGGATCGTGGATGACCGGGCCGTCGCCCTTCTCGAACGTCACCCGCAGCCCCATCGGCTCGAGCACCAGCAGGATGTCCGCGAAGATGATCCCCGCGTCGACGCCGAGCTGCCGCACCGCGAACACCGTCACCTCGGCGGCGAGGTCCGGGGTCTTGCACAGCTCGAGGAACCCCACCTTCTCGCGGATCGCGCGGTACTCAGCCTGGAACCTCCCCGCCTGCCGCATCAGCCAGACGGGGGTCGACGCCACCGGCTCGCCCCGGCACGCGCGGAGGAAGCTGGACGACGCGGCGAGGCTCTCTCGGGGGGCGGGCGGATCGGTCACGGCGGCACCTGCTTCTACGATCGCGCGGCGCGAGCGGGGAGATATTTCCCGCTTGACAGGGTGAGCGCGGCTTCGTAGAACGCGCCTCCCGTTGCGGGAGTAACTCAGTGGTAGAGTGCAACCTTGCCAAGGTTGACGTCGAGGGTTCGAATCCCTTCTCCCGCTCCAAGAAACCACGGAAAAGGGGCCGGCTTAGCGGACGACGCTAGCCGGCCTTTTTCGCGCGACCGCCCCGGGGCCCACCGTCCGCGAGGATGCCCCGGCCGAGCGCATCGCGCTGCCCGGCGCCGCCGCGTTCGGCAGAGAGACTGCCTCCGTCCCACCTGCTACGCTCCGCCGAATGAAGCGCGCTCTCCCGACCGTCGAGCAGCGCAGGCGAGAGAGAGCGCGCAAGCTCGTCCACGGCAAGGCCAAGGGCTTCGAGGAGCACGCCGAGCAAGGCGCGGCCTTCTGGCGCGACGCGGCGCCCGAGGTGAAATTCCAGGCCATCATCGAGCTGGTCCAAGCTGCCTGGGTTCTGGGAGGCAACGATGAACCTGCACCGCGACTTGATCGATCTGCTCACGGAGTTCGCAAGCTGCGGGGTTGAATACCTCGTCGTCGGCGGGTGGGCGGTCGGAGTCCACGCCGAGCCTCGGTACACGAAGGATCTCGATCTGCTCCTGGAGCGCTCCGCAGACAACACCGGTCGAGTGCTCCAGGCGCTCGGGGCGTATGGCGCCCCAGCAGGCCTGATCGAAGAGGTCCGGACGATGACCGACGACGAGTTTGTGTTCTTCGGCTCCCCTCCTGCCCGCATCGATCTGCTGCGCACCGCCCCTGGCGTCGACTTCGAACGAGCATGGCCGCACCGCAAGGACGTGACCTGGGAGGGGATCACGGTCCACGTCATCGGAGTCGATGCCCTCATCGCGTCGAAGCTCGCCGCCGGGCGACCGAAGGACCTCGACGACGTGCGCAGCCTGGAGGCGGTGCGCGGGCGCTGATCGGCCCCTCCCACCCTCGAGGCCCGGGACCCTCACCCGCGGAGACTCACCTCGAGAGATGTCCAGGACTGCGAGCGAACCGGGCTAGGCCTGGGAGGCCGACGCCGGCAGCGTCAGCACGAACCTCGCGCCGCCCGCGTCGCTCCGCCCGAGCGAGAGAGCGCCGCCGTGGGCGTCCGCGATCGCCTTGCAGACGGCGAGCCCGAGGCCGCTGCCACCCTCGCGCCCGGAGACGAACGGCTCGAAGACGCGCGCGGCGTCCGCGTCGGAGACCCCCGGGCCGTCGTCGTCCACCGACAGCTCGTAGCGGTCGCCCGTCCGGCGCCCCGTGATGATGACGCTCCCACCGCCGCCGGTCGCGTGCTCGGCGTTGTCGAGCAGGTTGTCGAGCACCTGCCGCAGCCGCACCTCGTCGGCCAAGAGGTGATCAGGGGCGACGTCCAGCGACAGGCGCGCGCCCATCGCGCGCCGCGCCGCCACCTCCGCCGCGAGCGCGCTCGGATCGACGGGGCCGAGGCGAAGCAGCGGCGCGTGCGAGGCGACGCGCAGATCGTCCACGATGCGCTGGCACGCGCGCGCCTCGTCATCGACGATCGCGAGCTCCCGCGCGAGCCCCTCGGGCGCCCCCTCCGAGAGCGCCGCGACCGTGCCCCGCAGGACGGCGAGAGGATTGTTCATCTCGTGCGCGACCGTCGCCGCCACGCGCCCCAGCACGGCGAGCGCCTCGGCGGCGCGCACGCGCTCGTCTGCCTCGTCGAGCGCGTCGAGCATCGCGTCGAGCCCCGCGCCGACCTCGTGCAGCTCGGCCGTCTCGAGCGGACCTACCCTCGCGCTCCGCTCGCCCTCGCGCACGCGCTCCGTCACCGCCCGGAGCCGCGACACCGGGGCCGTCACCTCGGCGACCAGGCGCCGCCCGATGACCCAGGCGAACAGCACGCCGAGCGCCGAGAACGCCCCTCCGAGCACGACCGCGAGCCGGCTCGCCCCGAGCGCTGACGCCTCGGCGTCCTCCGCCCGCCGCTCGAGCCGGTCTGCGATGCGGTCCGCGTCGTCGACGAGCGCGTCCACGATGGCCTGCGCCGCGTGCTCGTCGTCGGGCGACGGCTCGCCGCCCTCTCGCGGCGCGAGCACGATCGACAGCGCGCGGCTGCGCTGCTCCACCCGCGCGAGGCGCGCGCGCTCGGCCACATCCAGCGCCGGAGACAGCCTCGCGGCGGCGCGCTCGATCCGCGCGGTCCACGGCTCGGCCGGCGGGTGCCGCTCTGCGAGGCCGCGGGCGCGGTGCAGCTCGTCGATGTACTGCGCGCGGCCGAGGGCGCCGAGCGCGCGAGCGGCCGTCGCGTCGCGAGCCCGTCGCGACGCGTCCTCCTGGGCGCGCCTCGCGAGCAGCCCCGACGTCACCGCGATCGCGCCCGTCAGCGCCACCAGCCCGCCGAGCAGGCGCACCCGGCGGCGGACGCGGTCGACGAGGCCGATCATCGCGCCACCCGCGCCGGGATCAATGAAACGTCAGCGTCGTGCGGAGCGACGGCGACAGCGTGGTGGCCGAGACGGTGATCGCGCCGTGCGACGAGACGGTCGCGGCGTCCACCCGGAGCGTGAGACCGAACGACCACTCGTCCGAGAAGTACAGCCCGTGGCCCAGCCCGACGAACCCGCCCACTCCATCGAGGCGCGTCGTGTCCCCCGGGTAGTCGTCGTACGCGCGCCCTGGGGTCTGCGCGACGGTGAGGGTCGAGGAGTCCAGCGAGACCGCCGCGTACCCCCCACCGACCTGCGCGAAGAACCCCCCCGCGGGGTCCGGGTACCACGCCAGCATCACGCCCATCAGCGACGAGGTCACGAGCACGTTCGAGGAGAACCGCTGGCCGTCTCGATCGAGGTCCATCGTCGACGCACGGAAGCCCGTCACGCCGGCGACGACGAGCCCGCGCGCCACCGTGCCGCCGAAGGCGAGATCGACGGCGCCGCTCCTCGCCTGCCCCTCGATCGATCTCCCCTGGAGCTCGAGCGTGACGCGGTCGAGCCCGAGGCCCGAGGCCAGCTGGAAGAAGAACCCCCCATGCGTCCGCCTCCCCGCGCGCACGGTGGGCGGCTGCGCTCCGCGTGTCTCCGCGGGCGGTGGAGGCGGAGAGATCGGCGCGACCTGCCCGGGCGGCGGCGCATAGCGCTGGGGCGGCGGCGCGGTGACGGCCTGCGGAGCCTGCGCGCACGCGTCAGTCGGCGCGAGCCCCACGAACGGGACGGCGAGCGCCGTGAGCCAGAGCTTCATCGCCGCCAGTCTCGCACGTGAGGCCGCGCGCCCCGAGGGAACAATCCGAAGAAAGCGTGAAAGCGCCGCCGCGAGCGGTCGACCTGCCGGGTATGCAAGCACACCCCACCCGCCTGTCCCCGCAGTCCTCCCGCGAGCTCGCCGTCGCGCTGCTCGAGCTCGAGCGCCGCGCGCTCACGTCGTCGTCGCTCGCCGAGACGTTCGAGCGCTACGACGAGCTGTGGCCCACCGACGAGTTCTGGCGCGCGTCGCGCGACGCCTGCCCGCCCTCCGAGCTGCTGGAGGCGCTGCGGCGCATGGCCGACGCGACGCCCGGCGTCCGGCGCGTCGAGGTCCTGTCGTGCCACGAGCTCACGTCGCGCGGGTTCCTGCACGGCAGCGCCGAGTTCGACGGGCAGCTCGCGCTGTTCTTCGCGTTCACGGGGGCGTCGGTCGCGCTCGTGCGGCTGCTCGACGGCGAGACGGGGCGGGTCGTGCTGCGACGGCTGTCGCTGCTCTGCTTCCCGTGAGAGCATCCGCGCCGGAATTTGCCGGGCGACGCGCGTGGGGCTACGGCCGGGAGCGTGTTCGAGCTCGACGCGCTCCGCCGGGAGTACGCGGCCTTCCTCCGCGGCCCTCGCGTGCTCCTGACGGGCCACTCGCACCAGGCGTGGCCCGACGCGGCACGCGACGCAGGCGCACGCGCGTTCGACGACGCCGCGCGCTGGGTCGACGACAAGTGGGGCGAGGCGGTGTTCCCGCTCGTCTCGCGGGTCGGCGCGCGCGCGCTGTCGCGCCTCGGGTTTGCTCCCACCGATCCGGTGACGTTCGGGTCGAACACGCACGAGCTCGTGTACCGCGTGCTCTCGTCGCTGCGCTGGTCGCGCCGCCCGCGCGTCGTCACGACGACGAGCGAGTTTCACTCGCTGCACCGCCAGCTCTGCCGCCTCGAGGAGGAGGGCGTCGAGGTCGTCTGGGTCGACGCGACCGACCGCGCGACCTTGACCGACCGGCTGCTCGACGCGCTCACGCCGGGCACCGCCGCGCTCGCGGTCTCGGCGGTGCTGTTCGACGACGCGTGGATCGTCGAGCGGCTCGGCGAGCTCGTCTCGCGCGCGGTCGAGGTCGGCGCGGTGCCGCTCGTGGACGCGTACCACGCGTTCAACGTCACGCCGCTCGACCTCGGTCCGCACGCGTCCCGCGCGTACGTCGTCGCGGGCGGGTACAAGTACGCGCAGCTCGGCGAGGGCGTGTGCTTCCTGCGCAGCCCGGCAGACTCGTCGCTCCGCCCCGCGTACACCGGGTGGTTCGCCGACTACGCGGCGCTCGCACGGCCCCGCGCGCGAGAGGTGGGCTACGGCGACGGCGGCGCGCGCTTCGCGGGGGCGACGTTCGACGCGACGCCGTTCTACCGCGCCGACGCCGTGCTCGACGTGTTCGATCGCCACGGGCTGTCGGTCGAGGTGCTGCGCCGCACCTCGACGCGCCAGACGTCGACCCTGATCGAAGAGCTCCTCCGACACGGCGTCCTGCCCCACCGGCTCGAGCTCGCGTCGTCGCGCGATCCCGCGCGCCGGGCCGGGTTCGTCGCGCTCCGATCGCCGCGGGCGGGCGAGCTGTGCGCCGGCCTGCGCGAGCGCGGCGTCCTCACCGACGCGCGCGGAGATCTGCTGCGCCTCGGGCCGGCGCCGTACCTCACCGACGACGAGCTGCGGCGCGGGGCGCTCGCGCTCGCGGAGCTCGTGGGGTGACGGTCCCTCGCGGCGCCGCCGCCCTCGTCACGCTGCTCGTCGCCACCCGGGCGTCGCCCACACGGAGCGCGCCGAGGCCGTCAGGCGCCGCCGCGCCCTCGAAGAAGCCGGCGCCGAAGCGCCCGAAGAAGCAGCGGCGGCGCAGCGGGAGCGTCGGGGGCGCCGAGACCCACCACACACCGTCGCTGCCGCTCCTGCGCGCGCGCATCACCTGCCCCGACGACATGGTCGCGGTGGCCGGGAGGCTCTGCGTCGATCGCTACGAGTCGTCGCTCGTCGAGGTGGAGACGCACGAGCCGCTGTCTCCGTACTACCCGCCGTCGCCGAAGCTCCTCGCGTGGTCGTGGGAGCACTGGACGAAGGCGCGCGAGCAGGAGCCCGAGGGCAGCCTCGCGCGCACGATGCCGCTGCCCCCGCTCTCCGCGCTGCAGACCGGGGGCCCCTGGTCGTGGAAGGCGATGAGCTGGCCGCACGCGACGCCGAGCGGCTACGTCACGGGTGAGCAGGCGAAGCTCGCGTGCGAGCGGGCGGGCAAGCGCCTGTGCAGCGAGGCCGAGTGGGTCACGGCGTGCAGGGGGCAGCGCCAGACGCGGTTCCCGTACGGATCGAGCTTCGTCGCGGGCGCGTGCAACGTGTTTCGCGAGGATCACCCGGCGCACGTGCTGCATGGCGCGTTCTCGGTCGGGCTCACCGATCCCCGGCTGAACCTCATCACGGTCGAGGACCGGCCGCTCCTGCGCGACACCGGCAAGAGCCCCCGGTGCGCGAGCGAGTGGGGCGACGACGCGATCTTCGACATGGTCGGCAACCTGGATGAGTGGATCGACGACGCCGAGGGCACGTTCGTCGGCGGGTTCTACGCGCGCGCGACGCGCTCCGGCTGCGACGCGCGCGTCCGCGACCACCCGAGCAGCTACTTCGACTACTCGACCGGCGTCCGCTGCTGCCGCGATCCCCTGTGATCGGCGCGGCGACGCGCGAGCGTCAGCGCCGCGAGAGCTCGCCCACCGCGGCCGCCACGGCGTCGACGTCCTCCGCGCTCGTGTGCGGCGAGACGATGGCCGCGCGGGCGCGGCGGGCGCCCGACGGCGTGCGCGTCACCGCCAGCGTCGCCCCGGCCCGCGCCCGCGCGTACGCGAGCGCCTCGTCGACCCACTGTGCGCTGTCCTGACCGGGGCGCGGACCGGTGAAGGTCACGACCGGGAGCGGCGAGCGCGGGCCGAGCCGCATCCCCTCCGCGGCGAGGCGCGTGGCCAGGCGGTCCCCGAGCGCGAGCATCGCGTCGACCCGCGCCTCGATGCCCCGCCACCCCTCCGTCACGAGCGGGAGCAGCACGCGCAGCCCGACGAACCGCCGCGACCACGCGAGCCCGTGCGCCCGAGCGTCGCGCGAGTCGTCGCGCGGGAGGTACGGCGCAGACTGCGAGAAGGCGGCGTGGGCCTCCGCGCGCGTCCGCGTGAAGAAGAGGCCGGTGCCGAGCGGCGAGAAGAGAGCTTTGTGTGGATCGAACGCCACCGAGTCGGCGAGGTGCAGCCCAAGGAGCGCCGCCGGGTGCGCGCTCGAGAACGCGAGCAGCCCGCCCCACGCGGCGTCGACGTGCAGGCGCGCGCCGCGCGAGGTCGCGAGCGCCGCAGCTCCCTCGAGCGGATCGAACGCGCCGCTCCCGGTCGTGCCGGCGGTGGCGACGACGAGCAGCGGCGCGCGGCCTCGGGCGACGTCGCGGCCGAGCGCGTCCGCGAGCGCGTCGAGCCTCATCGCGCCGGCCCGATCGACCGCCACGCCGCGCACCGCGTCGTCGCCGAGCCCCGCCAGGCGCGCCGCGCGCCACACGGTCGCGTGCGCCTCGTGCGAGGCGTAGATCGCGGGCTCCCGCGCGAGCCCGCGGACCCCGCGCGCGCGCCACCCGGGCTGCGCCGCGAGGGCCACGAGCACGGCCGAGAGGTTGGACTCCGCGCCGCCGCTCGTGAACACGCCGTGGTGCGCGGGCAGGCCGAGCCGCGCGCCGACGAGCGCCGCCGCCCGCGCCTCCGCGAGCGCCGCGAACGGCGCGTGCTCGAAGGTCGCCAGCGCGGGGTTCTCGACCGAGACGAGCAGATCGGCGAGCGCCGAGGACTCGAGCGGCGTCGCGTGTGGCAGGCCGAGGTACCTCGGGTGCCCCGTCCGCGTCGACGTCGTGAGCCCTCGCCCGACGACCTCCAGCGCGCGCTCGAGCGACACCGGCCGCGCGGGATCGAGCGCGTCGAGCGCTGCCGTCAGCGCGGCGACGCTGGGGCGAGCGGGAGCACTCACGGCATGCAGGGACCGCTCACAGCCCCCGCGCGCCCTCGGGGCGGAGCGGCACCCGGCCCTCGATCGCGCCGTCGATCAGCGCGACCAGCCGGTCTCGATCAGCTGGCAGCTCGCCGGCGAGCGGCAGGTAGTTCGACGCGTGGTTCGTGCGGAACACCGCGCGGGTGGGGCGCGCCAGCCGGATCATCTCGCGCAGCTCCCGCAACAGGTCGGGCACCGGCGGCACCTCGAACTTGCCGCGCGCCCGCAAGGTCGCGAGCGGCGTCCCCGGGACGACGGTCACTGTCAGCGCCGAGAAGTACGCTGGGTCCATCTCGGTGACCAGGCGCGCCGTCTGCTCGGCGTGCTCCCGCCAGCGCTCCCCGCCGATGCCCAAGAGCGCGATGATCGACAGCCGCATCCCGGCCGCGTGCGCGCGCGCCGCCGCCTCGACGTGCTCGGCGAACCCGTCGCCCTTCGCGACGCGCCGGAGCGTCACGTCGTCGCCCGACTCCGGCCCCACGTACAGCATCGTCAGCCCCGCGTCCGCGAGGGCCGCGAGCTCCGCGTCCGACTTGTGGCCCACGTTGCGCGCCATCGCGTAGGACGAGACCTGGCGGACGCGAGGCAGGCGCGCGCGCACCCGCTCGAGCAGCGGCAGCCAGTGATCCATCGGCATCCCCAGCGCGTCGCCGTCGGCGACGAACACCTTGTCGACGCGCGGCCCGTGCGCGCGCCCCGCGTCGTCGACGTCACGCAGCACCTCGTCGAGGTCGCGCACGCGATACTGTTTGTCACGGTACATATCGCAGTAGGTGCAGTGGTTCCACGAGCACCCGATGGTGGCCTGCACGATGAGCGATCGCGCCTCCGACGGGGGCCGGAAGATGCGCCCCTCGTAACGCACCGGCGGGCTCCCGGACGGCGGACGGCGCGGGCGACGACAGCACCTCCGCGACCAGGAGGACGAGGCAGATCCACACGGCGTCCGCGGCGAGGAGGTGCGCGAGCTGCAGCGGGATCGGCGCGAGCAGGCCGAGGTTGACGAACCCGAGCAGCACCTGCGCGCCGAACGCGCCCACTGTCACGGTGACGAGGCGCGACGCCCGCTCGCCCTGCGCCCGCCACGAGGCGCCGACGAGCAACACATAGCCGAGCAGCGACAGGGCGAGGACGGGGTGCAGCACGCGGAGCCTCAGGAGCGCGTGGGCGGTCGGCGCGAGATCCTGGGCCACGCCCTCGCGCAGCGACCCCGCGGGGAACAGCGTGTCGCCGAGCGCGGCGACCGCGCCGCTCGTCCCGAGCACGAGCGCCCCCGCGAGCGCCCCCACGCCCAGCCAACCTGCGAGGCCCGCGCGCGAGAGCGCGACCGGACGGTCGTCGTGCGCCGCGCGCGCCGTCAGCGTGAGCGCGCCCAGCAACAGGAACGTGTTGACGAGGTGCATCGCCATCCACAGCCCGCGCGCCGTCGACCGATCGTCGGCGACAAGCTCGAGCAGCACGAGCCCGGCGCCGACGCCGGCCTCGGTGAGCATGAAGAGCAGCGACAGGCCCGCCCAGCGCCGCGCCGGGTGCCCGGCCGCGAAGGCGCGCCAGGCCCACACGACCTGGCCGACGACCAGCAACAGATCGATCCCGCTCGTCAGGCGGTGCGTCAGCTCGATGATCGTCTGCACGGTCTTCGGGCGCGGGAGGAGCTCGCCGTTGCAGGTCGGCCAGTGGCTACCGCAGCCGGCCCCCGAGCCGCTCGCGCGCACGTACGCGCCCCACGCGATCACCGCGAGGGTGACCGCGAGCACCGCCTTCGAGTACCGGCCGAACGACACGCGAGGCGCGAGGTAGGGGTCGACAGCGACGACGTCAACCGCGCCGCCGCGCCTCGAGCAGGCCAAGGTCGCGTGCGCCCGATCTGGTCGGCGTGGAGCGCGACGAGCTCCTCCAGGCCAAGCGAAGCTTCACCTCGCCAGGCGCCGGAACGCCCCCGCGAGCTTCTCGTGCATCAGCGCCTCCCCGCGCAGGAACTTCTCGACGTCGCGCTTCGCGCGCACCGGCGAGATCACGATCACGCGGCCGTTGGTGGAGACCTCGACGGGCCGCTCTGGATCGACGGCGCCGCCTCGAGGAGCTGCTTGTCGAGCACCGCTGTTGCCCGTCCGCGTCAGGTGCTTGATCATTGTCCGTACACGTTGCCATGCTCGTACGCAGGAGCGAGCGGGTCTGCGCCGCGCCGCTGGGACTCGGGGGAGGCGGCAGACGTCGACCGCGCTTCCCCGCGCGCCGGGCGCCGCGTACGGTCGCGCGCATGAGCCCCCTGCCCCGCCGCGAGGCGACGTGACCGCGAGGCGCCTGACCATCGCGACGCACGGTCACTGCTTCGACGGGCTCGCCTCGGCGGTGACGTTCACCGCGCTCTACCGCGCGCTCCACGCGGGTGAGACCGTCGAGGTCAAGACCCGGGGCTTCGACTACGACGGTCGCGGCGCGGGGGTCGCCGAGGCCGATCTCGACGGCGACGACAACGCCATCCTCGACTTTCGCTACACGAAGAGCCCGCGGCTGACCTGGTACTTCGACCACCACGCGACGGCGTTTCGCACCCCGGGCGACCGCGCCGCGTTCGAGGCCGGCGCGCCGCCGAACGGGTTCTACGAGGCCGAGGGCACGTCGTGCACGCGGCTCATCGCCGAGACGGCGCGCGCGCGCTTCGGCGTCGACCTCCCGCGAGACGACGACCTCGTCGAGTGGGCCGACCGCATCGACAGCGCGCGCTTCGACGACGTCGAGGAGGTCGTGTTTCGCCCCGCGCCCGCGCTCCAGCTCGCCTCGTACGTCGAGCGCCACGGCTCCTCCGACGTGCTCACCGATCTGTCCGCGCGCCTGCTCACCGGCCCGCTCGGCGCCCTGCTCGAGGATCCCGAGATCGCCCGCCGCGTGGCCGAGCTGCGCCGGGAGAAGCTCGCGGCGCTCGACGTGCAGCGAGAGGTGGCGGGCGTCGACGGCGAGGTGGTGGTCTGCGATCTGTCGGCGCGCGGCCCGCTCACCGTCGAGAAGTTCGGGCTGTACGCGCTCTTTCCCCGCGCGCGCTACACGACGCAGCTCTTCGCCTCCGAGGGCCGCGCGAAGCTCTCGGTCGGGTTCAACCCGTGGTCCGGCCGCCCCTGCGATCACCACATCGGCGAGCTGCTGCGTCCGCTCGGCGGCGGCGGTCACCGCGTCGTCGGAGGCGCGGCGTTCCCGAGCGTCGACGCGGGGCGCGCGGCGATGGCCGAGCTCGTCCGCGCGCTCAACGCGCCGCCGTGACCCATGTGCGCGCCCGCTCCGACCGAGCCGCCCCGCGTTCGCGCTACCCTCGGCCACGGAGCCCGGCAGGATGAACCGCCAAGACTTTCGCGCACACGCGCTCGACGGTGCGCAGCTCTATTTTCAGCCTGCGAGCGGCGTGCACGTCCGCGTCGCCACCGCGGCCACCGCGACGCTGCGGCGCCGAGCGCCGAGGGTCGTGATGTTCGGCGTCACGAACGCGTGCAACCTCGCGTGCGCCTTCTGCTCGCGCGACACCACCCGACAGAGCGCGTGGACGGTCGAGACCGCCGCCGCGGCGCTCCGCGGCCTCCACGACGCCGGCACGCTCGAGGTCGCCTACGGAGGCGGAGAGCCGTTCGCGTTCCGCGGCTTCGCCGAGCTCGTCGCCGAGCTCGACGCGACGACCACGCTCGCGCAGCACGTGACCACCAACGGCACGCTCCTCCACGACGCCATGTGGGCCCGCTACGCCGGCCGCTTCGGCGTGGTGCGGCTGTCGATCCACGACGGCACGCCGTGGCGACCCGCCGCCGACACCCTCCGCGGCCACGGGCAGCGCTGGGGCGCGAACGTCCTCGTGCGACGCCTTGACCTCGACCGGCTGCCCGCGCTCCTCGCCGAGCTCGGCGCCGCCGGCTGCGACGACGTGTCGTGGCTCTCGTACGTGGGGCCTGACGCCGGGCTCCACCTCGACGCCGCCGACGATCGTCGACTCTCCGAGATCGTCGCCGCGAGCCCGCTCCGCAGCCGCGCCTCGGTGTGCTTCGGCGATCGCCTGTCAGTCCCCCGGCTGTTCAGCGGCGACTGCGGCGCCGGGCGCGACTTCCTGTCCATCACGCCCGACCGCCGCGTGCAGAGCTGCTCGTTCCAGGAGATCAGCCTCCCCGGCGCCACCGCGGACGAGATCCTCGAGGCCTGGCGCGCGCAGCAGCCCGCGCTCCTCGGGCCGACCTCGCGCCGCGGCTGCGCCCGCGCCCTGCCGCTCGCCGCGCAGCCGTCGCCACCCTCTCCACCCCCCATCTCGATCTGGCGATCGTTCTCGGGCAACAACAGCGGCGAGTGCTTCCTCGTCGCGCGCTTCCACGACGTAGCCGACGCCGAGCGCTACCTCGCCGAGCTGTCACCAGGCTTCCACCCGGGGGAGCCACACTCACCGGAGTGGCGCGCGCTGTTCACCGAGCAGCAGGTGGGCGTCGCGCCGACCGAGGGCGACCACCTCGACGCGCCGCGCGAGCTGCTCGCGATCGGCCGCACCGTCCTCGCGGTGCAGTACGATGCGGGCGATGCGCTGCGCCACCTCCGCGCGCTCGCGTGGAAGCGCGGCGCGGCCGTCGTGCCCGGCGGTGTCCACGTCCATGAAGACGTGACGCTGCTCGCCGCGGTCCGGTGCCGCGACGACCGCGACCGCGACGACGTGCTCACGACGCCCTGGGCGCCAGGCGCTCGCCGCCACGCGCACGGGGACGTCGTGTTCGTGAGCCTCCCCGTGCTCGGTCACGAGTCGCCAGTACCCACGCTCGCCGCCGCGCGCGACGCGCTGCTCACTCTCAGCGCCGGTCGACCGCTCGCCGTCGAGCTCTTCTTCGACGAGGTCCTCGAGGCGGCGCTGCTCGCTGCCAAGCGCCACCTCGGCCACGCCCCGAGCCAGCGCCAGCGCCTCTCGATCGTGTTCTGGGGAGAGGACCGCCACGCGCGGGCCGCGCGGATGCTGCAGCTCTGCGGCGCCCAGCGCACCACCGTCTGCGACAGCCTGTTGCTCGTCGATCCTGCGCCCGACCGCAAGCGGCTCGCGGTGCTCGCGTACCGCATGGGGGGATCGGTCGCGGCCCTCGACGGCGAGGAGCTCGAGCTCGGCGTGTCCGTCTGGTTCGACCCGCCGCCAGTGAAGAAGGGCCGCCGCCCCGCGCCCCGCGGGGTCGACGTGCGCGACCTCGAGGCCAGGCTCCGCGCCGCGCTCCCGCGCGCCTCCACGATGACCATCGTGAAGCCCGACCGACCCTGGCGCCCCGGCGCCGACGTCACGGTCCGCACCACCCTGCCTGGGCCAGCGCTCGACGCGCTTGGCGCCTCGGTCGCCGCGATCGGCGCCCAGCACTACCCGTGGGTGCGCGACGTCGACCCCATCGGTGCAGCGCTGCGGCGGCTGCGCGACGACGTCGTGGGTGGGTCAGGCCCGGGCCGCCAGTGAAGGGACTGTCGTGAAGTCACGGGCGTGGCTCCACGATGGAGTGTTGCCGGCCTCAGGGCCCCGCGGAGCCGCTCGGGGCGCCCTCGTCGCCCTCGTCACCCTCCTCCGACTCCATGACGACCCGGAGCGCGAAGGCCATCACCGTCCTCGCCGCCTCGAGGGTGCGCTCGTCGGAGGCGCGGCTCCGCAGCGCGACGAGCGGGCCGCCCGGCGGGGTCGCCCCCGCGACGACGCCCGCGGCGAGCCGCACCTCCGCAGGCAAGGCAGCGTCGGCGGCGGCCGCCACGACGTGCTCGACGTAGGTGCGCCCCCACCGCTCGTCGGGGAACAAGATCAACACAGCGTTCAGCGCCATGCCGGCCGCGCGCTTCGTCGCCACCGTGCCCGCCCGCGCGTCGCCCGACGCGAACGCCGAGCGCGCCCGGGACAGCTCGGCCAGGCTCGCGTCGATCCAGCCGCGGGGCGAGCGGCGCGAGAGCCAGTCGGGCGGCGCGCCCCGGCCGCTCACACCTTGTAGCCCCGCGCGCCGTGCTCGACGCCGTCGAAGCGCAGCAGGGTCGGCTTGCCCTCGACCACGGTCGCCACGTTGCACGGCCGCCGCCAGATGCGCGTGAGCGACCGCAGACACTCGCGCGCCCAGTCGACCCGCAGATCCACGCCCTCGTGCTCGTGGCGCAGCAACAGCTCGCCGCGGTTGTCGAAGTTGGAGTCGACGACGAGGATGACCGGGCTGCCGCCGTTCGACAGCTGGCGCAGCAGCCCCTCCTTCACCTTCGCGAACTCGCGCGACTCGATCTCCCATCGCTCGTTGCGCCCGGAGTACCCGACGGTGAACAGCTGCAGCCGCTCCGCGAGCTCGAACGTGAGGAACTCGTCGATGAACGTGAGATCGGTGTACAGGCGCCGCACCTCGAAGATCTTCGCGCGGCCGCCGCCGAGGCGCATGTCCCAGTGTCCCCGCTCCTCCTGATCGTCACAGTCGTCCCACGCCTTGCCGAACCGGCCCTTGTTCCAGCGGTCCTCGATGTCGCGAAACAGCTCGACGCCCAGCTTGTACGGGTTCAGCCGCCCGCCGCTCGTCGCCATCACGCCCGCGTTGCGATCGGCGTAGTCGAGGATGTCGGTCGCGTCGGCGATCTTCTCGGTCATCATCCGCGAGTGCCAGTACGAGGCCCAGCCCTCGTTCATGATCTTCGTCTGCATCTGCGGCAGGAAGTAGTAGGCCTCCTCCCGGACGACCTCGAGGCAGTCGCGCTCCCAGCGCTCGAGCGGCGCGTGGTCGAGCAGGAACCGCAGGACGTCGCGCTCGGGCCGCTCCGGCACCGTCTTCGGCGCCTGCTCCCGGGCCTCCAACCGCTCCCGCTCGCGCGCGAGCGCGTCCTCCGGGTTGATGTACTTCTCCATGTACGACTTCGCGGGGAGGCGCGGCACCTCGACGGCCTCGGGCTCGTCGTCCTCCTCCGTCCACGGGCGGCGGCGCGGCGCGGGCGCATGAAACGGATCGATGAGGTTCTCCAGCGACAGACAGTGGTCGAGGTACTCCTCGACCTTCGCCTGGCCGTGCCGGTCCATGTGCCTGCGCACGCGCTGGCCGTTGTTGGCCATCTTGTCGATCCACTTGCGCGGCGGTTCGAACGGCTCCTGTCGGCGCATCGGGTCGCGCGCGCCCTGCCCGCCGTCCAGATCCGTCGAGCGAAACGCGAAGTTGTTCTTGAAGAAGTCGACGTGCCCGAGCACGTGGCACATGACCAGCTTCTGCTCGGTGAGGCTGTTGCCCTCCAGCAGGTAGGCGTACGACGGGTTGTTGTTGATGACGAGCTCGTAGATCTTCGACAGCCCGTACTCGTACGTCTTCGACAGGCGCTCGTACTCCATCCCGAACCGCCAGTGCGGGTACCGCGTGGGGAACCCGGTGTACGCCGCGATCTCGTTCATCTGGTCGTACGCCAGCATCTCGAACACGGTGGGGAAGAAGTCGAGCCCCGCCTCCCTCGCCACCCGCTCGATCTTCTCCTGCTCGGCCCGGAGGTACGACGGGAGCTGCGTCTTCTCTGCGAAGTTGGTGCTCATCGGCCCTTGCCCAGGAAGTCCTTGATGCTGGCGACGATGCCGTCCTTGTCCTTGATCTCGCTCGTGACGACGCGCGGATCGGCGCCGAGGTGCTCGCGCAGATCCTTCAAGAACTGCCCCGAGCCGTACGGGCTCTCGACCTGCCCGTACGCGAACATGTTGACCACGGGCAGCACGCGGGTCTTCAGGAGCTCGACGCAGCTCATCGTGTCGTCCATCGACCAGTTGTCACCGTCGGAGAAGTGAAACACGTAGATGTTCCACTCGTCGGAGGGGAACTCGTCCTCGATCAGCTGCGCGCACAGCCTGTACGCCGAGCTGATCATCGTCCCGCCCGACTCGCGGGTGTGGAAGAACGTCTCGCGGTCGACCTCCTTCGCCGAGGCGTCGTGGATGATGAACCGCGCCTCCAGGCCGTCGTACTGCTTCTTCAGCCACGTATCGATCCAGAACGACTCGATGCGCACGATCTCCTTCTGCTCGTCGCCCATCGAGCCCGACACGTCCATCATGTAGAGGATGACGGCGTTGGCGAGCGGCTCGGTCTGGGTCTTCCAGCTGCGAAACCGCTTGTCATCGGGGATGGGCACGACGAGCGGCTCGCCGGGGCGAAACGTGCCGGACGCCACCATGCGCTTCAGCGCCTCGCGGTACGTGCGCTTGAAGTGCAACAGCGAGTCGGGCCCGACGCGGCGGATGCCCACGTACCTGTCCTTCGTGCTCTTGATGGCGCTCCGCCCCTTGTCCTCGATGTCCGGGAGCTGCAGCTCCTCTCCGAGGATGTCGGCCAGCTCGTCGAGCGTGACGTCGACCTCGAGCGTGTGCTCGGCGCCGTCCTTGCCCGCCTTCCCCTGGCCCCCCTCGCCCTCGCCCTCCTCGCCGCCGACCGGGTCGCCGGGCTCGCCCTCTCCCTGGCCCACGCCGCCCTGCTGCCTGTCGGCGTAGCGAAAGCGCGGGGTCTCGATCTGCGGCAGCGGGATGGACACGACGTCCTTGCCCTGCTTGCCCATGATCTCGCCCTGGGAGATGTATTTTCGTAGGTTCTCCCGCACCTTGCCGCGAACGATCTGTCGAAACCGCCGCTGGTCCTGGTCGATCTTGAGCGACATCCGTGCGTCGAGGCTAGCACCCGCCGCGTTGCTCGTGGCCGCGTCGTGCGCGCGGCCGGCGACGGGCTCGGTCGGCGTCGTGTTCGTGCAGCACAGGGAGAGCGGCGGGCTCGTGGTGCGCGACGCGCCCGCGGGGCTCGGCGGCGCGAAGGCGGGGCTCGCGCCGGGCGACGTCATCCTCGCCATCGACGGTGAGGACGCGCGCGATCTGTCGCCCGACGAGGTGCGCGACCGGCTCCGCGGCGTCGTCGGCACGACGGTGCGGCTCACCATCCTGCGCGACGGGGCGGTGCTCCACGCGACGGTCGAGCGCACGCCGTTCCAGAAGCGAGCGCCTTGACGCCCGCGCGGAGACACTGAACATCCGTTCTCGTGTTCGCCGAGCTGCTCGCGCGCACGTGCTTCTCCTTCCTCGACGGCGGCTCGCAGCCCGCGGAGGTGGTCGCGCGCGCCTGTGCGCTGTCGCTCTCCGCCGTCGCGATCGTCGACAGGAACGGCCTGTACGGCGTCGCCCGCGCCTACGCGGAGCACAGGCGCCTCGCGCGCGAGGGGGCGGCGCACGCGCGGCTGATCGTCGGCGCCGAGCTCGACGTCGACGGCGGGCACACCGTCGCGCTGCTCGCAGAGAGCGCGGAGGGCTGGGCGACGCTCTCTCGCCACGTGACGGCGGCGCACGCGGGTCGCGACAAGGGCACGGCGCGGTTCGACCCCGCGCGTCTCGCCGCCGATCACCGCGGGCTCATCGCGCTCCTGCCGTCGCCGTACGACGAGGCGCTGACGTCGACCGTGCGCGACGCGCTCGGTGATCGCGTGTGCCTCGCGGTGCACCGCCACAAGGTCTCCGACGACGGCGCGCGCGGCGCGGAGGCCGAGGCGCTCTCGGCCCGGCTCGGCGTGCCGATCGTCGCGACGGGGCGCCCGCTCTACCACGCGCGCGAGCGGCGCCGCCTGCACGACGTGCTCACCTGCATCCGCCTCGGCGTGACGCTCGACGAGGCCGGCACGCGCGTCTCGCCGAACGACGAGGCCTTCCTCCGCGGCGACGACGAGATGCGCCGCGTGTTCCGCGACAGGCTCGCGTGGGTCGACCGCGCGGGCGACCTCGCGCGCGCCTGCACGTTCTCGCTCTCCGAGCTCCGCTATCACTTTCCGAGCGACGACGCGTGCTTGCCCGGCGAGTCGCCCGACGACGCCCTGCGCCGCCTGTGCGCGCATCACCTGCCGTACCGCTACCCCGAGGGCGCCCCCTCGGCCGTGCTCGCGCAGATCGACAAGGAGCTGTCGCTCATCGCGCGGCTGGGCGTCGCGCCGTACTTTCTGTCAGTGAAGCAGATCGTCGACCTCGCGCGGGAGCGGGGCATCCTCTGTCAGGGCCGCGGCAGCGCGGCGAACAGCGCCGTCTGCTTCATGCTGGGCGTCACCTCGGTCGACCCGGCGCGGTCGTCGCTGCTGTTCGAGCGGTTCCTGTCGGCCGAGCGCGCCGAGCCCCCCGACATCGACGTCGACTTCGAGCACGAGCGGCGCGAGGAGGTCATCCAGGAGATCTACCGGCGCTACGGCCGCGACCGCGCCGCGATGGTGAGCGAGGTCATCCGCTACCGGGAGCGCAGCGCGCTCCGCGACGTCGGGCGCGTGTTCGGATTGTCAGATGACGTGACCTCCCGGATGTCGTCGGGCCTCTTGTGGGGCGAGTCGATCGAGGTCGACGTCACGCCGCGCCTCGCGGAGGTCGGCCTCGACGCCGCCGATCCGCGGCTGCGCCAGGTGATCTCGCTCGCGGCCGAGCTGCAGGGGTTCCCGCGGCACCTGTCGGTGCACGTCGGCGGCTTCGTGCTGTCGTCGACGTCGCTCGTCGACGTCGCGCCGATCGAGCCGGCGGCGATGCCGGGGCGCACGGTCGTGCAGTGGGACAAGGACGACGTCGACGTGCTCGGGTTCTTCAAGGTCGACGTGCTCGCGCTCGGCATGCTGACGGCGATCCAGAAGGCGCTCGCGCTCGCGCACGAGGGCCCCGCGCCGTTCGACCCGATCGCCGCCCTCGCGCGCGTGCCGCCAGAAGACCCACGCGTGTACGACGCGCTCTGCCGCGCCGACTCCGTCGGGGTGTTCCAGGTCGAGAGCCGCGCGCAGATGGCGATGCTCCCGCAGCTCCGCCCGCGCCGCTTCTATGATCTCGTCATCCAGGTGGCGATCGTGCGCCCGGGGCCCATCCAGGGCGGCATGGTGCACCCGTTCCTCCGGCGGCGCCGCGGCGAGGAGCCCCCGGACAGCCCGCACCCGCGCCTCGCGCCCATCCTCGACCGGACGCTTGGCATCCCCCTGTTTCAGGAGCAAGTGATGCAGCTCGCGATCGTCGGCGCTGGCTACACGGGCGGCGAGGCCGACGAGCTGCGGCGCGACATGGCCGCGTGGAAGCGCTCGTCCGCGCTGCTCGGGCACCAGCAGAAGCTCCTCGAGGGGTTTCGCGCCTCGGGGATCAGCGACGAGTTCGCGGCGCGGCTGTTCGAGCAGATCAAGGGGTTCGGGGAGTATGGGTTCCCCGAGTCGCACTCGGCGAGCTTCGCGCTGCTCGTCTACGCGTCGGCCTGGCTGAAGGTGCACGAGCCGGCGGCCTTCGTCTGCGCGCTGCTCAACAGTCAACCGATGGGCTTCTACTCGGCGTCGGCGCTCGTGCAGGACGCGCAGCGCCACGGGATCGAGGCGCGCCCGGTGTGTGCACAGCGGAGCCTGTGGGACTGCACGCTCGAGGCCGACGCCTCGCGCTCCCGGCCCGCGCACGGGCGCCCCCAGCGCGCGCTGCGCCTCGGCCTGCGACAGGTGCGGGGGCTCTCGCGCGCCGCGGCCGAGCGGCTCGTCGCCGCGCGCCCGGCGGCAGGCTTCGCCGATCTCGACGAGCTGCTCCGCCAGGCGCGCCTCGGGCGCCGCGACCTCGATCTGCTGGCGGAGGCGGGCGCCTTCGCGGCGCTGACGCCGAGCCGCCGCGACGCGATGTGGCGCGCCCGGCGGCCCGACGACGGCGCGCTGTTTCGCGCGCTCCCCTCGCGTGAGCCCGCGCCGCGGCTGCCGGCGCTCACCCCCCGCGAGCAGCTGACGCTCGACTACGAGCGCGTCGGCCTCTCGATCGACGATCACCCGATGCGGCACCTGCGCGCAGCGCTCGCGGCGCCGCGCCTCGTCACGCACCGCGCGCTCTCCACCCTGCCGCACAAGTCACTGGTCTCCGTCGCCGGCCTCGTGCAGTCGCGCCAGCGCCCCGTCACCGCGCGCGGCGTCGTGTTCGTCACGCTCGAGGACGAGACGGGCTCGTGCAACATCGTGCTCTGGGACCGCGTGTTCGAGCGCTACAGGCTGGCTGTCACCGCGTCGCAGGCGCTGCTCGTGCGCGGGGTGCTGGAGCGCGAGGGCGAGACTGTGCACGTGATCGCCGAGCGGGTGGCGCGGATCGACGGCGAGGAGGACCTCAGGATCGTCACGCGCGACTTTCACTGACGGGCGGCGCGCGGGCGGGCGCCTTCATCGCTACGGCGCCGCCTGGCTCGCCATGTACGCGTCCAGCTCGCTCAGCTTCAGCCTGATGTAGGCGTACTCGTAGGGCTTCTCGTTGCTCGTCTCCGTCATGTACAGGTACGTCTCGTCCAGCGTCACTGACACGTCGAACTTCGTGAACGCCGTCCCCGGGCGCGGGAAGACCGACGACGTCCGTTTCATCGGAAAGTGAACCACAAGGTACACCTTCTGCCACGCGTTCTTCTCGTCCGTCCACGCCGCCTGCGTCGTCGCCCAGTCTCCCCACGTCGTCGGCGAGCGCTGTGAGCCGATCTTCCTCCCTCCCGGCCCTCGGAACGGGTGCTCCACCACGTCCCCCAGGCTCGACACGTCCTCCGCCGCCCGCGGCGCCCACCAGAAGCTCAGCGACGTGTACATCGACGGGCTCGATTGAGGCAGGTTGTCACCCAGCACCGCGAGGACGCGCGTCGGCGAGATCGCCGTCGCGTACAGCGGCGCGGGGAACCCTTGTGCGATCGTCCTCACTCCCTGGCCGTCGTCCCTCCAGCCCCTCAGGCGCTGCCCGTCCGTCCACACCATCATGTCCCCGTCCCCGTCGCCCCACCGCGCCCCGGACGGCTTCTCCAGCGGGTACCGCCCGCCACTGATCGGCCACACGGACACCTCCCCGCCGCTCGTGAACGTCGTGTCCGTGTCGGAGAGACTCCAAAGCCCCGACACCCCCGTGGGCGTCTTCGGCGAGATCTTCAGCGTGAAGCCGCTGTCCCACCGCACCGAGAACAGCGTCTCCGCGAAGAACCCCATCCGCGGCTCGTCGTAGTTCGTCCCCGGCGCCGAGCAGCCGTTGAGCCCTGACTCGTTGAGCCTGCGAACGGCGCCGTACACCTCCCCCGTCGCCAGGTTGCGCCAGCTCAGCAACGACGTGGTCGGCTGACCGTACTTCGTGCTCTCGGGGAGCGACGCGATGGGCTGGGTCACCCCGTTGACCAGCGTCGTACCCAGCACCGCGTAGCCGGTCGGGTAGAACGTCGACGTGGGAGTCCGCTCGCAGCCGGGCCCGCACGGCTGCCAGTCGAGCGCTCGAAACTGCAGCCCGCTCGACGCGTAGTACACCGGGCACCCCGTCGACGCGTCGCCCGACGGCGAGTTCGCCTTCGTCCAGATCGCGGGGTCGTACACCACACCTCGGTCCCCGCCGACGCCAACCGCGCCTGGGTCCCATCGTGATGGGCGGAGCGAAGGCGGCCTGCCTGAGGACGTGGGGTGACTGGGCGGCGCTTTGGCTGGCGGACATCGACGACTTCACCGGCTCCTCCGAGCTCGTGCTGGTCCACCTCCCGACATGGACGCGGTACCGCGTGAACGAGCCAGTGGGCGAAGAAGTTTCGCATGACGGCTTCACGTTGACGGACACGCACCTGTTTGCCACGACGAACGTGACCGGGAAGGCGAACGAGGCACAGCTCGCCCAGTGGGTGATGCGGTACGAGCTGGTCTCCATCGACGCATGGGCGACCAAGCTCTGAACCTCGCGGGCCGTCCTTGAACGTGTTTTTCTGTTCCCGTCGTCGCCAGCGCCACCTCCCCAGGCTCAGCGCAGCCCGGCCAGGACGCGCGGCAACCACCCCGCGAGCTCTCCGGCACGCAGCCCCCGGTCGGCCCCCCCCGCCGCCGCGCTCCACGCCTCCGCGGCGAGGCCATGCAAGCAAGCGGCCGCCACCGCCGCGCGCGCGGGCGCCAGCGAGGCGGCGAGCGCGACGACGATCCCTGTCAACACATCGCCCGACCCTGCGGTCGCCAGCGCCGGCGTCCCCGCGTCGCTGACCCAGACCTCGTCCCCCTGGGCGACCAGGGTGACCGCACCCTTCAGGAGCACGGTCGCGCCGGTCGCGCCGGCGGCGCGGCGCACCCACCCGAACCTGTCCGACTCGATCTCCTCGGCGCTCGTGCCCAGCAACCGCGCCAGCTCGCCCGCGTGGGGCGTCAGGATGATGTCCCCGGGCGCGCTCCGCAGCGACGACGCTCGCCCGGCCAGCGCCGTGATCGCGTCTGCGTCGAGCACCTTCGGGCCGTCCCACCCGTGAACGATCCCGTCGACGAGCGCCGTCGGTCCGTCGCCCAGGCCGAGGCCCGGGCCGACAGCGACCGCTCGCTTGTTCGACAGCGCGAGGGCCAGCGACTCCTCGGGCCGATCAGGGTCGACGCTCGCCACCATCACCTCCTTCACGCGGGCCTCGAGCGACGGCGCCGACGAGGCCCACGTCACCAGCGTCGACAGCCCCGCGCCGGCGGCGAGCGCGGCCTCGGCGGCGAGCAGCGCCGCGCCCGTCCTGCCTGGGCTCCCGCCGACCACCGCGACGCTCCCTGCCGTGTACTTGTGAGCGGTCGCGCCGCGCGGCGCGAGCCACGCGCCGACGTCGCCGGGCTCGACCCTCCACGCGCGCGCGCGAGGGCCGCCCGGCAGCGTCGCGGGGACGCCGATGTCCGCGTCGTGCAGCACGCCCGCGAGCGCCCTCCCCCTCGCGGTCGCGAGGCCGGGGCAGCGGTGCGCGAGCTTCACTGTGTGGTCGGCCCGGAAGGCCCCGCCGAGCACCTGGCCCGTGTCGGCGTCGAGCCCGCTCGGCAGATCGATCGCGATCTTCAGGCCGGGCGCGCGGTTCATCGCGTCGACGAGCGCGCGCAGCGCCGCGTCGAGCGGCCGCGACAGGCCGGTGCCGAACAGCGCGTCGACGACGACGTCCGCCTCCGCGAGGAGCGCCGCGAGATCGGCCGTGGTCGAGGCCGCGACGACCGCCCCCCCCAGCGCGACGAAGGCGTCATGGTTCGCCGCCGCGTCGGGCGAGCTGGGCGCACCATGGAGGAAGACGCGCACCTTGCGACCGCGGAGCGAGAGGTGCCGCGCGACCACGAGCCCGTCGCCGCCGTTGTTGCCCACGCCGCACACGACGACGACGCTGGCGGGCGGCGGCGCGAGGCGCTCGACCACGTCGCACGCGGCGCGCCCTGCGTTCTCCATCAGCGAGCGCGACGGCACGCCGAGCTCCACGGCGCGGCGATCGAAGGCGCGGAGCTCCGCGCGCGTCAGGATGGGCCGCATCGTCAGCGGCCTGCGGCGAGGTGGAGAGAGGAGCGCGGTGGGGACACACAAGGAGCCTCTCCCCCCGGGCGCGTCGGGTCACGCGAAAACAGCCAGCCGCATATCACGCGTCGCGCGACCGCCGCCAGCGCACGAGCGCGCACAGCGCGGCCACGACCACGAGCGCGGGCGCCCGCTCTGCACCCCGCTCGCTCGCCGCCGAGCACCCCCCGCTCCACTCGCGGCGCGGCCCGCGCGCGTCCAGCTCGACGACGCGCGCCGCCATCACGTGCCCGTAGGCGGGCGGCGTGACGTCAGCGAGCGGCCCGCCGTGGCCGTCGCGCTCCCAGCCCTTCACTTTCACGAGCTCGCGCCACGCGCGCCGGTAGACGAGGCGCGCCGTCACGCGCGTGGGCCCCGCCGCCGGCAACTGAAACCGATACCGGCTCTCGTCCGTCGCGAGCGCCGGGATGCGCGTGTCGAGCCGGATGCGCACCGCCTCGGTGAACACGACGGGCCCGCGCCCCTCCGCGTCCTCGTTGATCTTCGCGAACACGCGCCCTGGCAGCCCCGCCCAGTCTCCCTGCGAGGGGTCGCCCTCACCCGCCCAGCGCTCGACGCGCGGCCCCGCTGTCAGGTCGAGCGCGCGGCCCTCCTGCGACGCCTCGACGAGCAGCGTGACGTTGCGCATCGTGACGCCCGTCGGCACGTGGTGCCCGGCGCCGTCGTTGGTGACGCGCACGACGACGTCCAGCGATCCATCGCGCGCAACGGCCTGGAGCTCGAGGGACAGCGCGGCGTCGAGGAGCTCCGCCGTCGTCCCGACGAAGCTGTGCGACCGCACCTCGCCGTAGGGTCGCGCGGGGCCCGCTGCCACGCCGCTCGCCCGCGGCGCGTCGAGCGGCTTCGTGTGACAGTCGACGCAGGTCGCGCGGCGATCGCTCGCGGGGTCCGCGTACGGCGACGCGCGCCACTCCTCGAAGGTCGGCTCCGAGACCGGCCCACGAAACGTACCGTCTCCGTGCACGTCCCCGCTGTCCTGGTGGCAGGCCCCGCACACCTCTGCGCGGAGCTGTGGCTGCCAGGACGCCCGCATCCTCCCCGGCGAGTGGTAGTCGACGTCGCCGAGCACGCCGTAGCGCACCATCCCGCCCCGCTGCATGCGCACGGCGCCCTCGTGCACGCCGGGGAAATTCGTGCGGTCGAGGTGCACCTCGGCGATCTGATGGCACACCATGCAACTGACGCCCCGCTGCTCCGGCACGGAGGCGTCGGCGAAGGCGGGCATCGCGCTGCCGGGCGACGCGAGCCAGCGCTCGGGGGTGTGGCAGGCCGCGCACTCGGACGCGGGGCTCTTCTTCGCGAGCACGGAGTCGCGCGTGTACACGAAGCCACGGGAGCCGCCGGGCGTCCCGGTGCCGTCGAAGACGTCCGCCACCCACTGGTTGCGCCCGCCGTGCGCCATCGGCGAATTCTCCCAGCTCGCGAACTGGTCGGGGTGACAGGCCGCGCACTCCTTCGGATCGGGCAGCGACACGGGCGCAGAGGCGTCGTACGGGACGCGCGAGAGGCCGAGCTCGATCGGCTCCTCTGCGGGCAGCTCGACGCCCTGGTAGTAGTACCCGACGGCGCCCGCGACGAGTCGCCTCCCTCCGCCGGGCACCTCGAGCGAGAACCGCCCCTCGCGGTCGGTGAAGGTCACGGCGGGCGTCGCCTGGACGCGCACGATGGCGCCTCCGATGGGAGCCCCGCTCTCGCCGTCGACGACCCTCCCCTCCGCGCCCTGCGCGCCCGCCGGTGACAGCGACGCGAGCGCGGAGGCCACCGCCGCGGCCCGGCGCGTGACACGCGCCACCCGCGCTACCTCCGCTCCACGAACATCTCCACCGTGTACGAGTGTGTGGCCCCGTCGAGCGCCGTCACGTGGAGCTTGGCGAAGGCGTCGCGGCGCGCGCCGCGGATGGCCCACCAGACGCTCGGATTGGCAAAGAAGGAGGGCGCCCCGGCCTTGATCTCGAACTGAAACCACGACTGCGCGCCGCCGTCGTTGATGATGTACGGCCTCGCCGCGTCAGCCTTGAAGGACAGGCCGTCGGCGCTGGCGACGGAGGCGAAGGCGGCGTCCGCGTCGGCCTGCGTGAGCGCCGCGAAGGCCGCGGCCACGGGCTTGCCCGACGCGTCGTAGAGGTGGTCCTGCCTGGCCGCGATCGCGGTCTTGACCTCCCCGGTCCCCGAGACGCCGCCGTTCGAGATCACGTTGAAGCGCTTGAACCCGAGATCCCACGCCTTGTCGCTCGATCTCGCCCCGGCGTCGGTGAGCGCCAGCACCTCGCCGGTGTCGAGGTCGAGATATGTGTAACGATTCTTTGGATCATCCAGCGGCGCGCCGAAGCCGCCCGCGCGCGCGTCGACCTCCAGCGATCTCACCTCATCGCTCCCCACGAGGCCGTAACGGAGCCGGAGCAGGCCGCTCGATCCGTCCGCGCCGTAGTAGGAGAGGAGCTGCACGCGGTAGCGCGCCGCGCCCGTGTCGACGACGTAGACGCGATAGTTGGCGGACACGTCGTGGGTGCCCTGCGCGTCGTAGGCGTACCAGCGGGCGTCGAGGAACGCCCCGCCCCGCTCGTCCTGGAACAGTCCGGGGATGTCGTCGGCCCCGGCCATCGCCGCGGCCGCGGCCTCGTCCATCGGCCCGAAGGCGGCCCCGTCGCCGGCGCCGTACACGCCTCCGTTGGTCCAGATCGCCCAGGTCTTGCCCTGCACCTCGACCATCCAGTCCCAGCCAGTCCCCGCCGGATCGCACGGCACCTCGCTCGCCTCGCGCAGGCTGTAGCAGGCCTTGCCCGCGCCCGCGCCGAGCGTCGCGGTGTGGACGAGCGGGGTCGAGGAGAAGGCGGTCCCTCCGCTCGCGCCGCCGCTTCCCCCGGCCGCGCCCGCCACGCCTGCCGCGCCCGCGGCGCCCGTCGCGGCCCCCGCAGCGCCTGCGGCCCCAGCGGCCTCGCCATCACCACCACCGCACGCCGCCGACAGCGCGCCGGCCACAATGAGTGTGCACACAGCGCAGCCGCGCCGAAGTCCTGCCGTCATCCTCGTCTCCTCTGTTGTCGTCCGCCTGGCGAGCGCGCCGACCACGCGCCCGCGCGACTCGCCAGTCTGTCGGCAGGGATAGCATCACTTTGCCCTCTTGAAAATGCTTTTCATTAGCTCTTTGGAGACGGCCCTCCCGACCGCTCGTCTCCCGCGCGGGCGTCAGGCGCCGGCCGGGCGACGGGCGCGCGCGGCGTCGAGCTCGTAGTACAGGTTGAGCTTCGGGCTCGCGTGGGCGCCGATCGACACGCGTCGCATGCGGAGCGGGTGCCGCACCGCGAGCTCCTGGTACCGCTCGACGGCGCCCGGGTGGATCCTGGCGAGGTGCGGCGCGAGCTCGGCGAACGTCGCGCGCTGGGCGCGGAGAGGGAGATCGACGGCCCGCGGCGTCGACGTGAGGTCCTCGGGCGACCGCACCTCGTGGATGAGCAGCGCGTCGTGCACGGTCTCGACCGGCAGCGCGCTCGCGTCGAGCCCGAGCCGGGACGCCACCTCGGCCCACGGCAGCGCCCGGTGCAGCCCGTAGAGCTTGGCGCGGCGCAGTCCCCCGGCGCCGACGTCGAGGCCGAGCAGGTGCAGCCCGCCCTCCACGGCCGCGACGGCGCGCTCCGAGCCGAGGACGCTCGCCGCCAGGCGGCGCGCGGCGGAGTCATGGCCGTCCCCGAAGAGCAGGTACAGCTTGAGGACCGGAGCACCGTCCGTGTCGTGGGAGAAGCCGACGATCGGCTGCTCCACGCACGGGGCCGCGGCGGCGCGCGCGACGCGTCGAGCGGCGTCCTGCGCCTCCCCTCCGACGACGCGCGCGACGCCCACCGCGAACCGCTGGCTGCGCGCGGGATCCGCGCGATACCTCGGGAAGCCGTACGAGAAGCGGTACCCGCGTACGCCGCGCGCGTCGCCCGTGATCGACGGCTCGAGCACGTTGGACTCGCGCCACTGGTCGGACTCGAACGCCTCCGCGATCGGCGCGTCGACCGCCCGCCATCGCGCCTCGACGCCGTCGAGCTGGGCGAGATCGTCGAGCAGCGCGGCGAGGGGGGCGAGCAGCAAGCGCCTCACTCTAGCCTGGGGGTGGGCCGCGCCGCAGGTCAATGCTCAACCGTCGCGCGAGGTGGACCCGCGCGCCGCGGGCGCGGCGTCGCCGGCCGCGAGCGCCGCGGCGAGATCGTCGAGCTCGTCCACCGCGACACCCTTCGCCCGAAAACCGTCGCGGAGCGCCGCCTCGGTCGCGGCGGCGAACTCGTCGCTCATCGCGTCCAGCCGGCCCGCGCGCTCGTACAGGTGACGCGAGCGCGCGCGCGCGTGCATGCGGTCGATCCGCACCGCGCGGACGTACGGCGCGATCTGCTCGACGAGGCGCGCGGGGTTCATCGGCAGCACCGGCTGCACGATCACGAACGTGCGCAGCCCCGCGGCGGCGAGGCCGCGCAGCGCCCCGAGGCGCTCCTCGATCGGAGAGGCCGCGGGCTCGAACGCCTCGCGAACGGCGTCGTCGTCCGTGGGGATGGAGAGGCCCACCGCGGCGCCCGGGCAGCGCGCCAGGAGCGGCGCGTCCTCCAGCACGCGCGCCTCGCGCGTGAGGATGGCGGGGGAGAACCCCGCGTCGCCGAGCTCGCGCACGCACCCACGGGTCACACGGTACTTGCGCTCGAGCGGCTGGTACGGATCCGTGACGACGGGGCTCATACGCACGACGCCCGGCTCGTGCGCGGCCAGCTCCCGCCGCAGCACCTCGGGCGCGTTCACCTTCACGTCGACCCAGCGGCCCCAGGCGAGCTCGGGCAGCCCCTCCAGGGCCCTCGAGAGATCCGCGTTCGTCGCCGCCCAACAAAACTCACACCCGATCATGCAGCCGACGTACGGGTTGATGTAGTAGTGCCCCGCCCCCTCGGCGACGAGGACGCGGTCGACCTCTATCTCCCGCACGAGGCTCTGCCGCGTGGCCGCGGGCCGGGCGACGACCGGGAGCGCGCCCTCGCGCGCGGCGACGAGCTGCGCGAGCTGCGTGACGACGGCGCGCTCCTCCGGCGACAGCGGCGCGCCGCCCGTGAACGCGGGCCGCGCCGTGAGGTTGAACCGGCGCGTGCGCGCGAACGCCGGGCCCGCGTCGTCGCGCGGCGACAGCTCGACGAACAGGAGCCGCTCGCCCCGCGAGAGCGTGAGCGTGATGCCCTGATCCACGTCCCACGACAGGAGCCGCCAGCGCGCGCCCGAGGACTGCGCGCAGAGCAGCGGGCCGAGCAGCTCGCGGACGACCGCGTCGACGGCCTGGCTCATCGAGGCGTCACCTCACCACCCCCGCCCGGCGAGCGCAAGCGCCGGTCAGCGCGCGAGCTTGTCGAGGAGCGCGTCGACGCGACGGAAGACCTCACGCAGCGTCTCTTCGTCGGGCAGGAAGGTCACGCGAAAGTGGTCACGGTACGGGACGTTGAAGCTCGATCCCGGCACGACGAGGACGCGCTGCTCCTCGAGCAGCGCCATCGCGAACGCCGCGTCGTCGAACCCGCGCACCTTGTCGGTGTCCACGCCGACGAACCCGTAGAGGGCGCCTCGCGGCGGGACGATCCGGAGGTACGGCGAGCGCGCGACGCCCTGGAGCACGGCGCGTCGCTGCCTGCCGAGGCGGCCCGTGTCGGAGGTGAGCTCGTGGATGCTCTGCACGCCGCCGAGCGCCGTCTGCACCGCCCACTGGCCCGGCACGTTCGCGCACAGGCGGAGGCTGGCGAGCAGCTCGAGGGTCGCGAGGTAGCGCTCCGCGCGCTGCTTCTTGCCGCTGAAGAACACCCAGCCCGTGCGGAACCCGCACGCGCGGTAGACCTTCGACAGGCCGCCGAACGTCGCGCAGAGCGCGCCCTCACACAGCGTCGCGACCGGCACGTGCTCGGCGCCGTCGTACAGGATGCGATCGTAGATCTCGTCGGAGAACAGCACGAGATCGTGGCGCTCGGCGATCTTCACGATGCGGGAGAGCACCTCCCGCGGGTAGACGGCGCCCGTCGGGTTGTTCGGGTTGATGAGCACGATCGCCTTCGTCCGCGGCGTGACGAGCAGCGCGAGCTCGTCGGGATCCGGCACGCACGCGGCGTCGGGGCGGCACGAGTAGTAGACGGGCGTGGCGCCGGTGATGACCACCGCGGCCGTCCAGAGCGGGTAGTCGGGCGCGGGCAGGAGCACCTCGTCGCCCGGCTCGAGCAGCGCCTCCATGGTCATCAGGATGAGCTCGCTCACGCCGTTGCCGAGGAACACGTCCTCCGCCGTCACGCCGCGGATGCCCTTGCTCTGCGTCTCCATCACCACGGCCTCGCGGGCGGGGAAGATGCCCTTCTGGTGGCAGTAGCCCTCCGACTGCGCGAGGTTCTCGATGAGCGCGAGGCGCATCGACTCCGGCGTGCGGAACCCGAACGCGGCCGGGTTGCCGATGTTGAGCTTGATGATCTCGTAGCCTTGCTTCTCGAGCTCGAGCGCGCGGCGGGCCAGCGGGCCGCGGATCTCGTAGCGGACGGCGCCGAGGTGACGTGCGGGGGCGACCTGGGTCATCGTGCGCGCGCACGTACCACGGCCCCCGCGGCGCGACGGCGCTCAGCGGGGCGCGCGGCGTGACGGCGGCGTCCAGTCGTCGAGCGTGCCCCGCAGCACGTAGACGGCGCGCGGTCGCTCGCGCGGCGTGAGCGCCATCATCGCGACGCCCGCCACGAGCCCGCCGACGTGCGCGAAGAACGCGACGCCCGCCTGCTCGCCGAGCGACGAGATCCCGAGCAGCACCTGGATCGCGAACCACCCGCCGACCACCACGAAGGCCGGCAGCTCGATCGAGAACAGGAGCGGCGTGATGATCGCGACCGGCGCGCGCGGGTACCTGAGCGCGAAGCCGCCGAGCACCCCCGCGATCGCGCCCGACGCGCCGATCATCGGCACCGCCGACGACGGATCGCTGACGAGCTGCGCGAGCGCCGCGACCAGGCCCGCCGAGAGGTAGAAGGCGAGGAAGCGCGCGCGGCCGAGCGCCGCCTCGACGGCGCCGCCGAACAGGTACAGGAACCACAGGTTGCCGAGCAGGTGCAACAGGCCGCCGTGCAGGAACATCGAGGTGAAGATCGTCGGCAGCGCGGCGAGCGGCTCCGCGACGAACCTCGCCGGCACGAACCCCCACGCCTGCGCCGCGCCCGCGCTCGAGGAGTAGGCGAGCACGTTGGCGGCGAGCAGGCCCCACGTGACGAGGGGGCGCGCACGGACGGCGGGCGCGGAGAGCGGCAGCACCGCACATCGGTAACGACGGGCCGCGAGCCCGCAAGCCCGGCCCGGTCACCGGCGCCGTCGTCGCCCGGTCGCGCGAGCGCCCGACGGCGCGTAGCCGTGCGCGCGAAGCAGCGGGACGGAGGCCCAGTGCTCCCGGAGCGCGCGGCGGTGATCCTCCGGCAGCGGCAGATCGCGCGAGCAGGTCTCGAACGCCTCGCGGAAGCTCACGAGCGCCTCCGCGAGCACGCGCGCTGCGCGGTCGGGCGACTGTTCACAGTGAACGGCGAGCGCCCGAAACTCCTCCTCGCCCACCTCGGCGAAGCGCTTCTTGTGCGCGAGCGCGAGGGCGAGGCGGCGGTCGAGCGCCGGCCAGGCCACCGTGCTCACCTGGTCGTAGAGCGGCGCGAGCCGGGCTGACACGCCGTCAGGGTAGACGAGCGACCAGTTCTTCATGTGCGCGTCGTTGTTGCCGCTGGCGACGACGAACGCCACCCGCCGCACGACCTCGTCGAAGGCCGCGTCCGAGTCCGTGAAGGCGACGCTCAGCCTCGCGATGTCCGCGTAGCTGAGGTGGTCGTACTTGTGCTCGGGCGCGAGGCCGACCGCCTGCGCGAAGTCCTCCTGGTGCACCCGGCCCCCGTCGACACGGTCGAAGCGGCGGACCGCGAGGACGAGCTCGCCTCCCGCGAGGCACGCCGCCGGCAGGCCCGCGACGTCGCGGATGGAGTGGAGGCGACACTCGGGCACGTCGAGCCCGCACGCGCGCGCCCACTCCATCATCGAGTACTCGTTCTCGCACAGGCCTGGCCACTGGGCAGACCCGACCTTCACTATCCACCGGCCGGCCTCGTCGCGCGCAGGGAGGGTCAAGCGGACGCCGTCGCGCAGCATCGAGAACTTCAGCTGCACGCCCGCGAGCGAGAACCGGAGCCCCTCGTCCGCGCCCCGCGGCGACGCTGGAAGGAGCGGCTCCGCCAGCCCGTCGACCGGCGCGGCGGGCTCCTCCGGGCCGTCGTCGACGAAGCGCAGCGTGAGCGCGCCCGGCAGGTCCGTCCCGACCGCGTCGAGGAGCGCGAAATCGTCCGCCCGGGTGAGCGACAGGCGCGCCTCGAGCAGCGCGCGCAGCGGCCCTTCGGGCAGCAGGTTCGCGAAGAAGGGCGGGAGCGCGCCGCGCTTGCCCCGCGACACCTGGTCGAGATCGTCCTCGAAGCGCTGCCCGAGCACCGGGCGCCGGGGCAGCCGCTTGTACGCGGCGCCGAGGCGAAACTCAGCGCCTCGCGGCTCCCGACGGCTGAGCCGCCCCACGTCCACACCCCCGAGGAACACACCCAGCGTACGGGTCACGGGCCCCCGCTCGGCCACCGGAGGAGCCCGTCGACGGAGACCCGCGAGGAGCGGCCCCACGCGGCGAGGCGGTCTCCGAGATCGTCCACCGCCCTCGAGAGATCTCGCCGACGCGCGGCAAGGAACCCGTCGGTGTCGCCCCGCGCCAGCGCCCGGGCCGCGGCCGCGCCGACGAGGTGGCTGTCGAGGAGCTCGCGCGCGGCGCGCGCCTCTGCGCACCGCCCCCGCAACACCCCAGGCAACGCGCGGACGGATGGGTGCAGCGCGCGCCCGGCGGGCGAGCGAGCGCCGGGGCTGCGCTCGCCTTCGATCACGGATCGCAGCGCCCTCCCCGCCTCTGCCTCGAGGAGGGATGCGACGTCGATGACCTCGCCCGTGCCGAGGTGCCTCGGCGCGGCGAGCGAGAGCGCGACCATCGCGACCCGGGTGCCAGCGGCGCGCGCGTCGACCGCCTCCGGCACCACGAAGGCTGGCTGCGCGGGCGCGAGTGACAGCAGGCGCTGCGCGCTCACCTCCTCCGTGCCCGGCTCGATCACTGTCACCCCCCGGCGCGCGACGACGCGCTCGTCGAGGCCGCCGTCGCCGAGGAACAACCGCCAGCAGAACCGCGTGAGCAGCTGCCGGGTGCGGGCCTTCGGCTCGGGGTGCAGCGCGAAGAAGCGAGTGAGCGGGGCGAGCGGCAGCGCGCGCGGGAGCAGGCGCACGTGAGAGATGTCGGCGCTCTCGCGGAGGAAGCTCAACACCCTCGCCAGCACCGGGAGACACGCGGCCACCGCGCCGTCGAGCGCCGCGGGATCACGGCGCCGGTGCTCCGCGAGGGTGCGGGTCACATCCATCCCCCGGAGCGCGAGCAGGCACGAGAGCAGGGTCGCGTGGTCGAGCGTGCCCATGTGAAGCTTGGCGATCTCGGTCGACAGCTCCGCAAGTGATCCAGGCCGCGCGTCCGGCTGACCGAACAGCGCGTCGTGCACCTCGGCCCATTTCAGGCGCTTGCCGGCGCTGTTGACGCGGTAGAAGATCTCCCGGAGCACGCCCTCGTCGTCTGTGTCCACGACGTACAGCGGCACCGAGTACTCGCGCAGGCGTCGCCCGGCGTCGAACACCGCCGACCGGAGCGCCGCGTCCGCGAAGTGAGGCCACGCGACGATCCACTCGCTCAGCCTCGACGCGTCGAGCAACAGCGGCGCGGGCACCCACTCGGACGGCGGCGCGCGGCCCTTCTCGGGCGACAGGAAGCGCTGGCCAGCAGGGTCGAAGTACACCACGTAGGGATCGGCCGGGTGCGCCGGGAGCGGGAGCGGGCGGGCGAGGCTGGCCGCGAGGGCGGTCAGGCGCTGCTGGCCGTCGACGACCCACCACGCCTCCGTCTCGGGCGCGTCGATCGAGAGCGGCCCCGCCGTCACCCTGGCGGCCGGGGCGCGCCGCTGCCACAGCAACAGTGAACCGATGGGGTAGCCGCGGTAGACGCTGTCGAAGAGATCCGTGACGTCGCTCGCGCCCCAGCGCAGCCCCCGCTGAAACGAGGGGACCCGCACGCGCCCGCGGACGAACCGCTCGACCAGCTCCTCGACGGTCTCGGCCCGGGCCTCGGCCCTCCGCCGGAGCAGCGTGGGGGCGGGCGCGGGCGCGCGGCGGGTGTCGTCGCGGGCGCCGGCCATGGGCCACCGTATCGCTCGGGCGCGGCGCGACGCAAGCCGGCGGCGCGGGCGCGGCGGCGTCAGCCCCGGTACGGGATCGCGCGCGCCTCTGCGACCTCGGTCAGCGCCTCGACGAGCGCCTGCTTGTCCTCGACCTCGGGCAGGAAGTCGCGCGTGCGGTCCCACAGCTCGACGCCCACCAGCCTGGGCGACAGATCGAAGCGGAGCCTGTCGATCACGGGCCACGCGTAGTGGCGCACCCGCGGGAACCCGAGGAACGCCGTGTCGAGCGTCTCGATGCCGTCGGGGCGCACCGTGACGCCGCAGAGGTGCGCCTGCACGACGGCGGCGACGCCCGCGAGCACGACGACGAGCGCGAACGTCGCGGACGGCAGCGCGCGGCCGGCGCTCGCCTCGATGACCCAGGTGTGCGCGATCGTGCCCGGCGCGGCCGTGTGACCGTGCGCGACGAAGGCGGCGAAGGCGACGCACGCCGCGAGGTAGCCGTACGCCGGCAGGCACGCGCGCCACGAGCGGCCGAAGCGGCGGGGTCGCGCGGGCTGGTAGGCCATGTCGTACCCGGGAGGCCTGGAGTCGCGCGCCATCCTCGCGATCGTAGGCCGCGCGCGCGGCGAGGCAAGTCAGCCCGCGATCGCGGCGTCGCCCAGCCTGCGGAAGCGGGCGTACCTGTCCTCGCGCAGCGCGTCCGGCGACAGCGAGGACAGCTCGTCGAGCGCCGAGGACACCGCGTCACCGACGAGCGCCGCGGCGCGCGCGTGGTCCTGGTGCGCGCCGCCAGGCGGCTCCTCGATCACGCGCTCGACGACGCCGAGCTGGAGCAGATCGGGCGCGGTGAGCTTCAGCTGGGTCGCCGCGTCGGCCGCGCGGCCGCCGTCCTTCCACAGGATCGCCGCGCCCCCCTCCGGCGAGATGACCGAGTACCACGCGTACTCGAGCATCATCACGCGGTTCGCGACGCCGAGCGCGAGCGCGCCGCCCGAGCCGCCCTCGCCGATGACGACCGCCACGACCGGCACCCGCACGCGCGACAGCGTGTGGATGCACGCGCCGATGGCCTCGCCCTGCCCGCGCTCCTCTCCGCCGATGCCCGGGTACGCGCCGGGCGTGTCGATGAACGTGACGATCGGCAGGCCGAAGCGATCGGCGAGCTGGTACACGCGGTCGGCCTTGCGGTAGCCCTCCGGGTTCGGCATGCCGAAGTTGCGGCGGACGTTCTCCTTCGTGTTGCGGCCCTTCTGCTGGCCGACGACGGCGACGCTGCGGCCGCGGAGCGTCGCCAGCCCGGCGACGATCGACGCGTCGTCGGCGAAGCGCCGGTCGCCCGACAGCTCGACGAGATCGCCGCACAGGCGCGAGACGTAGTCGCCCATGTAGGGGCGCATCGGGTGCCGCGCGAGCTGCACCTTCTCGATCGGTGAGAGCTTGGTGAACACGTCGCGCGCGAGGACGGCCGCGCTCTCCTCGAGTGCCGCGAGCTGGCCGAGCAGCGACGGATCGCGCTCGGCCGCGGCGCGCAGCTCGCGCACGCGGTCCTGGAGATCGACGAAGGGAGCCTCGAACGGCAGCACGAAGTTCGCCACGGGAGCCCCGTCGACATAGAGCCCGCGGGCCGAGAAAGATAGCCGCTCGACGCCCCGATGTTGGGTTCACGCGGTGCGCCGTGGTACGGTCGCCGCCCTCAACGTGGCCGATCGCCAAGCCGTCCTCACAGCGCTGTCGACGGTCGTCGCCCCGATGGTCGAGGTCGACGGCGGCGAGCTGTACCTGGTGGCCGTGGAGGGCGACGACGTGCGCCTGCACCTCGCGGGGTGCTGCTCCGGCTGCCCTGGCGCGACGCTGACGACCCGTGGCGTGATCGAGCCCGCGGTGCGCGCGGCGTGTCCCGGCGCGCGCGTCGTCGTCAGCTCGGGCGCGCTCGTCCCGCCCGGCGCCGCGCGCGTCACGCCCCCGCCGCGCGCGTAGCCTCGCGGTACTCGGCGAGCCTGGCCTCGGCGTCGTCGCCGAAGAGGATCTCACAAGCCTCACGCAGCCCCGGCGCCGAGAGGATGTCGTCGCGCCGGGTGACGAGCGCGATCTTCGAGCGCCTGCGGAGAAAATCGTCGAGCCGCTCGATCATCTCGCGCCGCGCCGCGTGCTCGATCTCGCAGCGGACGTACTCGGCGCCCTCGATCAGGAGCTCTGCCATCGCGGGGTCGCGCCGGATCTCCTCGAGCATCGGCAGCGCGGCGGCGGCGTAGCGGCGCCAGAGGCGCGTCGAGAGCTGCTCGCTCGACGACGGCGACGTCAGGGCGTCGAGCTCCATCAGGCGCGCCTGGTGGAAGAACTCGTCGCGCACGTCGTCGCCGGGCTCGCCGTACCAGCGCCGCGCAGGGTGCGGCAAGGAGACGCCCATCGACGCGACGGTCGAGGCGATCTCCTCGCCGACGTTGAGGCAGTCGGTGAGCTTGCCGCCGAAGACGCTGACGTGCCGCGCGTCGCGATCGACGTCGAGCGCGTGCTTCCTGGAGAGCTGGAGGAAATCCTTGCCGCTCGACGCGCCGCGCGGGACGGCGAGCGGCCGGACGCCGCAGCGCTCGGCGATCACGTCCGCCTCGGTGAGCGGGCGCGGCAAGCGCAGGCGCTTGTTGATGTTGTCGAGCACGAAGCGCCGATCGTCGCTCGTGATCCGCACGCCGGGATCGTCGACGCGCGTGTCGGTCGTGCCGATGCAGGTGCGGGGGCCCATCGGGATGACGAAGAACAGGCGGCCGTCGTCGGCGAAGAAGCTGAGCACGCGGTGGTTCTTGCTCACCCGCGGCACGATGAGGTGGATGCCCTTCGAGAGCAGGTGCCGGTGCGCCGTCTGTTGCCCGACGACCTCGTTGTAGCGATCGACGAGCGGCCCGCACGCGTTGACGAGCACGCGCGCCTCGACCGTGAGCGCCGCGCCCGTGGAGAGATCGCGCGCGTCGACGAGCCAGCCCGCGCCGCCGCGCCGCGCTGCCGTCGACTCGACGTAGTTCGCGCACGCGGCGCCGTGATCGAGCGCGGAGCGGATGAAGTTCCACACGAACCGCGCGTCGTTGTCGTGCAGGTACGCGTCCGAGTACTCGACGCCGCCCTGGCTCTCGTCGAGCAAGAGCGCGGGCTCGTCGTCGCCCATCTGCCGCGTGCCGAGCAGCCGCGGCGCGCGCGTCGCCAGGCCGCCGAGCAGCCAGTAGAAGAGCGTTCCGAGGAACAGCGCCCAGCGCCCGTGCCGGAACCCGCGCGCCAAGGTGACGTAGAAGCGGATCTCCTGCACCGTCGACGGGTAGCTGCGCACGAGGTGGTTGCGCGAGAGGCAGAGCTTGCGCACGAGGCCGACCTCGAGCGTCTCCAGGTACTTGATGCCGCCCCACGCGAGGTTCGACGACTCCTGGCTCGTCGACGACGCGAAGTCGCCCTTGTCGATCAGCGCGACCTTCGCGCCGCGCGCCGCGAGGCACGCCGCGGCCACCGCGCCGTTGATGCCGCCGCCCACCACGAGCACGTCGAACGGGCGCGACGAGAGGCGGGCGACGTTGGTCTCGCGGAGCTTCATGGGCTGTCGCGCGCGCTCTACCACACCGAGGAATTTGCAGCGTCCACGCCCCGCGCGGCGTCATGGTACAGCCGCGCGCGATGAGCACGCACGTCGAGGTGGGCCGCCCGATCACCCTCCGAGATCTCGAGGACGTCGCCCTGCGCGACCGCCCGGTGCGGCTCGACGGCGACGCGAGGGCGCGGGTGCGCGCCGCGCGCCAGGCCATCGACGCCGTCGCCGACGCGGGCGACGCCGCGCCGCGCGTGTACGGCGTCAACACGGGGTTCGGGTTCCTCTCCGAGACGCGCATCGACGAGGGCGACGTCCGCGCGCTGCAGCAGAACCTCGTGCGGAGCCACGCCGCGGGCGTGGGGCCCGATCTGTCGCGCGGCGAGGTGCGCGCGATGATGCTGCTGCGCGCGCAGGTGCTCGCGCTCGGCGCGTCGGGCGTGCGCGAGGCCGTGATAGATTTGTTGATCGAGCTGCTCAACCGCGGCGTGACCCCGCGCGTGCCGGGCCAGGGCAGCGTCGGGGCGTCGGGCGATCTCGCGCCGCTCGCGCACCTCGCGCTCGTGCTCACCGGCGAGGGCGAGGTGCTCACCCCCGCGGGCTACGTCGACGGAGGCGCGGCGCTCCGCCAGGCCGGGCTCACGCCGCTCTGCCTCCAGGCGAAGGAGGGCCTGTCGCTGATCAACGGCACGCAGCTGATGGCCGCGCTCGGCTCGCTGTCGGTGCTCGCGGCCGAGCGGCTGGCGACGGTCGCGGACATCTCGGGCGCGATGAGCCTCGAGGCCAACAAGGGATCCGCGCGGCCGTTCGACGAGCGGATCGTGGGGCTGCGGCCGCACCCGGGCGCGCTCGCCACCGCGAGGAACCTCCGCGCGCTGCTCGCCGACAGCGCGATCATGGAGAGCCACAGGGACTGCGCGCGCGTGCAGGACGCCTACTCGTTCCGCTGCATGCCGCAGGTGCACGGCGCCAGCCGCGACGCGCTCGCGTGGGCGCACGCGGTGCTGCTCACCGAGATCAACAGCGTGACCGACAACCCGCTCGTGTTCCTCGACGACGAGGGCGCGGCCGACCTCGTCTCGGGCGGCAACTTCCACGGCCAGCCGCTCGCGTTCGCGCTCGATCTCGCCGCGATGGCGACCGCCGAGCTCGCCAACGTCTCCGAGCGCAGGGTCGAGCAGCTGGTGAACCCCGCGCTGTCGAGCGGTCTCTCGCCCTTCCTCGCGAAGGACAGCGGGCTGCACTCGGGGTTCATGATCGCCCAGGTCGCGAGCGCCTCGCTCGTCAGCGAGAACAAGGTGCTCTGCCACCCCGCCAGCATCGACAGCATCCCGTCGTCGGCCGGCAAGGAGGACCACGTCTCCATGGGCAGCATCAGCGCGCGCAAGCTCTCCCAGGTGCTCGCCAACGTCGAGCGCGCCCTCGCGATCGAGGTGATGACCGCCGCCGCCGGCGTCGACCAGCGCGCGCCGCTGTCGCCGTCCGCTGGCGTCCGCGCCGCAGTGTCGCTCGTGCGCGAGCTCGTCGCGCCGTACGAGGACGACCGCCCGCTCTACCGAGACATCGAGGCGGTGCGCGGGCTCGTCGCGTCGGGCGCGCTCCTCGGCGCGGTCGAGCGCGCCACCGGCCCGCTCGCGTGAGCGCGGCGCTCGCGGTACCCGCTTCATCCCCGCCGTGATAGCCGCGCGCCATGTCGAAGACCGATCTGGTGCTCGTGCTCGATTTCGGCTCGCAGTACACGCAGCTGATCGCGCGCCGCGTGCGCGAGGCGCACGTCTACTGCGAGATCGCGTCGTGCCTCCTGCCGCTCGACGAGCTCCGCGCGAGGGCGCCGTCCGCCATCATCCTCTCCGGCGGCCCCTCGAGCGTGTACGCCGACGGCGCGCCGCAGGTCGATCCGCGCCTCTTCGATCTCGGCGTACCGATCCTCGGCATCTGCTACGGCGTGCAGCTGCTCGCGCACACGGCCGGCGGCGCGGTCGCGCGGGCGAGCGAGCGCGAGTACGGCGCGGCCGAGATCACCGTCGACGAGCCCGTGGGCGTGTTCGGGAGGTTCGCGAAGGGCGACAAGCTGACGGTGTGGATGAGCCACGGCGACCGCGTCGAGGCGATGCCGCCCGGCTTCACGACGCTCGCGACCTCGCCGAGCACGCCGTTCTGCGCCGTCGCCGACGTGACGAAGAAGATCTACGGGCTCCAGTTCCACCCCGAGGTCGCGCACACCCCGCGCGGCGGCGAGCTGCTCGAGGCGTTCCTCTTCGACGTGGCGGGGCTCTCGCCGTCATGGACGAGCGCGGCCTTCGCCGACGAGGCGGTGCAGGCCATCCGCGACAAGGTCGGCGCGAGCGGCCACGTCATCTGCGGGCTCTCGGGCGGCGTCGACTCATCGGTCGCGGGGTTCCTCGTCCACAAGGCGATCGGCGACAGGCTCACGTGCATCTTCGTCGACAACGGCCTGCTGCGAGAGGGCGAGGCCGACGAGGTCGTCAAGCTCTTCGCGGGGCGGTTCGAGATGAAGGTGGTCCGCGTCGACGCGCGGGCGAGGTTCCTCGACGCGCTCGCCGGCGTCACCGATCCCGAGCAGAAGCGGAAGATCATCGGCCGCGTGTTCATCGAGGTCTTCGAGGCGGAGGCGAAGGCCGTCGACGACGCGCGGTTCCTCGTGCAGGGCACGCTGTACCCCGACGTCATCGAGAGCGTGTCGTTCAAGGGGCCGAGCGCCGTCATCAAGAGCCACCACAACGTCGGCGGGCTGCCGGAGCGGATGCACCTGTCGCTCGTCGAGCCGCTGCGCGAGCTGTTCAAGGATGAGGTGCGCGCGGTCGGGCGCGAGCTCGGCCTGCCCGCCGACGTGCTCGATCGCCACCCGTTCCCCGGCCCCGGCCTCGCGGTCCGCTGCCTCGGCGCGCTGACGGAGGCGCGGCTCTCCGTTCTCCGCAAGGCCGACGCGATCGTGCAGGAGGAGGTGCGTCGCTCCGGCCTGTACGCGTCGCTGTGGCAGGTGTTCGCGGTCCTCTTGCCGGTGCGCAGCGTCGGCGTGATGGGCGACGAGCGGACGTACGACGAGTGCATCGCGCTCCGCGCCGTCGAGTCGAGCGACGGCATGACCGCGGACTGGGCGCGGCTGCCGCACGACCTCTTGGCGACGCTCTCGACCCGGATCATCAACGAGGTGCGCGGCGTCAACCGCGTCGTCTACGACATCTCGTCGAAGCCCCCCGCGACGATCGAGTGGGAGTGACGCGCGCGCTCACCCTCTCGCTCCTGCTCCTCGCGGGCTGCGCCGGGGCGCGACCGACGACGGGCAAGGTCAAGCTGGTCGGCGCGCCCCGGGACGCGACCGTGATCGTCGACGACATCGTGGTCGGCGATCTCGGCCTGGTGTCGCGGTACGGCCTCAAGCTGACGAAGGGCCCCCACCACGTCTCCGTCGAGCGCGCAGGGTACTTCCCGTGGGACCGCGTCGTCACCGCGGGCGACGAGCCCATCGCGCTCGAGGTGACGCTGCAGCCGCTGCCCGAGGAGTGACCGTCAGGCCCGGCGGCGACGGCGGGAGGCGAGCCACGCGACCGCGACCAGCGAGAGGGCGCCCGCGCCCCCGCTGCCGCGCGAGACGCCGCAGCCGCCCGACGCCTCCGTCTCGTTCGGCGTGACAGTGACGACGACCCCCTGCCCGCCCGCCGGCTCGCGGTCGTCGTCGATCGGCGGCTTCGCTGGCGGCGCGTCGCACGCGTCGCCGCGGCCGTCCCCGTCGCTGTCGGACTGATCGGGGTTCTCCACGCCGGGGCAGTTGTCGCTGACGTCCGGCTCGCCGTCGCCGTCCTCGTCGAGCTGACAAGCGTCGCCCGTGCCGTCTTCGTTGTCGTCGGCCTGATCAGCGTTCGCGAGCGCCGGGCAGTTGTCGGTGGCGTCGGGCGCGCCGTCCCCGTCGTCGTCGTCGTCGCACGCGTCGCCCTTCTTGTCCTTGTCGGCGTCGGCCTGGTCTGGGTCGGCGACCTTCGGGCAGACGTCGGCGGCGTCGGGCACGCCGTCCCCGTCGTCGTCGGTCTCGCAGGCGTCGCCCTTCCCGTCCTTGTCGGCGTCGGCCTGGTCGGCGTTCTTCGTGAGCGGGCAATTGTCGCTGGCGTCGGGCACGCCGTCCCCGTCGTCGTCGTCGTCGCACGCGTCGCCCTTCTTGTCCTTGTCAGAGTCGAGCTGCGACTGGTTGGTGTTGCGCGGGCAGTTGTCGCTGGCGTCGGGCACGCCGTCCCCGTCGTCGTCGCTGTCGCACGCGTCGCCCTTCTTGTCCTTGTCGAGGTCCGCCTGGTCCGCGTTCTTCACGAGCGAGCAGTTGTCGGCGCCGTCCTCGTCGCCGTCTCCGTCGTCGTCGTCGTCGCACGCGTCGCCCTTCTTGTCCTTGTCGGTGTCCAGCTGGCTCGCGTTCGCGGCGCTCGGGCAGTTGTCCTTCGCGTCCGCGACCCCGTCGCCGTCCTTGTCGCCGCCCACGCAGCTGCCGCTCGCGGTGACGATGGAGATGTCAGCGCCGTAGTAGAACTTCAGGATGCTCGTCGACGTGCGCCCCGCGGCGTCCAGGCAGCGCGCGCCCCACTGCGACATGCAGCCGCGGTTCTCCTTGTTGGTCGGGCTGATCCAGCCGAGCGAGGTCTGGTGCACCTTCGAGCCCGTGAGGCCCTCGTTGTAGGTGACGTACTTCTCGGTCGCGGCGCCCGTCTTGCCCTTGCACGACGGAGGGCTCTGCTGCGCGCCGGCGACGAAGAACCCTGCGATCGTCGTGCCCTGGTACTGCAGCACCTGCCCCGCGGTGTCCTTCACGGCCTTGATCTGCGCCGCCGTGGGGCCGCTGCCGCACGAGTAGACCTGGTCGCCCTGACCGTCCGTGATGGACGTGCCCTTCTTCAGTTTGTAGTACAGGTAGGTGCGCGCCGCGATGGCCTGCGCCTTCAGCGCCTCGAACGGCGCGCCGCCGTTCTCACAGTGCACCACGTGCGGCAGGTAGTCGGACTCGACGTCCTTCGTTCCCTTGCCCACGACGTTGACGCTGCAGTGGGCGGCGAGCGGGAGCGCGACCTCGTCCGTGACCTCGTCGTCGGCCCCGTCGCCCGCGCCGCACGCGGCGAGCAGCGAGAGCGAGACGGCCGACGCCGCGAGCGCCCGCCTCACGAGCGACGCTCCCTTCGCCCGCCGAGCACCAGCAGCAACCCGAGGCCCATCAGCCCGAGGCCGCTGTCGCGCGATCCGCCGGGCGGCGACACCCCGCAGCCTCCGGCCTCCTCGCTGGCGGTGGGCGCGAGGGTCAGCTCGAGATCCTTGCCGCCGGTCGGGTCGAGCCCGCTGTCCCCGTCGTGGCAGACGTCCTCCTGGCCGGCGTTGGGGTAGTCGGGGCAGTTGTCCTTCGCGTTCGACACGCCGTCGCCGTCGCGATCGTCGTCGCACGCGTCGCCCGCGCCGTCGCCGTCGTCGTCCTCCTGACCGGGGTTCGCGGCGGCGGGGCAGCTGTCGCGATCATTGGGCACGCCGTCCCCATCGAGATCGCCCTCGCACGCGTCGCCGACGCCGTCGTGGTTCGCGTCGGCCTGGTCCTTGTTGGGATCGTCGGGGCAGTTGTCCTTGGCGTCGGGCGCGCCGTCCCCGTCCCGGTCGTCGTCGCACGCGTCGCCGAGCTGGTCGGCGTCGAGATCGGCCTGGTCCTTGTTGGCGACCTTGGGGCAGTTGTCCGTAGCGTCGGGGAACCCATCGCCGTCGTCGTCGCCGTCGCACGCGTTGCCCCGCCCGTCCCCGTCGCTGTCGGCCTGGTCCTTGTTGGCGACGACCGGGCAGTTGTCCGCGGCGTCCTTGACGCCGTCGCCGTCGTCGTCGTCGTCGCAGGCGTCGCCCTGCTTGTCCTTGTCGGTGTCCTGCTGGGACTTGTCAGCGACGAGCGGGCAGACGTCCTTCGCGTCGAGGACGCCGTCGCCGTCGTCGTCCGTGTCGCACGCGTCGCCCTTCTTGTCCTTGTCGGTGTCGATCTGGTCGGGGTTCTTGGCGAGCGGACAGTTGTCCTTCGTGTCGAGATCGCCGTCGCCGTCGTCGTCGGTGTCGCAGGCGTCGCCCTTCTTGTCGCCGTCGGTGTCCTTCTGGTCCTTGTTGTCGACGGTGTCGCAATTGTCCTTGTCGTCGGGCACCCCGTCGCCGTCCGTGTCGACGACGTCGGTGACGGCGGCGCGGCGGCGCCCGGAGTACACGGCCGAGAGCTCACGCGTGCCGTAGACACAGCCGTACGAGCACCCCTTGCACTCGTACGCCTTCACGTAGCTCCAGTTGGTGGTGCCCTCGAAGAGGAAGATGTGGCCCGCGCCGCCCGAGTTGTAGACGTACGCGTCGCCGCGCTTGCCCGCGGTCTTCGAGATCGGCCCCCACATCGACGACGAGCCCGCGTAGCTCCACGTCGTGTAGTGCGGCGACTGCTCCTGCGTGACGGGGCTCGGCGACGGGACCTGCCAGGCCTTGCCGACGAACCCGGAGCAGTCGGCGCCGTAGCTGCCGGAGTGCGAGCAGCTGGGGCAGCTGCCCGAGCACGAGCCGTGCTGCGCGCCGTCGGTGCGCCACTTGCCGTGCCCCCACCAGTAGGAGTAGCCGACGACCGTCTTCGCGCGGGCGATGATCTCGTCGCGGCTGAGCGGCTGCAGCGCCGCGACGTCCCCCGCCAGGGTGAGCGCCGCGACGCCGAGCGTCGCCCCGATCCAGGCTGCGTGGGCGGACTTCATCATGGGTCGATCCTCCGCAGGGTGGCGCCCTGGTCGTCGAGCGAGAGAGAGTAGAGCGCGCCGTCCGGCCCGACGCGATACCGCACGAGCTGCTCCTCGGGCGTCGTCTTCGCAGGGAGCGCGATCCGGCGCAGCTCCGCGAGCTGGCGGTCGAGCACGACGAGCGTCTCCTCGACGCGGAGCACGTCGTACGGCGCGACGGGAGCCTCGTCGATCGTCGTCGCGACGAGCAGGACGCGCCCCGTGGCGTCGCTCTCCAGCGCCGCTACCGAGAGCACCGGGAGCGCGAACACCACCCGCGCCTGCTCAGGGGGCCCGCCGGCGCGCGGGGTGGACGTCACGGTCACCCCCCGATCGGCGTCGACGCGCGCGCGGAGCCATGAGGCGCCGTCGGCCGAGAAGCGGCCTGGCACGACGCTCCGCGACTCGGCGGGCGCGCCGGCCCCGTCTGCGATCCTGACGAGTCTATCATGGTCGACCTCGACCCACAGTCCGTCGGCGCGCGCGTGGAGGGAGGTCACGTCCCCTGCCCGCTCGATCTCGCCGCCCGCGAGCGAGATCTCCCGCTCGACCTCGCCCGACGGCCCGACGACGGCGACGCTGCGCGCGACCAGGCGATCGAGCGCCGCGACGCGCCCGCCTGCGAGCCTTGCCACGTCGTCGAACGTCTCGGACGGCAGCGGGATCGATCGCACCACCCGGCCGCCCTCCACGAGCTGCACGCGCTGGTTGACCTGATCGAGCACGAGCGCTTGCCCCGCCGGACCGGGCACGAAGCTCATCGGCGCCATCGGCGACGACTCGCGCGCGGCGCTGCGACCGAGCTCCGACGGCCCGCTCCCCCACGCGGCGCCGAACACGACCGCGCCGCCGGACACGGAGGGGCGGGCCGCAGGGAGCGGCGGACGAGGCGGGACGGGGCGCCGCGCGGTGACGGAGCTCGGCGGCTTGCTCGCCGGCGTCTGCGCGGGAGCGCCTCCCGGCGCCGTCGACCGAGCCCGCAGCGCGACGACGGCGCCGATGGCCATCAGCCCGAGCCCGACCGCGCCGCGAGTCACACCACGCACGGAGCCACGGTATCACGGCGCGGCGCGCTCACGCGGGGGGACGCGACGACGCGTGGATGCGGGCCGGCAGCCCTCGGAGCGCGTCGAACGCCCGGCGCCACTCGGCCGTCGGCCGCTCGAGCGCGTCGGCGTGCAAGAGCGCGCGGAGCGCCCCGCGGGCCGTCACCGGAAGCCCGATGAGCGCGCCCGTCACGGCCGCGCGCACCCGCTCGGGGAGCCGGGTCGAGAGCGCCATCGCGTCCGCCGGGATGGCGCCCGTCACGCCGAGCACCTCGAACGCGTCGACCCGCACGCCGACGTCGTTCCACCCGGCGTCACGGATCGCGCGCGTGGACGGATCGAGGTTCGCGAACGTCGCGCCCACGTCGCACGCGCCGCCGGCGACCGCCCGCACCACCGCGGAGTGGTTCTCGTAGAAGCGCTGCGCCCCGCACACCAGATCGGGATCGACGCCGTTCGCGATCAGGTACGCGCGCGGGACGATGTGCCCCGAGAGGCTCTGCCGCGAGACCCACCCGATCGAGCGCCCGCGGAGCTCGGCGAGCGACGAGAGGCGCAGCTCGCGGCGGGTGAACAGGGCCGCGTGGTACGTCGAGCCGGAGCGTCGCCGGGAGCACGCGACCACCGTCGCCGCGCCGCGCGCCTCGAGCTCGAGCGCGACGAGCGGCGGGGCCCACACGATCGCGGCGGCCCCCGACGCGGCGGCGTCCGTCAGCGCGACATAGCTCGGGAACAGGCGCGACGAGATCGACGCGCCTGCCGCGGCGCCGAGCTCCGCGCACAGGAGCTCCGCGGACGCGCGCGCGGACGCGTCGCCCGAGACGACGCCGAGCACGAGCTGCGGTCCCGAGCGCCCGTCGTCACCCATGAGCGAACCGTGGAGGGTCGCCCGCGCGCCGTCAACCGGGCGCGCCCGCGGGGGTCAGGAGGCGCGCGCGAGCCGCGCGACCTCGTCGGCCGCCAGCGCGATCCAGCGCGCGCGCTCGATCTCGTTCCAGATCTCGTGCCGCTGGCCGTCGAGCAGCTCGTACTTCTTGTCCTTCGATCCGACCCGCTCGAACACGCGGCGCGACGCGTCCGGCGCGGCGATCGGATCCTCCGCGCCGTGATGCACGACGAGCGGAACGGTGACCAGGTGCGCGTCCGACAGCGCCCGCTGCTGCGCCGCCATCGTCTCGGTGAACCACCGCGCCGTCGCCTTCTTGAGGTTCTCTGGATCCTCGTCGTACTCGCGCGCCTTGTCGAGATCGTGCGTGACGTCCACGCCGCGCAGGCCCGACGGCAGCCCGAACGTCGGCACGATCCTCGCCATCGCGACGGCCGCCCAGCGCTTGACCGCGGGCACCTCGAGCTTCAGCCCGAAGAACGGGCACGAGAGCAGCGCGCCGCGCCACGCGGCCTCGTCGCGGAGCAGCGCATGGAACGTGATGAGCCCTCCGAGGCTGTGGCCCACGAGCACCGGCCGCTCCACCCCGGAGAACGCCGGCTCCTTGCGGAGCGCCGAGCGGAGCGCGAACAGATCGTCGAGGTACTCGGAGAACGCGGAGATGTGCCCTCGCGGGCCGAGGCTCCGGCCGTGCCCGCGCAGATCGTAGCTGGCGACCACGAGCCCCCGCGCGACGAGCGCCTTCGTGACCTCTCCGTAGCGCCGACGGTGCTCCGCGTACCCGTGCGTGAGGACGACGCCGCCCACCGTGGCGCCGGTCGGAGAGTGGATCTCGAAGTCGAGCGACGGGGCGCCGTCCCTCTGGAGCGTGCTCATCGCGGCAGCATCGAGGAGCGGGCGCCCCGGCGCAAGCCGCGCGCTCCTCAGGGCTCGCCGAGGTGCGCGGGGAACCGCCGCGTCGAGAGCAGGTGGCGCGCGCCGCCGAGCGGCGTCGTCGGGAGGCGTGAGAAATAGCGCATCGACGTCGTCAGCGAGCCGAACGTCCGGTCGAGGGCCGACAGCTCCTCCCTCGCCGCCACGTTGCTGCGCACGAGCGGCGGGACGCTCGGATCGCGACGCCACGCGACGACGAACTCGAGCAGCCGGGCGTGGTAGTCGGCCTCCTCCACGATGGCGGAGATCGACACCGCGCGTGGGTGCGTGCCCGCGACCATGTCGCGCAGCTGCCGCTCGAGGTTCTCGTGCCCCGTGTCGAACAGCGAGAGGAGCTGCAGATCGTAGACAGGGTTCGCGTGGACGACCTGCATCAGGTGCCCGATGACGCCGTCCTCCGTGCTGAACAGGCCGATGGGATCGAGGAGCGACGCCGGCTCGTCGAGGAACCTCAGCACCTGGTGGAACGCGTAATTGATCCCGCGGGCCTCGTAGTAATCGGCCGCGGCCGGGTTGATCCAGAAGCGCAGCATGTCGACGCTGCCGACGGCGAGCTGCGTGGACGTCGGCGAGGCGTCGATGACGCCGAGCGCCCTCAGGCGCAGCAGCTTCTCCTCGACGTCGGCGCCGAGGGCGTACGCCGAGAGGCCGCGCGCGAGCCGCGCGAGCTTCCCTAGGGCGACATCGCGCCCTCCCGCGGCCCGCGCGAGCAGCGCGGCAGGGTCGGACGAGAGGCGCGCGGGCGCTCCAGGGATCTTGCTATGCGGTGCACCCATCGACGCGGTCCCGACCATGCCCTCGTCGGAGGCGCGCCGCCCGCGGACAGTTCGAGGATGAACGAAACCTAATGCCAGGCCAGCGGGCCCGACCGCGACGATGCGGTGGGCGAGCAGCACGCGGCGCGCGCGCCCAGGCAAGGTGTACCCGACGACCGTCGCGCCGGAGTCGGCGATCTCGACCGCGGTGACCACGAAGCGCAGCTCCTCGGCCGACCGCCCCGAGCGACGGTAGCGCAGCGCGAGCGGCGCCGCGCCGACGGCCGCCCTGCACGCGTCGACCACGTCGGGCCGCGCCGCGCGCCCGCCTACCTTCACGGCCGAGAGATCCCCCAGCGTCGCGGGCTCGAGCTCGGCGACGAGCCGGAAGAAGAGCGCCATCGTCGCGCGCGCGTCGTCCTCGGCGCGGTGCGCGCGCGCGTGCGGGATGCCGAGCTCCGCGGCGAGCGCGCCGAGCTTGTTCGATCGAAACCCGAAGGCGCGCCGCGCGAGCGCGAGCGTGTCGATCTCGCCCTCTGCCGAGGCCGTGAGCCCCGCCCGACCGAGCTCCACCCGCAGGAACTCCGCGTCGTGCCCCACCGCGTGCCCCACGAGGACGGCGCCGTCGAGCAGCGACGCGACGCGGGGCGCGAGCGCGGCGAAGCTGGGCGCACGGGCGAGCGCCTCGTCGTCGAGCCCGTGGTACGCGCGGCTCTCGCCCACGCCCCTCGACGGGCGCACGAGCGACACGAGCGCCTCCCGCTCCTCCCTGCCCCGCGCGCGGATGAGGCACAGCTCGCAGATCTCGCCCGCCTCGGGGTCGAGCGACGTGAGCTCGAGGTCGACGAAGCAGAGCGGCGCGTCGTCGACGCCGAGCGCCCACACATCGGCGCCCGGGCTCACGTGGGCTTCGGCGCGAAGAAGAGGAAGGCCTTCAGATCGTCGTCGGTGAACCTGAGGTTCAGCCCGACGAAGTAGTCGCGGCGATCGCGATCGAAGAGGTTGTCGACGCCGCCGAGCAGCCACAGGCGCCGCACGAACTCGTACGTGAACGACACGCGGTACCGCGGGATGAGCTGCTCGCCGAAGCCGAACAGATCCTGCTGGACCTCGAACCTGTCGTCGAGCGCGTGGAAGATGAGCCCGACGCCGCCCGTCGACTCCTTCAGGCCGAACCTGCCGGTGAACGGCCCGAGGCGCCGCGCGAACTGGATGGAGAACCGGAGCGAGTTCTCGGTCACGTAGCGCACGGTGCGCGAGTGCGCGGGCCTCGTCGGATCGGTCGTCGACTCGTCGATCTGCTGGAACGTCGTGCGGCCGCGCGGATCGTTGACGAGCTCGATGAGGTAGTACTTGTCCTCGCGCGGCTGGATGCGGACCTCGAGGTAGTTCTTGATGCTGTTCGAGAGGAAGTTGTAGTCGCTGCGGAGGCCGACGATCGTCTGCAGCCGCGCGATCGAGCCGACGAGCTCGTTGACGCCCTCCGCCGCGCCCTGCACCTCGTCGATCAGGGCGTCGTCCTTCGTGAGCCGGCCGACGGTGCCCTCGCCGCGATCGATGCGCCCGGTGATGCTGTCGACGTGCCCCATCGCGCTGTCGAGCCGCGCGGTGATGCGCGTCGCGCGCTCCATCGTCTCGCGCGTCGAGCGCACCGTCGCGCGCACGTCGGGCTGGTTGTCGCGGAGGATCGTCGCGAGCCGGTCGGTCGCGTCGTCGACGTTCGACAGCACCTTCTTGGTCTTCGGGCGCGCGTCGGCCGTGATGCCCTCGACGTTCTGCAGGGTGCGGCGGATGCTGACGCGGTTCTCCGCTGCGATCGACGCGAGCGTCGCGGTAGCGGCGTCGATGTTGCGCAGGATGCTCTTCATCTGCGCCTCGCCCTCGTCGCTGCCGAACGTGCGCGCGAGCTTGTTCGTGACCTGCCGGACGTCGGTCGTGATGTCGCCGACCTTCTGCAGGATCTGGTCGGTCGAGTAGGGCTCGATCGTGTTGCGGATCTCCGCGCCGTCCGCGAGCTCCGGGGCCCCCATCGCGCCGGGCGTGAGCGCGAGGAAGGGCTCCGACAGCAGCGTGGCCGTCTGCTTCGCGACCGTCGCGTCGTCGTGCAGGACGACGCCCTTGTCGATCTTGATCTCGACCCGCGCGCGCCCCTCGGGCGTCAGCCGGATGGCGGCGATGTTGCCCACCGCGATGCCGGCCATCTGCACGCGCGAGAGCGGCGCGAGCCCCGTCGCGTCGCGGAACGTCGCGTAGACGGTGATCCCTTGCTTGCCGACCCGGCTCTTGCCGACGAGCCCGTAGAGCCCTCCGGCCGCGGCGAGGAGCACGAGCGAGAACGCTCCGACCTTCGCGGTGCGGGTCCACTCCGACATCTGCGGACCAGGAAGTAGCAGGCTTCGCGCAGCGTCCCAACAAGGAAAGCGCTGCGTGTTCAGTGGACGACGTGGCGCCCTGGCTGGATTGTTCTCCCGACACCAAATTTCGGTGAGCGCCGTTCAGGCGGAATATCCTCGTAGTTTCAAGGATTTAGAGAAAATCGACGCAGAAAAGTGGGCCAATGTAGGCGAGGCTGACTACCCCTGAACGCGCTGTCCCACTTATCGAACTGCCGTCTTCGAAAAAAATCGCTGCCACAAACTGTACAGGCGTTCAGGTTGTGGCGTAGGAGCAACCCTCATGAACACCAACACCCTCGCCGCTCACATCCTCCGCACGCTCGCCCACGCGCAGCAGCGCCGCCGCCCGATGACCCTCGCGTCGCTCGTCGAGGCGCTCGGGGTCCGCAAGGTCGACGTGCGCGCGGTGGTGTCTCGCCTGCACGCGCAGGGGTTCCTCGACGCGACGACGATGCGGCTGACGCTCGTCGGCTTCACGGTCGGGGCGTCGCTGCGCGGCGTGGGCCTCGCGAAGCTCCGCCGCCCCACCCGCTCGAAGCTCGTGCGGGCCGCGTGAGCCGCGCGCGAAGAGCAGCGGCGCCGCACCCCGCGAGGGAGCGCGGCGCCGCGCGGACCACGCCAGAGGCGCGGGCCCCAGTCAGCGCATGCCGAGGACGAACGATCGCGCCTCTTCGACGTCGCTCGACGACGCGTGCTGCATCTTCGTCTTCCACAGCTTCTCGAAGATCTTCATCTCCATGTCGACGTGGCAGGTCTCGCACTTGACCTCCTTGCCGTCCTTCCGCGCGAGCTTCTTCACGAACTGCGCGTCCATGTAGCCGCCCACCGCGTCCTTGTCCTTGCGGTCGAGGAAGTGGTTGCCGCCCTGGTGGCAGGAGTCGCAGAACACCGGGCCGCTCGCGAGCTTCATCGGGACGACGAACTCGTCCCACATCTTGCGGGCGATGGCCTTGTGAGGCGTCTCCTTCTTGAAGTCCTTGTCGGCGTGGCAGTCCTTGCAGTCCATGCCCGTCGCCTTCTTCAGGAGGGGCATCACCTTGCTGCGCTGGTCGGCCTTCAGCGCTGACATCTTCGGGAGCTTCGCGATGTCGAGCCCGATGGCCTTCAGATCGTCCGCGAGCTTGCTCGCCGCGACCTCGGGCATCGCCTTCTTCGCGGGCGGCGGCGGCGTCTCCGGCGCGCTCGAGGCGGGCGGAGGCGGCGTGACGGCGGCCGTGCTCGCGGGCGGAGGCGCCGTCGGGGCGGGCGCGGTGGCCGACGGCGCGGGCGGGACCTCGGGCGCGGGCGACGAGCCGCCGCAGGCCGCGACGAGCGCTGCGCCAGAGACGGCGCCGATCAGGGCGAGGGAGATGGGGCGCTTTTGCATGCGAGGCGCGGAGGACACCAAACAAACATGCCTCGCGTCAAGTTCCTCGCGGCGCACGCGCGAGGCTCGTGGGCGCGCAGCCCCAGGATCAGGAGGGCTCGGCCGCGGGCGCGCGCGGCGTCGCGGTGAGCGTGAGCGCGCCGTCGGCGACGCCGACCACCACGTCGCCGCCGCGCTCGAGGTCGCCGAACAGGATGAGATCGGAGAGCGGGCGCTTCACCTCGTCGTCGATGAGCCTGCCGAGCGGGCGCGCGCCGAGCGCCTTGTCGTAGCCCTTGTCGGCGAGGTACGCGCGCGCGCCCTCGGTCGCCGTCAGCGTGACGTCGCGGTCGGCGAGCTGCGCCGCGAGCTCCTTCAAGAACTTGTCGACGATCTTCAGCATCGTCTCGGGCAGGAGCGCCTGGAACGCGATGCGCGCGTCGAGCCGGTTGCGGAACTCGGGCGGGAACGCGTTCTTGTACGCGCGATCGTCGTCGCCCGTCGTCGTGCGCTCGCCGAAGCCGACCTTGTTCTTGTCGAGCTCCCGCGCGCCCACGTTGCTCGTCATGATGAGCACGCAGTGGCGGAAATCGGCCACCTTGCCGGTGTTGTCGGTGAGCTTGCCGTGGTCCATCACCTGCAAGAGGATGTTGAAGATCTCGGGGTGGGCCTTCTCGATCTCGTCGAGCAGCAGCACCGCGTGCGGGGTCTTCGCGACCGCCTCGGTGAGCAGGCCGCCCTGGTCGAAGCCGACGTACCCGGGCGGCGCGCCGATGAGCCGCGAGACGGCGTGGCGCTCCATGTACTCGCTCATGTCGAAGCGGAGGAACCCGATGCCCAGGATCTTCGCGAGCTGCTTCGCCGCCTCGGTCTTGCCGACGCCCGTGGGGCCGGAGAAGAGGAACGATCCGAGCGGTTTGTCCGGGCTGCGCAGGCCCGCGCGGGCCATCTTGATCGTCGAGACGAGCCGCGCGACCGCGTCGTCCTGGCCGTAGATGACCCCGAGCAACGAGGGCTGGAGCTGCGAGAGCTGCGCCTTCGCGTCGGTCGTCACCTGCTTCGGCGGCACCTGCGCCATCTTCGCGACGACGGCCTCGACGTCGGTCGCGCGGACGACGGCGCCCTTGCCGAGCAGCAGCTTCGCCGCGGCGCCGGCCTCGTCGACGAGATCGATCGCCTTGTCGGGCAGGCGCTTGTCGGGGAGGTAGCGCGCCGAGAGCTCCGCCGCGCCGACGACGGCGTCGGGCTCGTACGTCACGCCGTGGAACTCCTCGAAGCGGCTCTGCAGGCCCTTCAGGATCTCGATCGTCTCGGGCACCGAGGGCTCGTTCACGTCGACCTTCTGGAAGCGGCGGGCGAGCGCCCTGTCCTTCTCGATGTGCGAGCGGAACTCCTGGAACGTCGTCGAGCCGAGGACGCGGATCTTGCCCTGCGAGAGCGCGGGCTTCAGGAGGTTCGACGCGTCGAGCGTGCCGCCCGACACCTGCCCCGCGCCCATGATCGTGTGCAATTCGTCGATGAAGAGGACGGCGCCGGGGCGCTGCTCGATCTCCTTGATGACGGCCTTCAGGCGGTTCTCGAAGTCGCCGCGGTACCGGGTGCCGGCGATGAGCGCGCCGAGATCGAGCGCCCAGACCTCGGCCTCGCGCATCGCCTCCGGCACCTCGCCGCGCACGATCTTCCAGGCGAGCCCCTCGGCGATCGCCGTCTTGCCGACCCCCGCGTCGCCGACGAGCATCGGGTTGTTCTTCCGGCGCCGCGCGAGGATCTGCACGCAGCGCTGGATCTCGAGCTCGCGGCCGACGAGCGGATCGATCCGCCCCGCCTTCGCCTCCTCGTTGAGGCACACCGCGAACGCGCGGAGGGCGTCGTCCGGGGTCTCGTCGTCGTCGTCGTCGTCCGCGTCTGCGTCCTCGCGCGCGGGGCCCGGGCGCGCCTTGCTCGAGCCGGCGCCGCGCCCCGTCGGGACGAGCTTCACGCTCCCGTGGGAGAGGTACGTGACGAGGTCGAGGCGCGTCAGCCCCTGCGCCGTGAGCGCCGTGACGGCGTACGAGTCGTGCTCGGCGAACATCGCGACGAGGAGGTTCTTGCCCTCGAGCTCCTCCTTGCCGGACGACTGCACGTGCGCGACGGCGCGCTGCACGACGCGCTGGAACCCGAGCGACGGCTGCGGGCTCGCGTCGAGCTCCACGGTCTCCAGGGTCGACTCGAGGTGCTCCGCGAGGGCGCCACGGAGGGCGTCGGCGTCGCCGCCGAGCTTCTGGATGATGTCGCGCGTGCCGTGGTCGAACGTGAGCGCGAAGAGGAGGTGCTCGACGGTGACGTACTCGTGCTCGCGCACCTCGGCCTCGCGCGCGGCCACCGAGAACGCGACCTGGACTTCGGAGGAGATCTTCATCGTGGGGTCACTCGGGCTCGGAGGTGATCAGGAGCGGGTAGCCGCTCTCTCGGGCGAAATCGGTCGCCTGCGCGGCCTTCGTCTCGGCGACGTCGCGGGTGTACGAGCCGACGACGGCCAGGCCCTTGTGGTGGACGGTCAGCATCAGGTGGTAGGCCTCGCTCTCCTCTTTGTGGAAGAACCGCATCAGCACGAGGATGACGAACTCCATCGTCGTGTAGTCGTCGTTGTGGAAGAGCACCTTGTAGCGTCGCGGCCTGTCGGCCTTCGGTCGCTCCTTCGTGGCCGTCTCGCCTTCGCGCTCGGGCGCGCCGCGCCTGGGTGCCGTCGCCATGATCTCGAAAGTACCAGACAAGCTAATCGCGAAGCCTCGAAGGGCAAGTAGGATGGCGCGAGATGCTGGCTCGACTCTCGCTCTCGGTGCGCCCCGCGCCGCTCCACGAGGTCACGCGCGCGCGCCCGGGCGCCGAGGCGCCGCCGGCGGAGGCGGGGCTCACGCGGAGAGACGTCGACGAGATCTGGGCGGCGGTCGAGGGGCTGTACGCGTCGGGCCTCCACCCCGCTGTCGCGCTCTGCCTGCGACGACGAGGCCGGGTCGTGCTCGACAGGACGATCGGGCACGCGCGCGGCAACTCGCCCGCGCCCGAGGGGGTGAAGATCGTCGCGACGCCCGACACGCCATTTTGCCTGTTCTCGGCGTCGAAGGCCGTGACGGCCGTGCTCGTGCACCGCGCGGACGAGCGCGGCCTGTTGCACCTCGACGATCGCGTCGCGGAGTACCTCCCCGCGTTCGGTCGCCACGGCAAGGACGCGATCACGCTGCGGCAGCTGATGACCCACCGCGCGGGGCTGCCGTCGCTCGGCGACGCGAAGATCGACGAGCGCACGCTCACCGACTGGAGCGCCATCCTCGGGCTGCTCTGCGACGCGCGGCCGCTGACGAGGCCGGGGACGCGGCTCGCGTACCACGCGCTGACGGGCGGGTTCCTGCTCGGAGAGGTGCTGCAGACCGTGACGGGCAAGCCGCTCGGCGAGCTGCTGCGCGAGTGGGTGACCGCGCCGCTCGGGCTCATGTCGGTGCGGTTCGGCGCGGGAGAGGGCGAGGGCGCGTTGCACGCCGAGAACTCCTTCACCGGGCTCATGCCGCTGCCCCCGATGGCGTGGATGCTCGAGCGCTCGCTGGGCATCCCGCTGCGCCAGGCCGTCGAGATCTCGAACCGCCCCTCGTGGCTGGGCGCGGTCGTGCCCTCGGGGAACCTCTTCGCGACCGCCGACGACGCCTGCAGGCTGTTCGAGGCGCTGCGGCGCGAGGGGGAGCTCGACGGCGCGCGGGTGCTCGAGCCGCGGACGATCCGGCGCGCGGTCGCCGAGACCAGCTACCTCGAGCTCGACCAGACGCTGGGGCTCCCGATGCGGTACGGCACGGGGTTCATGCTGGGCGCGAGGCGCCTCAGCCTGTACGGCGCGGACACCGAGCGCGCGTTCGGCCACCTCGGGTTCACGAACGTCGTCGCCTGGGCGGACCCGGCGCGCGAGCTGTCGGCGGCGCTCCTGACGAGCGGCAAGCCCTTCGTGACCCCCGGGCAGGTGCGCTGGCTCAACGTCGCGCGCACGATCGCGCGGGTCACCTCGAAGTAGCGCGCGCCGCGGATGCGACCGCCCGTGACCCTGCCGACGCACCCTGCGCCGCGCCTGCGTCGGCTCGGGCTCGGGTTCGAGGACCGGGCGCTGGAGCGCGAGTTCTTGCGAGAGCAGGCCCTGGAGCGCGCGCCGATGATCCGCGGCGCCGTCGGGCTCCTGTTCGCGTTCAGCGCGCTGTTCGGGCTCGTCGACGCGTTCGTGTTCACGGAGGTGCGCGCCACGCTGCTGCCCGCCCGAGCGGTGATGCTCGCGCTGCTGCTCCCCACGGGACCGCTCGTGTTCGGCCGGGGCAGCGACCGCCACCTCGCGCGGCACGCGCACGAGATCCTGCTCTACCAGGCGGTCGTCGGCGTGGGCTCGCTGCTGGTCATGGGGTGGCTCACCCTCGCGCGGTTCGATGAGTCGGAGCGGATGCTGGCCTTGATGGCGAGCATGTTCACGCTCCTCTGCCTCTACTTCGTGTCGGGCATCCGGGCGTCGTACGCGGCGCTCGTCGGCGTCGGCGGCTCGGTGGCGCTGGCGGCGCTCGCGTACGCGCACGTCCGCTCGGCGAATGAGGCGGCCATCGCCGGGGCCTTCCTCGCGGGGCAGAACCTCATCGGCCTCGGCGTGTCGTTCTCGCTCGAGGGCGCGGCGCGGCGCGGGTTCGTGCAGCGTCGAAGGCTCGAGGACGCCAGGCGGCGGACCGAGGCCTTGCTGCTCAACGTCGTCCCGGCGTCGCACGTCGAGGCGTTGAAGGCGCGCGACGGCGACGTCATCGCCCGTCGCGCCCGCGCGTCGATCGTGTTCGCGACGCTCACGGGCTTCGACGACGCGACGGCGCGCCTGTCGCCGGTCGAGGCCGTGCAGCTGCTCGACCGGATCGTCAGCCGGTTCGACGAGGTGACCGTGGGGGCCGGCGGCGTGCGCATCAAGACGGTCGGCGCGACGTACATGGCCGCGGCGGGCCTCGACGAGGACGGCGCCGACGACGCGACGATCGCCGCGACCGTGGCCCTCGCGCTGCGCGAGGCGGCCCGCGCGTTCTCGCGCGATCGGGCGCTGCCGATCGCGCTGCGGGTCGGGATCGCGCGCGGTCCGATCGTGGCGGGCGTCCTCGGGACACGAAGAATTGCGTTCGACTGCTGGGGGGACACGGCGAACCTCGCGGCGCGGCTCGACACCCACGGCGCGCCGGACGCGATCCAGATCTCGCTCGCGCTCGCCGACGCCTTGCCCCCTGGCGCGCGCGTGCGCCCCCGAGGCCAGGTGCGGCTGAAGGGCAAGGGCGACGTCGAGACCGCGTGGCTGGAGGGGCTCGCGTGAGGCCCGACGCCGAGCTCCACCCGCTCACGCTGCGCTTCCGCTCGTCCGAGCAGGAGGCGAGCTACGCGCGCGCGTTCGTCGCCGAGCGCCGCGGCTACCTGCGCGTCGGCGTCGTGCTCCTCGTCGCGCTGTACGCCGCGTTCGGCGCGCTCGATCACGCGGTGTTCCCCGAGGCGCGCGCGACCCTCCACGTCATCCGATACGGGGTCGCGCTGCCGCTGATGCTCGTCTCGACGCCCTTCGTGCTCTCCCGGCGGCTCGAGCGCGTGTTCCAGGCGCGGGCGCAGCAGATCCTCTTCTATCTCGGGTTCGTGGCGACGGGCGGCATCCTCGCGATGGGCGCGGCGACCGCGCCTCGCGCCTCGCCGCAGCAGCTGCTGGTGGGGACGCTCGGGATGCTGATCACGCTGAGCTTCCTGTACGGCTTCACGCCGATGCGCTTCGTGTACGCGACGACGCTCGGGGTGTGCGCGACGGCGGCGGGGTTCCTGCTGCTCACGCGGACGCACTGGTCCTCCGGCGCGCTCTGGTACGCGGTCGCGGGCTTCGCGGTCGCCGTCCACGTCGCGGGCGCGGCGACCAGCCGCACGCTCGAGCGCCTGTCGCGGCAGGAGTTCCTCCGTCGCGAGGCGCTCGCGCGCGAGGAGGCGAGATCGCTCGCGCTCCTGGAGAGCGTGCTGCCGAGGGAGATCGCCGAGCAGCTGCGCGCCCCCGACGCGAGCCTCACGCGCGCCCAGCGCTCGCTCGCGGAGCGCCACGAGGCCGTCACGGTCGTGGTCGCCGACGTCGTGGGCTTCACGCCGCTCGCGGAGCGCCTCCCGCCCGAGGAGCTCGCCGGGCTGCTCGGCAGGCTCTTCGCGACGCTCGACGAGCTCGCCGCGCGGCACGGCGTCGAGACGATCAAGACGCTCGGCGACGCATGGATCGGCGCGGCGGGCGTCCCCTCCCCGGTCGACGATCACGCGGCGCGGGCGACGCGCTTCGCGCGGGAGCTGCCGGCGCGGGTGCGGGCGCTCGCCGACGAGACGGGCCACCCGATCGACGTGCGGGTCGGGGTCGCCTCCGGCGCGGCGGTCGCCGGAGTCATCGGCCGCACGCGCTTCGCGTACGATCTCTGGGGCGAGGCGGTCGAGCTCGCGAAGGCGATGGAGAGCAGCGGCGTCGCGGGGCGCGTGCGCGTGAGCCCGTCCACGCGCGAGGAGCTCGGGCCCACCGAGCAATTCGACGTGCTCGGGCCGGGCGAGAGTCAGCCGAAGATCCTGCTGCGCTGACGCGCGCCCCGGTTGCGCGGCGAGGAGGGAGCGGCGAGCATCACCGCATGTTGACCCGCGCGCTCCGAGAGACGTTTCGCCGGGAGCTCGTGCCGAGCGCGGCGCTCCACTGGCTCGCTGCCGACGGCCTCGCGAGCTACTACCGGATGCTCCGCGCCGGCCTCGCGCCGCACGCGGGCGGGCCTCGCGCCGCCGAGCAGCTGCTCGCCCGCGCGACCGCGCGCGCGTTCCGTCGGCGGTACGAGCTGCTGCGTCAGGCGCACCCCCACCTGCCGTCGGTGGACGACGAGCCGCGGGCGGTCGGCCTCGTGATGGGCGCGCTCTCGCTCTCGGCGCTGCGGCCGCGCGGGGCGTTCATCCTCGCCGAGGTCGGCGGCGCGCCGCGCTCGGCCCGCGACCACGCGCGCGCGCTCCGCTGGATCGCGCCGCTGTCGTCGCGCGAGCGCTGGGAGGAGCTGACGACCCACCTCGGCGAGACCTTGATCGCGCTCACGGAGGAGCTCCCGCGGACGCTCCCGGGCGCGAACGCGCTGCTCGGCAAGATCTGCTTCGAGGGAGGCGCGAGGTACGCCAGCGCCCTGAAGCGCGCCCTCGCGCTGCCCGACCACCCCGGCAGCGCGATCGAGGTGCTGCGCATGGGCGAGTACGTGTTCCGCGTGAACCCCGAGCACTGGCACGCGACCGACGGCGCGGCGAACACCGGCTACCTCGAGGGCACCGCGTGCCCCTGGTACACGGCGCCCGGCTGGGGCAACGTCCACTGCGGCATCTTCGGCCAGTACCAGTCCGGCATCGCGTCGGTCTTCGGCCTGAAGTACAGCTTGACGCGCACCATCCCGCGGCACGGCGGGCACACATGCCGCGTCGATCTGCGCCCGCTCGTCCAGCTGCGCGTCGGGCCCGCCGGCGCGTTACTCGCCGAGCTGCTCCGCGAGGTACGCCTGCTCGCCGAGCTGCTTCATCAGGCCGAGCTGCGTCTCGAGCCAGTCGACGTGCGACTCCTCGGACACGAGGATCCTGCGGATGAGATCCTCGGTGCCGCCGTCGCCGAGATCGCGGGTGAGCTTGAGCCCCGCGTTGAGCCGCGCGTGCGCGTCGTACTCGAGCTTGAGATCGTTCTCGAGCTGCTCCCTCACCGTCTCGCCGATCATGAGCTTCGACAGGCGCTGCAGGTTCGGGACTCCCTCGAGGAAGAGCACGCGCTCGATGAGCTCGTCGGCGTGCTTCATCTCGTCGATGCTCTCGTGTCGGACGTGCTTCGCGAGGCGGTGGTAGCCCCAGTTCTGCAGCATCTTCGCGTGCAAGAAGTACTGGTTGATCGCCGTCAGCTCGGCGGTGATGACGTCGTTCAAGAGATCGATGATCTGCGGATGGCCCTTCATGGCGTCTCGTCGCTCCACGGGTCGGCGGGGCGCCGACACCTCGAGGACGGAGATAGCGCACGGGGCGCCGCGGGCGCGGAGAAAACCCTGTTCAACAGGCTTTTCAGAGGGGGTCAGCCGCGCCTGAACGCGCGGACGAGCTCCTCGACCGCCGAGTACGGATCGAGCTCGCGCGCGGCGACGCGCGCTGACATCCGCTCGATCTCGGCGTCGAGGGCGAGCGCCGCGGCGTCGAGGATGGCGTCCTTCAGGGAGGCCCGCAGCAGCTCCACCTGGCGGGCGGCGGCGCGCGTGACGCCCTCGGGGGACGCGAGCCACGCGCGGTGCGCGTCCAGGCTCGCGAGCAGGGCGGCCGTCCCCTCGCCCTTCGACGCGACGCACTTCACGACGCGCGGCACCCACGCGCCGTCGGCGTGAGCGACCGTCTGCTTCGCAAGATCGAGGTGCCCGGCCGCGTGGCGTCGCGAGTGCGCGCCAGCGGACTTCACCTCGCCCGACAGCGCGATCATCAGCTCGAGATCGCGCGCGGTCGCGTCCGCGCCGTCGCGATCGGCCTTGTTGACCGCGAACACGTCCGCGCACTCGAGGAGGCCGGCCTTGATCGCCTGGATCTCGTCGCCGAGGCCGGGGGCCGCCACGACGAGCACGGTGTGCGCCGCCTTGACGATCTCGAGCTCGTCCTGGCCGACGCCGACGGTCTCGATGATGACGACGTCGGCGCCCCACGCCGCGAGGACGCGCGCGACGTCGAGCGACGAGCGCGAGAGCCCGCCGAGCGCCCCGCGCGTCGCGACGCTGCGGATGAAGACCGAGGGGTCCTCGAAGTGCCGCTGCATGCGGATGCGATCGCCGAGGATGGCGCCCCCGGAGAACGGGCTCGACGGATCGATCGCCACGACAGCGACCTTCTGGCCGCGCTCGCGGTAGGCGCCGATGAGCTGGTTGGTGACCGTGCTCTTGCCCGCGCCTGGGTTGCCCGTCACGCCGAGCACGTACGCGCGCCCTGTGTGGGGGTAGAGATCGCGCAGCAGCTCGAGGTGTCCGGGCAGGCGATCGTCGCAGACGCGGCACGCGCGCGCCGTCTTGCGGACGTCACCCGCGAGCACTGCCTGGGCGAGGGGGTGCATCGCCGTGCGAGCTACTCGATCTCGGAGGCGGCGCGCAGCCCCGCGAAGATCGCGCCCTCCATGTAGCCGCACCAGACGGTCGAGGTCTCCGTCCCCGCGAAGCGCACGCGGCCGACCGGATCGCGCACGGAGTCGCCGAGGGTGGAGTACGCGCCGGGAGGCAGGACTCCGACGGGGCAGCCGCGCGACCACGGCTCGACGCTCCAGTCTTGCTCGACGTAGCCGCAGACGGCCCGCGCGCGCTCGCCGAACGCCCGGGCGAGCGCGTCGAGGACGACGGCGCGGCGCTCGTCCGCCGGCCGCTCGCTCCAGCGGCGCGCGGCGTCGCCGACCACGAACGCGAGCAGGCACGGCTGCTTGCCGTCGTGCGAGGTGTTGTCGAACACGACGCTGACCTCGTGATCGGTCGTCACGACCTCCCCCGAGCACCCGTCGTCGCGCCAGAACGCGCGATCGTAGAGGGCGAAGCACTTCACCGTCGCGCCCATCGAGAAGCGGGTGAGCAGCTGCTCCTTGCGGGGCGGCAGCGGCGGGCTCCAGTCGATCCGCTGCGCGAGCTGCGGGGGCACGGCCACGATGGCGTGCCGCGCGCGCACGAGGCCGGCCGGGGTCACGACCGTGACGCCGCGCTCGTCGTGACGGATCGCGGCGACCGGCGCGCCGAGCCGCACGCGATCCCCGAGCAGGCGAGCGAGCCCGGCGCTGAGCGCCTGCGCGCCCTCGACGAGGCGGTCTTGCTGCGCGCCCTGCTCGATCTCGATGAGCCTCAAGAAGCCGCCGCCGCTCCGCGCGTAGAAGAGGAAATGCAGCAGCGAGACCTCCGCGGGCTCGGCCCCGAACACCACGCGGACGGCGGCGGCGACGAGGCGGCGGGCCGTGCGCGACGGCATGAACCGCGAGATGAGCGCGCCGACGCTGACGGCGTCGAGCGACGGCCCGAGGCGCGAGTCGAGGGGCGCGCCGAGCGGCACCTTCTTCATCAGCCAGTCGATCGTGCGCAGGGACTTCTCCAGATCGAGCAGCACGAGCGGCGACACGTCCGGGATCGTGCCGGCGTACTGTCGCCGGCCGTCGCGCGTCAGCAGCACCTTCTTGCCCCGGTGGTACGACGGGAAGGTCGTCAGGCCGAGCTCGCGCGCCAGCGCCGCGACGCGCGGCTGCTCCGCGCCGATCCACTGGCCCCCGAGATCGAACGTCGCGGCGCCGACGGGCTGCGACCAGGTGCGACCGCCGACCCTGTCGCGCGCCTCGAGCACGACGACGTCGAGGCCGCGCTCGACGAGCGCGCGCGCCGCCGTGAGCCCGGAGAGCCCGGCGCCGATGACGACCACGTCGTGCGGAGGAGCGGCGTCGTCCGACATTCGACGTGAGGCTACAACGAGTCGACGAGCGCCTCGTCGACGAGCGCGCGCGCCACGACGGGGACGACGCGCGCCCCCGCGACGCGCGCCGGCAGCCACGTCGCGCACTTCTCGGTGCACACGACCCAGTCGACGCCGAGCCGGGCGACCGCGCGCGCCACCGCCGCGCGAAACCGCGGCCCGCCATGATCGGGGTACGCGAGGTGCTCGACGATCGGGAGGCCTCCGAGCGCCTCGCGCACGCGGTGGGGCCGCGCGATCGCGGTCGCGAGCAGCGCCGGTCCTGGCAGCGCCGGGAGCTCCACCCGCAGCGTCGCTGCGCTCGAGACGCGCACCGCGGTGGCCCACGCTCGCAGGACGTGGAGCGGCGCGCGCAGATCGCCCGCCGGGGGGCAGCGGAGCGGCCCGTCGGGATCGTGGCAGAGCAGCCGCTCGTGCGCGGCGACGCGCCCGTCGACGATCACGAGCTCCGCGCGCGACGACGCCGCCGTGACGCCTTCCTCCAACCGGCGCGCGACCACCACTCGCGCGGACGACGCACGCGCGAGCCACAGCCCCTCGTCGCCGACCGCGCGAGGATCGTCGTCGGGCGCGACGTCCGTCGGCCGGGTGATGCCGGCGCCCATCGCGCGCGTCACCACCGCGACCTCGGCCCCCCGCGCCCCGAGCGCCAGCGCGAGGGCGAGCGCCGTCGGGGTGGCCTGCGAGCCTCCGAGCCTCGACCCCGCGACCGCGACGATCCGCGGGCGGGCGCTCCGCGGCGCGCCGGGACGCCACCTCTGCTCCGCGAGCGCCTCCCACGCGAGGGAGAGCGCGGCGCCGCCCCCGCCCCGCTCGAGGCGCGCCGCGACCGCCGCACGCAGGTGCGCGCTCACGCCGGGGGGAGCTTCGCCTTCAGCTCTCGCAGCTCCGCCGTCAGCTCGCGCGAGCGGGCGCGCACGCCATCGACCAGGCGCTCGAGGGCCTCGACCTTCTCGCGCGCGGCGTCGCGCTCGGCCGTGACGGCCGCGACCGACGGGCCGGCGGCGGCGGCGCGCGCGCGCTCGGTGGACAGCGCGAGCACGGCCGCGTCTCGCTCACCGAGCAGCGCGAGCGCGCGCTGCTTCTCGGCGTCGCGATCGCCCGAGACCGACGCGAGCTGGCTCTTCAGCTGATCGACCTCGCGCCGGAGCGCGGCGTCGGGGGGCGGCGGGACAGTGTTAGTTTTATTGATTTGCACCGCGGGGGGGCTCGCCGCCTTCGCTGCCTCCTCGGCCTCCCTCAATTTCGTCCGCAGCTCCGTCGCCGTGGCCTCGACGCTCGCGGCGAGCGCGCGCTCGGCCGCCAGCTCTCGCTGCAACCCTTGCTGCGACTCACGCTCCGCCGCGAGGTCCTGCCGCGCGGCCTCGAGGAGGTCACACGCCGTCGCGAGCTCCCGCTCCGCGTCAGAGGCCCGCTCGAGGGCCTGCTCCGTCTCGCGCTGCGCGTCGAAGCCCGCGCGCTCGGCGAGCACGCGCCAGCGCTCGGCCTCGGCCTCGAGCTCGCCGACGCGCGGGGCGGCGGCGTCACCCGCGGAGGAGCCGCCGCGCAAGACCGCGCCGCCGGCGATGAGCAGCCCAGCGCCCGAGAGCGCGAGCGCCCACGTGATCGGGTCGAAGATCACCGGCCCTCCTTCGCGCGGATGCGCACCTGGCCGGCCTGCTCGGGGTCGGACGAGACGTCGCCCGCGACCACGACGAGGCGCTCCGGATCGAGCCCGATCTCCGAGAGCAGCTGGCGCGCGAGCACGCCGCGCCGACGCGCCAGGGAGAGCGTCTTGTCGTCCGTGCCGGCCGCGTCGGCGAACCCCTCGACGAGGATCTTGCTCCCCGACTTTCGCAGCTCCGCGGAGTAGGCGGCGAGCCGCGCGACCTCGCCCTTCGCGAGCGCGATGTCGCCGGCGACGAAGCGGAACGACTCGGCGCCCGTGGTGGGCGCGGCGGAGGACGCCGACGCGCTCGGCGCGGCGGAGGACGCCGACGCGCTCGGCGCGGCCGACGCGCTCGGCGCCGCGGACGCGCTCGGCGACGCCGAGGTCGCGGCGAGTCGAGGCGCGGCGGGGCAGGCAGGGCACTCGACGGACTTCGCGGGAGGACAGGTGGGCGCGACCGCGGCGCTCGCGGCGTCGCGTCGCGCGCCGTGACCGTGCGAATCGATCGCGAACAGGACGAGCGCGACGCCGCTGCCGACGAGCAGCGAGCCGGTGATGGTCTTCATCGCTCCGCTTCCCATGCGCGGTCGCTTTCTACGCCCAAGGCGCGGAAATGGGGTCTACTTTCGTCGCCCATGACCAGCGCCGCGACGTTCCCCGAGCCCGCAGACTCCGACGCCGAGGAGGTGTCCTGGGCGCTCTCGACCGGCCAGGCGATGTGGAAGCGAGGCGATCACGCCGAGGCCATCCGATGGGTGAAACGCGCGTCCGACAGCGCCGCTGACGCGGGCGACGACGATCGCGCGTTCACGCTCGCGCGCGCGGCCGCAGAGCTGAAGGAGGCGACGGGCGCGCTCACCGTGCCGCCGCCGCCCGCCGCCCCTGCGCCTGCACCGTCGCCCGCTGCGCCCGCGCCCGCCCCGACGGCGCGCGTCGCCCCGCCTCCTCCCGCGAGAGGATCTGGATCGGTGGCCCCCGCTGCCCGACCGCCGGTCGCGACCGCCGCGAAGCCCGCGGCCCCCTCCCCCGCGACGCCTGCGCCCGCGCCCGCGCGCCCGTCGACGGGGACCCCCGCGCCTCCCGCCGTGAAGCCCGCGGCGAAGGCCCCCGCCCCGGCCACCGGGAGGCCCGCCACCACGACGCCGTTGCCGGGCGTCGCCGCGCAGGGGGCCACGGCGACGCCGGTGCCGGGCGCGGTGAAGCCGGCCCCCGTCGCGCAGGCCGCGAGGCCGGTCGGCGGTCGCCCCGTGGGCAGCATCGGCGCGCGAGGCGCCGACGCGACCGCGACGCCCGCGCCGCGTGGGCCGATGCCGACGCCGACGGAGGAGCACGCGGCGCCCACGTTCTCCGACGATCTCGACGCGCCGACGATGATGCTCTCGGCGGGCGACGTCGGACCCGAGCACCCGACGAAGGCCTTCCCGAAGGACACCGTGCGCGAGCTGACGTCGACCCACGTCTGGATCTTCCGCGACGAGAGCGGCACGACGCGCCTCGTCGCGCGCTCCGGTCGCCGCCCCGCCGGCGCGCTCGACGCGGTGATGGTCACGAGCGACGGCGCCGCGCTCTCGACGATGCTCGACGAGGCGTGACGCCGCGCCTGGCGCGTCACTCGGCCGCGCGCTCGCGCTCGCAGGAGAGGTAGCGGTCGATCTCGTCCGCGGCCCGCCTGCCCTCCGCGATCGCCCACACGACGAGCGACGCCCCGCGCGCGGCGTCCCCGGCGACGAACACGCCCTCGACGCCGGTCGCGAACGCGCTGTGCGCCACGTTCGTGCGCGCGTCGAGCGCGACGCCGAGCTGCGCGAGCAGCGGGTGCTTCTTCTCGACGCCGGTGAAGCCCATCGCGAGCAGCACGAGCTCGCACGGGATCGCGAACGTCGAGCCCTCGATCTCCACGAGCCGCCCGGCCCGCAGCTCCACCCGCGCGGCCTCGAGGGCGCGCACCTGGCCGCGATCGTCGCCGAGGAGCCGCTTCGTCTGCACGGCGAAGTCGCGCACGCCGCCCTCCTCCTGGGACGAGCTCGTGCGGAAGACGAGCGGCCACTCGGGCCAGGGGTTCGACGGCGCGCGCTCGCCCGGCGGCGCGGGCATCAGCTCGAGCTGCGTGACGCTCTTCGCGCGCTGACGGTGCGACGTGCCGAGGCAGTCGCTGCCGGTGTCGCCGCCGCCGAGGATGATCACGTTCTTCCCGGTGGCGACGATCTGGCCGAGCACCGCGTCGCCCGCGGCCTTCTTGTTCGCCTGGGTGAGGAACTCCATCGCGGGGTGCACGCCGCGCAGGTGCCGCCCCTCGACCGTCAGATCGCGCGGCTCCGACGCGCCGACCGCGAGCAGGATGGCGTCGTGCTCCTGGCGCAGCTCGCGCGCCGTCACGTGCACGCCCGCCTCCACGCCCGCGCGGAACGCGACCCCCTCGGCCTGCATCTGCCCGATCCTGCGATCGATGACGTCCTTCTCGAGCTTGAAGTCCGGGATGCCGTAGCGGAGGAGGCCCCCGATGCGGTCGCTGCGCTCGAACACCGTGACCTCGTACCCCTTGCGCGCCAGCTGCTGCGCAGCGGCGAGGCCCGCGGGCCCGGACCCGACGACCGCGACGCGCGCCTGCTTGCGCAGGGCGGCGGGACGGGGCGCGAGCGCCTCGCCGCAGTTGATGCGCTCCCCGAGGAACCGCTCGACCTCCTTGATCGTGACCGGCTGCTTCTCGATGTTGAGCACGCACGCGGCCTCGCACGGCGCGGGGCACACCCGGCCCGTCACCTCGGGGAAGTTGTTCGTCGCGAGCAGCGCCTCGAACGCGTCTTCCATCCGGCCGCGGTAGACGTGATCGTTCCACTCGGGGATGAGGTTCCCGAGGGGGCAGCCCTTGTGACAGAACGGGATGCCGCAGTCCATGCACCGCGACGCCTGCTCGCGGAGCGCGTCCTCCGGCAGCGTCGCCTCGAACTCGCGGAAGTCGCCCACCCGCGCGGCGACGTCGCGCGACGCGCCCTTCTTCCGACCGATCTGCAGGAACCCTCGCGGATCACCCATGGGACACCACCTCCTCCTTCGTGAGCTGCCTCGGCTGCGCGGGCGGCGCGCCCATGCCCGTGGCGATCCGGTGCGCGAGGCGCGCGATCTCCTCGGCGGGCTCTTTTCGTGTGCCGAGCGCGCGCTGATACTCGACCGGGACGACCTTGAGGAACCGCGCGAGCGCCGCCGCGCCGCCCTCGAGGAGGCGCGCCGCCTTCGGAGATCCGGTGCGCGCGACGTGCGCGCGGAGGACGTCGACGACGATCGCGTGATCCGCCTCCGCGAGCGGCGAGACGCCCGGGTGGATCTCGTGGTGGCAGCGCTCGCGGAACGCGCCGTCCTCGTCGAAGATGAGCGCGACGCCGCCGCTCATGCCGGCGCCGAAGTTGCGGCCCGTCGCGCCGAGCACGACGACGAGGCCGCCCGTCATGTACTCGCAGCCGTGGTCGCCGACGCCCTCGACGACCGCGAGGCACCCCGAGTTGCGCACCGCGAAGCGCTCGCCCGCGCGGCCGTTCAGGTACGCCTTGCCCGTGGTCGCGCCGTAGAGGACGGTGTTGCCGACGATGACCTGCTCCTCCGCGACGAACGGCGACGTCGGGGGCGGCCTGACCGCGAGCACGCCGCCCGAGAGCCCCTTGCCGACGTAGTCGTTCGCATCGCCCTCGAGCACGAGCGTGAGGCCGCGCGCCGCGAACGCGCCGAAGCTCTGCCCCGCGCTGCCGGCGACGTGCACCGTGATCGTGTCGTCGTCGAGCCCCGCCTCGCCCCACTTCGCCGCGATCTCGCCGCTCAGCATCGCGCCGAACGCGCGGTCGCTGTTGCGGATCCTGCGAGACAGCGCGACCGGCCGCCGCTCCGCGATGGAGGCCCTCGCCTCCGCGATGAGGCCCCTGTCCTGCACCGTCGCCAGGTTGTGCTGCTGCAGCTCGACGCAGCGGAGCGGCTGACGCTCCGCGCCCCGCGGCTTGTACAGCACCTCGGAGAAATCGATGCGCGCCGCCCGCGGCCCGAGGCCCGTCTTCTTCGGGACGATGCACTCCACCTTGCCGACCAGCTCGTCCATCGTGCGGAACCCGAGCTCGGCCATCAGCCGGCGCGCCTCCTCCGCGACGAGGAAGAAGTAGTTGATGACGTGCTCGGGCTTGCCCTGGAACCTCGCCCGCAGCTCGGGATCCTGCGTGGCGATGCCGACGGGGCACGTGTTGAGGTGGCACTTGCGCATCAGCACGCAGCCCGACGCGACGAGCGGCGCCGTCGCGAAGCCGAACTCCTCCGCGCCGAGCAGGGCCGCGATGACGACGTCACGGCCTGTCTTCAGCTGGCCGTCGACCTGCACGCGCACGCGCCCGCGCAGGCCGTTCATCACGAGCACCTGCTGCGTCTCGGCGAGCCCGAGCTCCCACGGCAGCCCCGCGTGGTGGATCGACGTGAGCGGCGAGGCGCCCGTGCCGCCGTCGTGGCCGCTGATGAGGATGTTGTCGGCGTACGCCTTCGCGACGCCCGCCGCGATCGTGCCGACCCCGGCCTCGGCGACGAGCTTCACGCTGATGCGCGCGCGCGGGTTGACGTTCTTGAGATCGAAGATGAGCTGCGCGAGATCCTCGATCGAGTAGATGTCGTGGTGCGGCGGCGGAGAGATGAGCGTCACGCCCGGGATGGAGTGGCGGACGCGCGCGATGACCTCGTCGACCTTGTGACCGGGCAGCTGCCCGCCCTCGCCGGGCTTCGCGCCCTGCGCGATCTTGATCTGAATCTCGTCGGCGCTGATGAGGTAGGTGGCCGTCACGCCGAACCGACCCGACGCGACCTGCTTGATCGCGCTGCGCCGCGAGTCGCCGTTCTCGTCGGGGACGTAGCGGGCGGAGTCCTCGCCGCCCTCGCCGGTGTTGGAGCGCCCGCCGATGCGGTTCATCGCGACGGCGAGGTTCTCGTGGGCCTCCTTCGAGATGCTGCCGAACGACATCGCGCCGGTCGCGAAGCGCTTCACGATGCTCTTCGCGGGCTCGACCTCGTCGAGCGGCACGGGCGGGCCCACCGGCGCGAGATCCCACAATCCTCTCAGTGACGTCGGCGCCGCGCCCTGCTCGTTGATGAGCCGCGCGAATTCGTCATACGAGCGGGCGTCGTCGAGGCGCACGGCCTTCTGCAGCGACGCGACCGTCTCCGGCGACCACGCGTGCTTCTCGCCGGTCACGCGGTAGTGGTGGTGCCCGCCCTCGGAGAGGCGTCCGCCCTCGTCGGCGAGGTCGATCCTCGCGCGCGCGTCCTCGGCGATCTCGCGGAGCCCGACGCCCCGGATGCGGCTCGCGGTGCCGGCGAAGAACTCGTCGATGACGATCTGGTCGACCCCGACGGCCTCGAAGATCTGCGCGCCCTGGTACGACGAGAGCGTGCTGATGCCCATCTTGCTCATGACCTTGAGCAGGCCCTTCTTCAGCGCCTTCACGTAGTTCGCGACGGCCTTGTCGGGCGAGGTCGTCTTCTGCAGCACGCCGGTCGAGGCGAGCTCGGAGAGCGTCTGCATCGCGAGGTAAGGATTCACCGCGCCGGCGCCGTAGCCGACGAGCAGCGCCAGGTGCGCGACCTCGCGGGCCTCGCCGGTCTCGACGATGATGCCGGTGCGGACGCGCAGCCCCTCCTTCATCAACGAGTGGTGCACGGCGCCGAGCGCGAGCAGCGACGGCACGGGCGCGTTGCCCTCGTCGAGATCGCGATCGCTCAGGATGAGCAGCCCCGCGCCGCCGAGGATCGCCTGCTTCGCGCCCTCCGCGAGGCAGCGGAGCGCGTCGCGGAGCGCGACCTCGGGGTCACCCTCGCGGCAGAACTGCATCTTCAGCGTGGCCGTGGAGAAGTCGGCGGTGGGGTTCTGCCGCAGCTTCGCGAGCTCCTCGTCGGTGAGGAACGGGTGCGGCAGCTCGAGCATGCGGCACTGGCGCGGCGTCTCCTCGAGCAGGTTGCCCTCGCCGCCGACGCACGAGACGAGGCTCATCACGATCTCCTCGCGGATGGGATCGATCGGGGGGTTCGTCACCTGCGCGAAGTGCTGCTTGAAGTAGCGGAACAGCACCTGCGGCTTGTCCGAGAGCACCGCGAGCGCCGAGTCGACACCCATGGACCCCGTGGCCTCCTCGCCGTTGTCGCCCATGGGCGCGAGCAGCATGCGCACGTCCTCGAGCGAGTAGCCGAACACGTGCCGCAGCCGCGCGGACTCGGCCGGCGACATCGTCGGCACGCCCTCCGCAGGCGGCAGGTTGGAGATCTCGATCTTGTTCGCGTTCAGCCAGCGGCGGTACGGGCGCAGCTTCGCGACGCTGGACTTGATCTCGTCGTCCGACACGAGCCGCCCCGCCTCCGTGTCGACGAGGAACATCTTGCCGGGCTGCAGCCGCCCCTTCTCGATCACGGTCGACGGATCGAGCTCGAGCACGCCGAGCTCGCTCGCGAGCACGACGAGGCCGCCGGACGTCACGACGTACTTGCTGGGGCGCAGGCCGTTGCGATCGAGGGTCGCGCCGATGAGCTTGCCGTCGGTGAAGCAGAGCGCGGCGGGGCCGTCCCACGGCTCGACGAGGCACCCGTGGTACTCGTAAAACGCCTTCTTCTCGTCGCTCATGAACGGGTCGTGCACCCACGCCTCGGGCACGAGCATCATCATCACGTGCGGCAACGAGCGCCCGGACGCGACGAGGAAGTCGGCCACGTTGTCGAGCGCGGCGGAGTCGCTGCCGCCCGGGCGGATGATCGGCCTGAAGTCCTCGAGCGCGGCGCCCCAGTGGTGGCTCGACAGCAGCGTCTCGCGCGCGGCCATCCACGTGCGGTTGCCGCGCAGCGTGTTGATCTCGCCGTTGTGGCACAGGAGGCGGAACGGGTGCGCCCTGTCCCACGTGGGGAACGTGTTCGTCGAGAAGCGCGAGTGCACGAGCGCGAGCCGGGAGACGGCGCGCGGGTTCGACAGGTCGCGGAAGAACTCGCCCAGCTGCTCGGCGAGCATCAGCCCCTTGTAGACGACGGTGCGCGACGAGCACGACGCGACGTAGAAGTCGTCGCTGTTGGCTGTGCGCCCGGCGCGCTTCCTGATCATGAAGAGCACGCGCTCGAAGCTCTCCTTGTCGCACGCGCGGCCGATGAACAGCTGGCGGATGGTGGGGCAGGTGTCGCGCGCGATCGTGCCGAGGGCGTCGGGCGCGACCGGCACGTCGCGCCACCCGAGCACGCGCTGGCCGTGGTGCACCACCGACGCCTCGAGGATCGCCTCGTGCTGCCGGCGGCGCCCCGGCTCCTGCGAGAGGAAGCACGTCGCGACGCCGTAGTCGCCCGGCGCGGGCAGCGGCTCGGTCGCGCGCTCGAGCGGCGCCTCCGCGTAGACCGCGTGCGGGATCTCGAGCAGCACGCCCGCGCCGTCGCCGGTGCACGGATCGCAGCCCGCGGCGCCGCGGTGCGTGAGGTTGCGCAGGATCTCGAGCGCCTGCGTGACGACCTCGTGCGTGGGCTTCTTCTTCAGCGTGGCGACGAAGCCGAGGCCACAGTTGTCACGCTCGAACTGGGGATCATACAGGCCCTGGCGCGGAGGGAGCGACATCGAGCCACAGAATGACGCTTTCTTGACGGGCGTAAAGCAATTTTGACGCGTCGCGTGGTCGCGGCATCCTGGCGGGCTTGACGCCATGAGGGCGTGGACGCCGGATGCCTCTCCACGTGAGCGAGGCTCGAGCCGCAACGTCGCCCGCCGGTCGGCTGATCCTGCGGTGGATCGCGCTCGGCGCGGTCGTGGGCGCGGCGTGCGGGTGCTCGTCGGCGTCGTTCCTCTGGCTGCTCGAGCTCGTGACGTCGACGCGGCGCGCACACGACGCGTGGGTGTGGGCGCTGCCGATCGCGGGGCTCGCGCTCGGCGCGGCGCTCGAGCGGCTCGGTCCATCGGTCGAGGGCGGGACGAGCCTCATCCTCGATCGCGCGCACGACGGCGGCGCCCAGGTGCCCGTGGCGATGGCGCCCGTGGTGCTGCTCGGATCGGTCGCGACCCACCTCTTCGGAGGCAGCGCTGGGCGCGAGGGCGCGGCGGTGCAGGCGGGCGCGGCGCTCGCGGACTCGATCGCGCACCGGGCTCGGGCGACCCCCGCGCTGCGCCGACAGCTGCTGGTCGCCGGCGTGGCGGGCGGGTTCGGCTCGGTGTTCGGGACGCCGCTCGCGGGCGCGATCTTCGGCCTGGAGATCGTCGTGCGGCGGCGGCTGCGCGTCCGGGCGATCGTGCCGGCGCTCGTCGCGTCGCTCGTCGGAGACTGGGTCACGCGGCGGCTCGGGATCACCCACGCGGCGTACCCGGCGGTCGCGCCCCTCCTGCTCGACGCGCGCGCGCTCGAGCGGTGGGCCGTGTTCGCGGCGGTGGTCGCGGCGGCGGCGGCGCTGTTCCTCGAGCTCCGGGGCGCGCTCGCGCGGGCGGGCGCGCGGCTGCTCCCGAGGCTGCCGCTGCGGATGTGCGCGGGCGCGATCGCCGTCGTCGCGCTGTGGAGGCTCGCGGGCACCGACGCGTACCTCGGCCTCGGCGTGCCGACGATCCTCGCGGCGTTCGAGCCGCCGGGGCCAGGCGCGGGCGAGTGGGCGTGGAAGCTCGTGTTCACCGCGGTCACGCTCGGCGCGGGGTTCCTCGGCGGAGAGGTGACGCCGCTGTTCTTCGTCGGCGCCACGCTCGGCGGCGCGCTCGCGCGGGGGCTCGGCCTGCCCGTCGATCTCGGCGCGGGCGTCGGCATGGCGGCGCTCTTCGCGGCCGCGTCGGGCACGCCGCTCGCGCTCTCCATGTTGGCGGTCGAGCTGCTCGGCGTGGCGGCGATGCCGCACGTGCTGCTCGTGTGCATCGCCGCGACGCTGCTGATGGGCAAGCGGGGCCTGTACTCCGGCCAGCGGATCGTCACGCACGACGCGCGCGGGCACGACCTCGCCGTGCCGCTCCGCGCGCTCGATCAGCCGCGCGGTCGGTGACGCGCCCCCGCGGGCCCCGGCGACGCCGCGGCTCTCAGTTGCAATCAGATTGCATGAGATCTACTGCGGGACGATGCCCTCCGGTCGCAGGCTCGTCCTCGCGGTCGCGCTCGTCGCGGCGCAGGCGCGCGCGGGCGAGCCGCTGGTGCCGCCCGAGGTGGTCTCGCGGGTGGCGCCTGCGTATCCGGAGGGCGCGCCGCACGACGCGAAGGCGGTGGAGGTCACGCTGCTCGTCACCGTCGACAAGCACGGGCACGTGACGAAGACGGAGGTGGCGACGTCCGGCGGGCGGGTGTTCGACGTGGCGGCGGCCGAGGCCGTCGCGGGGTGGACGTTCTCTCCGGCGCGGCGCGGTGACCGCGCGATCGACAGTCGAATCCGTGTCGTCGTGGGCTTCCCCGCCTTCGGAGACCTGGAGCCGCGCGCCGCTCCCTCGACGCCTGCGCACGCCGCGACGTCCACCTCGCCTCCCCCGGTCGCGGATGCGGATCTGCGCTCGCGCTCGTCAGAGGTCACGGTGCTCGGCCACCTGGATCCCCCAGCGCGCGGCGCCGGCGATTTCAAGCTCCGCGTGGGCGCGCTCGGCCGGGTGCCTCGGCGCGATGCCGCGCAGCTGCTCACGCTCGCGCCCGGCATCTTTCTGGCGAACGAGGGGGGCCAGGGGCACCCGTACCAGGTGTACCTGCGCGGCTTCGACGCGCGCGAGGGGCAGGATCTCGAGTTCACCGCCAACGGGGTGCCCGTGAACGACGTCGGCAACGTCCACGGCAACGGGCTCGCCGACACGCACTTCATCATCCCGGAGCTCGTCGAGCAGGTGCGCGTGATGGAGGGCCCGTTCGATCCGCGGCAGGGCAACTTCGCGGTCGCGGGCAGCGCCGCGTACGAGCTCGGCCTCGCGGAGCGCGGCGTGACCGTGAAGCTCACGCGAGGATCGTTCGGCACCGAGCGCGCGCTCGCGCTCTGGGGCCCCGAGAGCCACGGCGCGCACACGTTCGGCGGGGTGGAGGTCGCGAGGAGCGACGGCTACGGCGCGAACCGCAAGAGCTCGCGCGCGACCGCGATGGCGGGCTACGAGGCGTCGCTCGGCAAGGCGGCGCGGGTGCACGTCCTCGCGACCTCGTACGCGGCGCACTACGGACAGGCGGGCGTGCTGCGCGACGACGACGTGCGCGCCGGGCGCGTCGGCTTCTACGGCACCTACGACGATCGACAGGGCGGAGACTCGACCCGCCACTCCGTCTCGGCGCGGTTCGAGGAGCAGGCCGGGCACACGACGCTCGTGCAGCAGGTGTTCGTCGTGCGCCGAGGGTTCCGGCTGCGCGCGAACTACACGGGGTACCTCGAGGACGCCGCGCGCGGCGATCTCATCGACGAGACCTCCCGGACGACCACGCTCGGCGCGCGGGGCAGCGCCAGGACGACGACGACCGTGGGCGCGCTGCAGCAGGCGCTCGAGGTGGGGTTCCTCGGGCGGACCGACTCGGTCGACAGCGAGCAGCGGCGCCTCGCGGCGGGCACCGGGGCGCCCTACCGCACCGATCTGTCGCTCGAGTCCGCGCTCTCCAACCTCGCGATGTACGCGGACGCCAGCCTGCGGTTGACGAGGTGGCTCGCCGTGCGCGGCGGCGTGCGGGGCGACTACTTCCACTACGACGTCCTCGATCGCTGCGCGCGCCCCCCGGGCGAGGCGGCCGACGCCGACGCGGCGTGCGCGATCGACGGCGCGGGCGGCCTCGCCCCGCGCGTCACCACCGGATCGGTGCTCACGCAGACGCGCGCCTCCGCGCTGCTCGGGCCCTTCCAGGGGTTCACCGTCAGCGTCAGCCGCGGAGAGGGAGCGCGCAACGTCGATCCGCAGTACGTCACCCAGGGAGGCGCGACCCCGTACGCGAAGATCACCGCGACCGAGGGCGGCGTGGCGTACGCGAAGACGCACGGCGACGCCGCGCTCTCGGCGCGCTCGACCTTCTTCCACACGCGCGTCGCGCGCGACGTCGTCTTCAGCCAGACGGAGGGGCGCGGGCTGCTCACCGGCGGCACGACGCGCGCGGGGTGGTCGGGCTACGCGCGCGCGTCGTGGCGGGCGCTCGAGGCGTCGAGCAGCGTGACGCTCGTGCGGGCCACGTTCGACGCGACGGGCGACCTCGTCCCGTACGCGCCGCCGCTCGTGCACCGCACCGACGCTGTGCTGCGCGGCGAGCTGCCCGTCACGATCGCCGGGCACCAGCTGACAGGGTCGCTCGCGTCGGGGCTGTCGGTCGTCGGCCCGCGCCCGCTGCCGCTCGGCGAGGTCGCGAGCCCGTTCGCGCTGCTCGACGGCGCCGCGCGGCTCGGGTGGGGCACCTGGGAGCTTGGCGTCACCGGCACGAACCTGCTCGGTCGCAGGTACCGCCAGGCCGAGTACAATTACACGTCCGACTTTCGCGGCGCCTCGTACCCGACGCTCGTGCCCGCGCGTCACTTCGTCGCGGGGGAGCCGCGCGCCGTGTTCGTCTCGATCTCCGCGCGGCTGGAGGACGCGCCGTGACGACGGGGCGGTGGTGCGCCGCGCTCGCGGCCGCGTCGGTCGCGCTCGGCGTCGCGCCCGCGTGCCTCGCGCCGACCGGCGACGAGCGGGTGTCGTTCGACGCCGTCGCCGCTGGCCCCCTCGACGCGGACGGCGGCGCGCTGACCGTCGTCGACGCGCGGGGGGCGAGCATCACGCTCACCCGCGCGAGCTTGACCCTCGGGCCGCTCTACCTCGACGCCGACGCGAGCGAGCACGCGGGCCTCTGGCGTCGCCTCTCGCCGCGCGGTGTCCGGCGCGCGCACGCGCACGAGGTCGGGTCCGCGCGCGTCGTCGCGGAGGTGCTCTCGCAGGTGACGGTGGATCTGCTGTCGGGCTCGCCGGTGACGTTCCCGTCGCGCGGATCGGGGACGAGCGAGCGAGCGAGCGCGCTGCGGCTCCTCTTCGCTCCTCCGCCGGGCGCCGCGGACGCGCCGCCGCCGACGCTCGTCGTCGAGGGCCGCGCGCGCGGCGACGATCCCGCGGGCGGGCCGTTCGACGGGAGGTTCCGGGGGGCGCTCACGCTCGACGCCGGGTGGCTCGCCGCGCGCCCCGACCTCCACGATCTGACCGAGCTGCGCACGGTGAGCGTGCGAGCGCCCGTGCTGCCCGAGGAGGGCGGCCTGCTCTCGCTGCGCGTCGATCCTCGCGCGCTCTTCGCCGGCGTCGATCCGTCGACGATCGCGCGCGAGCCTGCTGACCCCGCCGATCCCGGCCTGCGCTTGCTCGGCCCGCCGCGCGCCGGCGCCGACGCCGGCCAGGCGACGCGGAGGCTGTTCGAGAACCTGCGCTCGCCGAGCAGCTACGCGGCGAGCTGGCGCGCGCCGAGGTTATCTAATATTTCTAACGGACGCGTCAGCACGGCCGCGGCGCCGAGCCCGCCCGCCGCGCAGATGCCGAGCACCGCCGAGCGCTTGCCGGTGCGCGCGAGCTCGTTGGCCATCGTCGTCACCAGGCGCGCGCCCGTCGCGCCGAACGGGTGGCCAAGCGCGAGGCTGCCGCCGTGGACGTTGAAGCGCGCGGGATCGATGCGGCCGACCGCGCGCTCCCTGCCGAGCCGCAGCTTCGCGAACGCGTCGCTCGCGAGCGCCTTCTCGACGCTCAGCACCTGCGCGGCGAACGCCTCGTGGAAGTCGACGAGGTCCGCGTCCTCGAGCGAGAGCCCCGCGCGATCGAGCGCCCTCGGCACGGCCATGGCGGGCCCGATGAGCAGCTGATCGGCCGGATCGACCGCGGCGTACGCCCAGCTGGAGACGACGGCCTTCGGGGTGAAGCCGAGCGCCTTCGCGCGCTCCTCGCTCATCAGCAGGACGGCCGCGGCGCCGTCGGTGAGCGCGCTCGCGTTGCCGGCGGTGATCGTGCCGCCCTTCGCGAACGCGGGGCGGAGCTTCGCGAGCTTGTCGACCGTCGTGTCGCCGCGGATCATGCCGTCCTGGTGCACCCAGCCGCCGGGCGCCTCGACGGGCACGATCTCGTCGGCGAGCAGCCCCGCCTCCGCTGCGGCGGCGGCGCGGTGGTGCGAGCGCGCGGCGAACGCGTCCTGCGCCTCGCGGGTGATCTCGTTGCGCGTCGCCATCCGCTCGGCGGCCTCGCCCATCACCTCGCCCGTCGTGCGCTCGGCGATGCGCGGGCGCGTCGGCAGCACATCGGAGAACGGCGCGAGCTTGCCGACGGCGGTGAGGTAGTCGGCAGGCTTCGGCTTACCGAGCGCGAGCGGCGCCATCGCGTGGACGACCTTCTGCGGCAGCTTGATCTCGGCGTTGCTGGTCGAGTCGGAGCCGCCGGCGATCGCGACGTCGCAGTCGCCGCGCTCGATCGCCGAGGCGGCCGTGGTGATGGCCGAGAGGCTCGACGCGCACGCGCGCGTCACCGTCTGGGCCTCGACGTCGATGAGCGAGAGATCGAGCGCGATCTCGCGGCCCACGTTCGGCGACGCGGACGGCAGGATGACGCCGCCCCACACGATCGACTGGATGTCACCGCGGGCGACGCCCGTCCGCGCGAGCAGGCCCGCGACCGCGAGCCGGCCGAGCGCGACGCTGTCGAGCTCGGTGAAGCTCGTGAACGCCTTGACGAACGGGGTGCGCGCGCCCCCGACCACCACACAACGACGACGGTTCGACATGATCTGCTCAGGCTCCCAGGAACGACTGTCCACACACTCTCAACACTTGCCCGGTGATCCCCGCGGCGGCAGGCGTCGCGAGGAACGTGATGGCGTCGGCGACGTCCGAGGGCTGCCCCCCCTGCCCCAGGCTCGACAGGCGCCGCCCCGCCTCGCGGATGAAGAGCGGCACCGCGGCGGTCATGCGCGTCTCGATGAACCCGGGCGCGATGGCGTTGACGGTGATCTCCTGCTCCGCGAGCCGCGCCGCGAGGGACTCGACGTAGCCGATGACGCCCGCCTTCGCCGCCGCGTAGTTGGTCTGCCCGAGGTTGCCGGCGAGGCCGGCGATCGACGAGAGCGCGATCACGCGGCCGCCCTTCGACAGGCGCCCCTCGGCGAGCACGCGCTCGGTGATGCGGACGACGGCGCCGAGGCTGACGTCGACGGCGAGGGAGAAATCGGCGGGCTTCATCCGCGCGAGCGTCTTGTCGCGCGTGACGCCGGCGTTGTGCACGAGCACGTCGATGGAGCGATCCCCGAGCGCCGCCCGCAGCTTGTCGCCCGCCGCGGGGTCGGTGACGTCGAGCCCGAGCGCCGCGCCGCCGAGCGCGCGCGCGACCCGGCTGGTCTCCGCGTCGTCGTCGGGCCTGTCGACGCAGAGCACCCACGCGCCCTCGGCGGCGAGCGCGCGCACGGTGTCGCGCCCGATGCCGCGCGCCGCGCCGGTGACCACCGCCACCTTGCCGTCGAGGCTGCGCGGGCGGGACGGCGCGCCGCCCGGCCTGACGGTGACCACCTGCCCCGAGACGAACGCGCTCTTCGAGGAGAGGAAGAAGCCGAGCGGCCCCGCGACCGACACGTCGGCGCCGTCCTCCGCGAGGATCACGTTCGCCGTCCCGCCGCTCTTGCCGAGCTCCTTGCCGAGGCTCTTCGCGAGCCCGACGACCGCGCGCGCCGCGATCGGCGCCGAGCGGCGCGCGATGATCACCACCTTGCCCGAGCGCGAGAGGCGCCCGAGCCGCGGCTGGAAGAACGTGTGCAGCGCGAGGAGCTCGTCGGGGGCGGCGAGGCCCGTCGCGTCGAGCACGAGGCCGTCGAGCGGGCCCGCGCCCGAGGTCGAGACGCCGCGCCCGAACGCCTCCGCCGGGCCGCGGAAGGGCGCCGCGTCACCGTCGACCTCGATCGAGGCCCCGAGCGCGGGGAGCGCCTCGGCGAGCGCGGCCGAGAGGCGCGCGCCCCCGGGCACGCCCACGGCGACGACACGCCCCTCGAGCGGCCGCGACGAGATCGGGCCGGGCTGACGGCGCAGCGGCTCGGGCAAGGGCAGCGAGACGCCGGCGGCGCCGAGCGCCTTCTTGAGGCCGCGGCTGCGGCTGAGGTCGAGCAAGAGATCACTCATCGGTCTGAAAGTCTCCACTGAGGTAGGGACGGACCCCGCGCCCGTCCGCGACGAACACCTGATGACCACGCGTATAGAGGCCGACGTCGGCGGGCAGCGTGAGCGGGCGCGCGAAGCGGACGTCGAGCGCCCGGAGGCGCGGAGGCCGCCCGAGCCGCGCCTGCACCAGCCCCTCGAAGGCGCGCGCGAGCGTGCCGAAGCCGTGCAGGATCACGCCGCGAAAGCCCGCCGCGCGCGCGTAGCTCGGCACCCAGTGAATGGGGTTCACGTCGCCTGTGAGCCACGCGAACTCACGCCCCGCGCCGGCGCGCACGCGCTGCCTCGACAGCTCCACGGCGTCGGCGGGGACGGTCTCGGGCTCGCGCGCGCGCCGGGCGCCCGCGCGCTTCGCGAGCGGGATGTACGTCCGCATGAGGGCCTCGAGGCACACGGGCACCTCGCGGGTGCCGGTGACGACGCGCACCTCCGAGACGACGCGCGCGCCGTCGTCGTCGACCGACGACAGCTGGGCCGAGACCTCGAGCGGCGCGCCGGACGGCAGCGGCACGTGCGACGTCAGGCGGCAGCCCAGGTTGACGACGCGCGTGAGCGGGAACGGGAGCCCGTCGAGCGCCTCGGCCGCGAGCGGGAACGCCCACTGCGGGAACAGGTGCGGCGGCAGCGTGCCCGCGTAGTGCCTCGGATCGCCCCCCACGGCGCGCACGTAGTCGCGGACGAGCGCCGGCGACGGCGCCCGCACGACGCGGGAGATGAGCGGGCCGGGCACCTCGGCCTTCGCGCCGGCCGGCGCGCGCCGCTTCTCGCGGCTCTTCCACGCGGCGCCGAGCAGGGCCGCCACGTTGTCACCTTGCTCCATCAAGTGCGCGATCGTCATGGGTCTCCTCGGCGCGCCGTGCGCGCGGTCGAGCGGGTGCGCGTCGGCCGCCGCGGGGCGGGCGCGGGCGCCTCAGCGGGGAACAGCGCCACGCGCGCGATGCGGCGCAGCTCGGCTATGACGCGCGGCGCCGCCTTCGCGCGCGGGCCGTCGAGCACGACGTCGAGCACGGGCAGGCTCGCGACGCCGACCACGAGCAGCTGCAAGACGGCCGCGACGTACGCCTCGGGGTCGACGTCGGCGCGGTGCGTGCCGCGCTCCCGGCCGCGCGCGATGTAGGACGAGATCGCGGCGACGTAGCCCTTGACGTGCGACGCGATGAGCTCACGGCTCTCCGCGGGCCTGTCGAGCAGGTGCCGCACGAGCAGCCGCGCCCGGTCAGGATCGGACGCGAAGAAGCGCAGGAGCTCGCCGACCACGGCGTCGAACCGGTCGTCCGCCGCCGACGCGGCGAGCAGCACCCGAGGCAAGGCTTCGTTCCAGTGGGTGACCATCGCGCCGAGCACCGCGCGCCGCAGCTCCTCCTTCGACGCGAAGTGGTAGAGCAGCGCCTGCTTCGTGACGCCGACCTCGCCCGCCACGTCCTGCAGCGAGGCGCCCTCGAACCCGCGCGCCGCGAACAGGCGCGTCGCGGCCGCGAGCGCGCGCGGGCGGACGTCGTCCGTGGGGCGCGGCGGGCGGGCGGGGCGCTGGGCGACCATCTGGTAAACACTCGCTTACCAGTCGGTAAGCAGAAAGACAACCCCGTTCTCGCGCGGTACGATCCTGTCGCTGTGAGGCGCTGGTCCGTCGTGGGTTGGTCGCTCGCCTTGTGCGCGGCGGGCGCGTGCGGCGTCGAGAGCGCGCGCGAGCGCCCCGTCGTGCTCGTGACGACAGGCGTCGCCGGCGCGGCGACGGCGGGCACCGGGGGCGCGGAGGGGGCCGGCGCCGGCGGGCTCGCCCAGGGAGGCGGCGGCGTGGGGGGCGCGCTCCCCGACGCCGGCGCAGACGCCCCGGAGGACGCGGCGCCCGACGCCCCGAAGGACGCGGCGCCCGACGCCCCGAAGGACGCGGCGCCTCCTGTCGTCACGGCGACGCGCTACCCGTACGGCGCGCGGCACTCGCCTCTGACGACGTCGATCGTGACGAGGCTGAAGGCCGTCCGCGCGAAGGGCGCGGGGCGGGCCGACGTCTTCGCGAAGGTGGGGGACTCGATCACGGTGAACCCGGGGTTCCTCGCGTGCTTCGCGAAGACGGACGTGAACCTCGGCGCGCACGCCGCGCTCGCGCCGACGGTCGCGTTCTTCAAGCAGACGCCAGCGGCCGCGGCCGCGACGTCGTTCGATCGCGTGACGCTCGCGGCGGTCGTCGGCTGGAGCGTGTCGAAGGCCGCCGGCGGATCGCCGTCGCCGATAGAGCAGGAGGTCGCGGCGATCGATCCCGCGTACGCGGTCGTCATGCTCGGCACGAACGACACGTACGAGCAGGGCGTCGCCATCCTCGACCGGTACCTGCGCCTCGGCGTCGATCAGCTGCTCGCCGCGGGCGTCGTGCCGCTCCTCTCGACGATCCCGCCGCGCGGCGACAAGGCCGACGCGAACCGGCTCGTCCCCGAGATGAACGCCGTCGTGCGCGCCGTCGCCGAGGAGCGCGGCGTGCCAATGATGGACTACTGGCAGACGCTCGCCGCCCTGCCGGAGTACGGGCTCTCGGCCGACGGCGTCCATCCGCAGGTCTACGTCTCGGGCGGCGCGCGCCCGTGCTGGCTGACCGACGCGGCGCTGTCGGAGGGCGTCAACCAGCGAAACCTGATCACGCTCGAGGCGCTCGATCGCGCGCGGCGGGTGATCGGCGGCGCGGGGGCGAGCGATCCAGAGCCGCCCTCGCTCGACGGCCAGGGGACGCACGCGTCGCCCTTCGTCGTAGATCAGCTGCCCTTCGTGCACCACGGCGACACGAAGTCCGACGGGCAGGCGGGCTGGGGCGTGTACTCGTGCTCGGCCGCGGACGAGGGCGGGCGCGAGGTGCTCTACCGCTTCACGCTCGCCGCGCCCCGGCGCGTGTCGGCGCGCGTGTTCTCGAGCGACGGGGCCGACGTCGACGTCCACCTGCTGTCGGCCGCCGATCCGGGCGCGTGCGTCGCGCGCGACGATCGCCACGTCGAGGCCGACCTCGCCGCCGGGACGCACTACCTCGCGGTCGACACGTTCAGCGCGGCGAGCGGGCCGCAGGCCGGGCCGTACCGCGTCACGATCGTGCCCGTCGAATGAGCTGAGGGAGGCGCGACGCGCGCGCGTGCGTGATCGCGATCGCGAGCGCGTCGGCGGCGTCGGAGGGCGGCGCCTCTGCGAGCGAGAGCGCCGCGCGCACGACCATCGCGACCTGCCGCTTGTCGGCCATGCCGCCGCCGACGATCGCGCGCTTGACGGCCGCGGGCGCGTACTCGGCGAGCGCGACCCCGGCGCGCGCGACGCGCAGGAGCACGACCCCGCGCGCGTGCCCGAGCTTCGCCGCCGCCTGCGGATCACGCGAAAAAAACAGGCTCTCGACGGCCGCCTCGTCGGGCGCGTGCCGCTCGAGCACGGCGGCGAGCTCGTCGTCGATCTTCACGAGCCGGGCCGCGAGCTCCCCCTCGCCCACCGCGTGGATCACGCCGTGCGCGACGTGCCGCACGCGCGCGCCGTGCGCCTCGACGACGCCCCACCCGAGGTGGCGCGTGCCCGGATCCACGCCGAGGACGATCAAGGGCAGCTGGGCGTGAACGCGGCGCTCTCGACGGGCACGGACTTGCCCTGCGCGCTGTCCGTGACGAGGCCCGAGATGATGACCGGGCCGGCGGTGCAGATCTCCGACTTCGCGGCGGCTTCGCCGAGCGACACCGCCTCGTCGAGCGAGAACGCGACCTTCACCGTGCTGCCGATGCCCACGCTCGTCGACTGGGCCGACGACAGCGCCGGCAGCTTCGCGACGAGCACCTTGCGATCGGACGACCGCTGCAGCGCGAAGCCCGCCTGCCACCCGACGTCTGTCGTCGACGCCGCCAGCTGCCCGAGCTTCAGCACCAGCAAGAACGAGCCGACCGACGTCGTCGCGAGGCCGCCCGGCGCCTGCTTCACGGTGAGGTTGGCGTCCTGGATCGTCGCGTCGACGGTCAGATCCTCGGTCGACGGCGACGAGCACGCGGCGGCAGAGAGCGCGAGGCCGAGCGCGAACGTGGGCTTCGTGATCATCGCCGCCAAGCTACCACGCGGCTCACGCCGCCGGCGCCGCGGGCTTCGGCGCGAAGAGGTACCGGCCGCCCTCCTCCGCCTGGAGGAAGGCGATCAGCCGCTCGCGCACGTCGGCCTTGAACGCGAACGAGTCGGCCGCGCTCGCGACGGACATCGTCGCCTTCAGGACGAGCGCGCGGTCGGTCGAGTCGACGACCTGGAGGCTGACGACCCGCTCGTCCCACGCGGCGTGCTCCTCGACGATCCGCGTCAGCGCGTCGCGCACGAGCGCGACCGGCGTCGACAGGTCCACCAGCAGCTGCACCGTGACCAGCAGCTGGGGCCCGGGCTTGGTCCAGTTCTGGAAGGGCTGCTCGATCACGCGCGTCAGCGGCACGATGAGCCGGCGCTCGTCGAGCAGGCGCACGGCGACGAACGTCAGGGTGATGTCCTCGACGACGCCGGTCTCGCCCTCCATCACGACGAGGTCCCCGATGCGGATGGGCTGCGTGATGCTGAGCTGCAGGCCGGCGATCATGCTGCCGAGCGATCGCTGCGCCGCGACGCCGACGATGACGCCCATCACGCCGGCCGACGCGAGCAGCGACATGCCGAGGTTGCGCACGACCTGGAACTGCAGGAGCACCACCGCGCCCGCGAGAAACGCGACGACGATCGACGCGATCTTGCGCGCCACCGCGATCTGCGTGCGCACGCCGCGGGTCTGCTGCTCACCGAACGTGTCGTCGGGCAGGCGCGCCTCGTACGCCTCCGCCGACACGTTCAGGGCGCGGATGACGAAGGCCGCGACCGCGAAGATGAACAACGTCAACGTGATCGTGTCGAGCACGCCGGACGCCCGCTGCGAGAGCGCGAGCGCCGGGTACGCCCAGCGGAACAGCGCGCACGCGAGGAGCAGGCGCAGGCCCTTCGACGCGTCGACGAGCCCTCCCGTCCACGACGAGCCCCAGCTCGCGGCGGCGCGCCGCACGCCGGCGCCCGCGACGCGGACGAAGAGCTGCGCGAGCGCGAGCGCGCCGAGGGCCGAGCCGAGCAGGCCGAGCCACTGCCAGCCGAGGTGCCCCGCGAGCTGGTGACGCGCCACCATGGTCGGCAGCCAGGCGGCCCACGACGGCTCGCCGTGCGCCGCGTACATCGACGGGATCGCCGCGACGGTGGCGCGCGAGAATTTCCACTCGCTCGCGCCGGTGTCGAGCTTCACGCGGGTGAGCGACACCGTGACCGTCTCGTCGCCGACGGGCACGCCCCCGACGACGTCGCTGCCGGGGCCATCCATCGGGTCGCCGGCGGGATCGTCGGAGAGCCGCTCCGGGCGCAGCGGGGCGACCTTCTGCAGCACGCGCTCGAGCTGGCGCGCGAGCACGGGCCCCTCCTGCGCGCGGTGATCCGCGGGGAGATCGCGGAGATCGAGGCAGTCCGCCGCGCGCGCGCCGTCTCCCGCGCGCATCGCGGCGCCGAAGGCCTCCGCGGTCTTGCGGGGCGTGCCGTGGTCCGGCCCACCGGCGCGGGAGAGCGACGTGACGAAGAGGACGGCGAGGACGGCGAGGAGCGATCTCAGCATGGATTTCGGGAGCCCAAGGAGCGGGTGTCGGAGTCCGAAGCGGAATTCGAGCCGAACTGGGCTGAGGCGGCGCGGAGCCCTAGCGCGGCCGCGTCACCAGGACGAGCCGTCCCAGCGCAGATCGACGGGCTCGCCGTCGGCGGCGAGGTCGATCTGCTTCGTGACGAGCGGCTGGCCCGCGCGGACGAGGTCGATCCGCACCGGGAGCGCGCGGCTGGGAGCGAGCTCGGGCGCGCGCCGCAGCCGCACCTTGAGCCTCCCCTCCCCCTCCTCGACGCGCACGACGTGCAGCCCGAGCCCGGTCGCGCTGGCGTCGAACGGGGCCTCCACGTCGCCTGCCTTGCCGCGGAGCAGCCGGGCCTCGACGCCGTGATCGAGCGATCCTCCGCGCACGAGGACGTACCCCAGGGCGGGCTGCGGCAGCGCCTCCTCGCGACGCGTGAGCACGGCGCGCGTGACCTCGGAGGCGCTCGACCGCGCGCCCTGCAGGAGGGCCATCCCCAGCGCGCTCGCGAGCAGCGCGTGCCGCGGTTCCGCGCGCGCGCCGCCCGTCGTCGCGACGCGCGCGAGCAGCCTCGACGCGACGTCCACCCGCCCCGCTCCGGCGTGCGCGAGCGCGAGCCGCAGCGTGGTGGACGGATCCGACGGATCGAGGGCGGAGAGGGTGGTGTACGCGGTGGTCGCCGCGTCGAAGAGCCCCTCTGCCCTCAGCCTGTCGCCGAGGAAGGCGTGCGCGAACGGATCCGCGGGGGCGCGCTCGACCAGCTCACCGAACGCCCGGCGCGACTCTGCCGCGTCTCCGAGCCGGAGCAGCGCCGACGCTCCATCGGCGAGCACGGCTGCGTCGACGAAGGGATCCTGACGCGCGCGCGCGATCTCCGCGACGAGGCCCGCCTTGTCGCCGCGGCGCTCGAGCAGCGCGAACAGCCTCCCCAGCACCAGGCCGTCGTGCGGCGCGAGCACGAGGAACCTCCGCGTGACCGCGAGCCGTCCGTCGTCGCCACGCGCGTCGCCGTACTGCTTCTTGAAGGCGCCGTGCGCGAGGCGCTCGTCGCCGATCAGCGCGAACCGGGTCTGGTGGAGCTCGGCGGGCGAGGTGGCGCGCCGCACCGCCTCGCGGCGCACGAGATCCGCCGCCTCCTGCTCGCCGCGATCGACGAGCGCGCGCGCCAGCTCCACCCGCGCGACGCCGCGCGGGACGGCGTCGAGGAGCAGCTCGAGGAGCGCGCGACGATCCGTCCACGTCGGCAGCTCGCACGACTGCTTGGCTGCGACGTACGCGTCGGCCGCGGGCGCGCGGCGGAGGCGATCACGCCACACGCCGCGCCTGGCGCCGAGGGGCAACGTCGACGCGCGCGAGCACGTCGTGACGCGGGTCGGGCGCACGGGCGGGAGCCTCACCTCGTGCAGGATCACGAGCTCCGCGGTCCGCCCGGACTCGAAGTACGTGAGCCCCCGGACGACCAGCTCGACGCAGCGGTCGAGCGCGGGATCGTCGTCGCGCGCGCTCGCGGCGGACACGGTGACCTTCTTCGGCGCGCCGTCTCCGCCGAGCTTGATCGAGATGCGGAGCGGCCCCGAGAGCTCGGGCCTGAGCCCTGCGCGCGCGTCGCGACAGGCGCGGATGGAGTCGGAGGCGTCGTCGATGGCCCGCCGCGCGGCCGCGATGGTCGCGCGGTCGAGGTCCTCGTCGGCGCCCTTCGACGAGAGATCTCCCGGCGGCTCGGCGAGCGCCCCCTGCGCAGCCGGCGGCGTCGCGAGGCGCGCGGAGAGCGGGGCCGCGCGCATCGCCGCGAGATCGAGCACGCGCAGCTCGAGGGGGGATGGATTGTACGTCTGCCCGCCGAGGATCCACGCCGTCCACGGCGTCAGCAGCTGCGTCTTCTGGGCCGCGTCCACGGTCACCTCGCGCCCCTCGCCGCGCAGCGCGAGCTCCTCCACGCGCGCCTCGGCCCACCTGCGGCGAACGTCGCCGAGCTGGGGCATCGGCGTCTGGATCAGCATGCGCGGCTCCTCCACCGAGACGTCGCCTCGGAGGAACCGCAGCTTCACCGAGGCGGGCATCGGGCCGCGCAGGCGCCCGACGGCGTAGGCCGATCCGCCGGCCTGGTGCGCGCGCGCGCCGCGCGGGTACACGCGCTCGATGTGCGGCCCGAGATCGAGCTCGACGCCGGCGACCGTCGGGCGGAGCGCGAGCGAGAGCAGCGAGACGGCGACCTCTGCCGCGCCGCGCCTGTCGGCGATCTCGAGCACCGGGCCGGAGCCGCGCACGAGCGCCGTCAGGCCGAAGCGGTTCGCCATCGGGCCGACCGCGACCGCGCCGAGCCTCGGCACGCCGCCACGACGACGCGAGAGGCGCGCGCGGACGGCTTCCATCGTGGTCTCACCCGCCGTCGCCCAGCCGTCGCCGACGTAGAGCACCATCGCGTCGGGAGCGCCCTTCGGCAGCGCATCGGCGGCGCGCTCGAGCGCCGCGCCGAGATCGGTCGCGCCCGCGGGGGCGAGCGCAGTGAGCGCGCCCAGGACCTCTGCTCGTCGCTTCGCGTCGACCGGGCCGATCGTGGCCGGCCCGACGGGGCGCTGGTCCTGGTCGGCCGCGAGCACGATCACCCGAGCGTCGGCGCCGAGCCCGAGGAGCAGCGCCTCGACGAGCGCGCGCTCCGCGTCGAGCAGCGACGGCCCGACGCTCAGCGACGTGTCGACGACGACGGCGAGCGTCACGCCCGCTGCGGGCGGCGCGGGAGGCACGCGCGTGCGCACGAAGACGTAGGGCCCCGCAGGATCGGCGGCGAGGGGCGGCGCCACGTAGGCCCGCGCGCCGCGCAGCGTGCTCGGCGGGAGCGACAGCTCGACCACGAAGTCGGCCGCGGGGCGCGCGTCCGCCCGCGTGAGCTCGATGACCGCGCCCCGCACGTCCGCGCCCTGCGGCGCGTGGATCGCGACCGGGCTCGACGGCCCCGCGTCGACGCGCACGCGGAGCTCGCCCATCGACGCGCCGCGTGGAGCGCCCACCATCGGGTAGCGGTACGTGACGGTGTCGCCGTCCACGGGCAGCCACTCGACGTACTCGAGGATCACGGTGAGCGTCGCGCCCGCGTCGAGCGGCGTCGTCTGGGCGCGCACCCAGCCGTCGCCCGCCCACTCGAGCTTCGAGTCGGCGCTCGGCCCGTCGTCCTTCGCGACGGCGACGTGACCTTCACGGGTCTTGCCGCGCGACTCCTCCGCGAAGCGAGAGACGAGCGCCGTGGGCGGGAGCGCCATCCGAAAATCGCCGACGACCCGGCCGTTCCCAGCGTTGAAATAGGTGGTCGCGACGCGCGTGGTCGCGAGCTCTCCGTCGACGCGGACGTCGACCGCATGAGCGCGAATTGCGAGCGGCGAGCCCGCGTCGTCGCCCGCGCCCGTGCGGCCCCAGAGCTCTCCGATGGCGGCGCGCGGCGGACCGTCCGCGCCCCACGGCGTCGTCATCCCGCCCGTCCAGTCGAGGAAGACGGTCTCGGGCACGACCTTCACCTCGCCGCCGAGCGTCGCGGCCTCGCCGGCGTGCACGCGGTGCTCTCCGCCCTGCGTGACGACGAGCTCTCCCTTCGAACAGGTCACCCGCTTCGCGCCCGCGTCGACGGCGGCTGTGGCGCCGGTGACGACGAGCTCGGCGCCCGCGACCGAGACCGTGGGGCGCCCCGCGTCCGCGCCCTCGACCACCACGCGCCCTCGCTCCACGCGCGGCCCCTTCGCGTCGACGACGACGCGGGTGTCGCGGTCGAGCACGAGGACCGTGCCCTCGTCGAGCCGCGCGCGCCCGCGCCCGTCGCGCCCCGTCTCGATCGCGTCGCCGACGCCGAACCGCCGCACGCCCGACGCCGGCCGCCCCGCCACCGAGACGGGCGCGTGCACGACCTGCAGATCGCCGGCCGAGAACGTCACGCGTCGCTCGCGCGGGCCTCGCGCGTCGCGCACCACGAACGCGATCGCGAGCACATGGAAGAGGAGCGCCGCCCAGATCGGCCAGCGCTCGAGCAGGCGCTTCATCGGGACACCTCGGCGAGCGTCGTCGCGTCGAGGCGGAAGCGCCGCGCGCGGTCGTCCTTCGCGAACGTGATCGGCAGGCGCACCGCCCGCGCGTTCGCGCCGCCCTCGTCGATCAGCGCCGTCACGACGACCTCCGCGCCCAGCCGCGCGGCGTGCTCGGCGTCCTCGGGATCGAGGCGCACCTCGAGCTCCTTGCCCGGCGTGAGCGTCACCTCGGCGATGCCGAGCTGCGGATCGCCGTCGCGCGCGGGCATCATGCCTCCGGGGCCGCTCGACCACAGCGTCGGGCGCAGCTCCGGGTGGGACCAGGTGACGAACACGCGCGCGCCCGAGCGCGCGGCGTCCGCGCCGGCGACCCGCGTCGCGCGCTCGAGGAGGTGCTTCGCGTCGTCCGCGCGGCCCGCCGCCAGCGCCGACTGGCGCGCCCACCCGAGGAAGACGGCGGCGAACGCGCGCGCCGTGCGCCCCGTGCCGCGCTGTCCGTCGGGCGCGCTGCCCGCGCTCGCCTTCTCCGTCCACCGGACGGCCTCCTCGACGCGGCCCATCCCCTGCGCGGCGGCCGCGAGCAAGATCGGCACCGTCGCGTCGTCCGGGGTCAGCTGCGCGAGCGTCTCGTACTGACGGAGCGCCTCCTCGTGCCACCCGTGCGCGCGCAGCAGATCGCCGAGGCGGCGACGGGCGACCGGATCGTCCGGCGCGAACTCCACGATCTCCCCGAACGCGCGCCGGGCCTCCGCTGCGTCCGCCTCCGTGCCGCCCTTCTTCGAGAGCCGCAGGTAGTACTCTCCGACGCCGGTGCGCACGCGCGCGGTCGCGAGCGGCAGCGCGCGGAGCCTCCGCGCGAACGCCCGTCCGCCGGCCACGTCCCCGGCGTCCTCGAGCGCCTCGAGCAGCCGGAGCGCGAGCTCGTGGTCGTCGGGCCACCTCGCGACCTGCGCGGTGAGCGCGCGCACGCGCGCCGTGGCGACGGGCTCGGCGACGATCTTCGCGAGCTCCGCCGGGTCCATCCGACGCAGGCCGAGCGCGTCGTGCAGCTCGCGCAGCTGCGCGGGCGTGCGCGCGCGCGCGAGGATGAACCGATACGCGAGATCGCCGCCGATGCTCTCGGGCCCGAGCGCGCGCCACAGCTTGACCTGCGCGGCGACGGCGGGGAGCGCGTCGAGCATCAGCCCGAGGAGGCGCGTCCGGTCGCGCCACTCGAGCGCCTCACACGCGTCGAGCGCGGCCGAGTACACCTGGCGCACCCGCTCGGGCTCCGCGCCTGCGCGCGCGAGCCGCTCTCGCCAGAGGATGACGCGCTCCTCGAGCGGCAGGCCCGCCGCGGCGCCGCACCGGCGCGCCTGGTGGCCAACGTCTCCGAAGCGGATGGTGACCGCGGGCGCCGCGGCCACCGCAGGCGCGTCGCCAGGCGCGAGCTCCACGCCGAGCTCGGCGGTGACCGCGCCGCCCTCGGGCTGCGGAAAGGACAGCCCGTCGAACGCGCGCGCGACGCACGCGGTCGTCGCGGCGTCAGGCAAGGACGAGGTGCCGGCGGTCGCCTTCGCGCTGCCGTCCGTCGCGATCGCGAGCTCCACCGAGACGCGCCCCGCGAGGGACGGGTTCGACGAGAGGCCCTTCTCGTAGCAGAGCCGCACCCGGCCGACGTTCTGGCGTGCGATGCGGGCGACGACCTCCGGCGGCAGGCGGCCCTTCACGCTGGGCGCGCCCAGCCTCACGGTCGGGGGCTTCTCCTTGTGCGCGCCGCCGAGGCGACCACCGCCCGAGCCGAACCCCTGCCCCGTCCCGACCCCGGCGCCGTGCCCGATCGAGCCGATGCTGCCGAGGCCGATGCCCTCACCTCGCCCCCCGCCGCCCTCGCCAGCGCCCTTGAGCCCGAGGCCGCCCGCGCCGAACGAGTCTCCCACATCGTCGCGCCCCCAGGGGCTCCCGGCGCCCGCGTAGGCGGACTTCCCGTCGGACGGGGAGACCTCTCTGTCGGCCGGCGGCGGTGGGGCAGCCGAGGCGGCGACCGCCGCCTTCGGCTCGGCGCCGGCGCCGCTGTTCAGGAGGCCGATCACGCCGAACTCCGCGGCGTCTCGCAGCGCGGCCTGCCGCGCCAGCTCGGGGTTGTCCGCGGGGCCCTTCACCGCGTAGCGGCGGGTGTTCGTGTTGCCCATCGAGCCCTCCTCGCCCTTCGCGCGCGTGCCCGTGCCGCCCTCCTTGTTGTCGGCCTTGTCGACCTCCTCCTGCTCCTCGGGCGCGCGCTCGGCGCGCAGCTCGCGCTTCGTCGGCACATAGAGCGAGGTGAACGGCGTGATGACGCCGTGGCGCGTGCCGACCTCGACGACGGCGGCGCGCCCGGCGCCCTCGACGAGCAGCTGTCCGAGGCGCCCCTCGGCCCATCGGCGACCGAGATCTCCGTCGTCCTCGATCTCGCGCGTCTCGACCGGCAGCGCGACGTCCACGCCGCCGCGCTTCAGCGTCACCTGCTTCGGCGGCGCGCCCGTCAGCCTCCCGACGACGAGCGCCGTCTCGCCCCGCGAGATCGCGCCGAGCTCGCTCGGGACGACGCGCTCGACGCCGGCGCCCAGCTCCACCGACACGCCGAGCCACGCCGGTCGCTCGGCCTCCTCGAGCAGGCGCAGCGCCGTCGACGCGGCGCCGCTGCCGTCCGTCACGCGGACCGAGAGCGCGCCCCGAGACAGCCCCTGCACCACCGCCATGTTGGCTTCGTGACCCGCGCCGATCGAGAAGAGCCGCAGCGGGTGCGGGAGGCGATCGAGGCGCGCGCGCAGCGCGGGCAGGGCGAGCTCGCCGACGGTCGGCCTGCCGTCGCCGATGTAGACGACCGCCGACCGCCGCTTCGGATCGAGCGCGCGCGCCGCGTCGGTGAGCAGCCCGCCGAGATCGGTCGCGCCGCTGCGCTCGAGCTTCGCGAGGCCGCTCACGATCGCCGTGCGGCGCGCAGCATCGAGCTTCGAGAGCTTCTCGGAGCCGGGGGCCACCTCGCGCAGCCCGGTGTCTCCTGCCCACACGGCGACGCGATCTTCTTCGCCGAGGTGCGCGAGCAGGGCGCGCGTCGTCTCCCGCGCGAGCTCGAAGGACGCGGAGGACGTGGCGGCGGACGCGTCGACGACGATGGCGAGATCCAGGCCGCCCTCGGGCAGCGGCGCCTCCGTCGCGCGCACGGGCAGGAGGATGTAGTCGGCCTCCTTCTTCGCGTCGGCCTTCGCGGGCGCGCGGGCCTCCGGCGCGAGGGTCTCGGGATCGATCGCGTGCTTCGCGCGGAAGAGGGTCGCCGTCTTCGGCCCGTCGTCGAGCAGCTCGAGCGAGAAATCTGCCCGCGGCACGGTGTCCCACTTGTGCACCGTGACGACCGAGCCCTCGCGCACGCCGTCCATCCCCGCGCGGACCTCGGTCGCGTGGGCGCGGCGCAGATCGACCTTGATGGTGAGCTCCTCGATGCGCGGCAGCGTGGCCTCCGCGCCCTCGGCCGCCATCGGGTAGGTGTAGAGCCTGCGCTCGCCGCGCGCGCCCTGACGGCCGAGCCACTCGGCGTACCGCGTGACGACCCGCCGCGAGGCGCCGCCCGCGATCGGGTACAGCCGCGCGCGGAACACGCCCGGCCCGTCCCACTCGAGCAGCGCGGGGTCCTCGGTCGAGCCCGCGTAGACGTTCGACTGGTACTGAGCGGCGGCGGCGGCCTGCTCCTTCGACCGCCCCCACACGAGCTCTCCGTCGCGGTCGACCCCGAACCTGTGCAGCGACGCGCCCTCGGGCGTCCGGAACCGATAGAGCCCCTCCACCGTCGCGCCCGTGGGGTTGAAGAAGACCTCGTCGACCTCGGTCGTCGCGAGATCGCCGTCGATCGTCACGCGCACCTCGAGCTTCTGGATCGCGAGCGGGAACCGCGGAGATCCCGACGCGCCGGGCTCGCGCGCGCCCACGGTGCCGACGCCGAAGGGCGCGGGCTGCGCCGCGGGATCGACGGTCGCGAGGCCGCCCGTCCAGTCGTCCCACGCGAGCTCCGGCGCGACCGTGGCCTTGCCATCCGCGCCTATCGACAGCGACTCGCCCGGCCCCGCGCTCGCGCCGCCGTCGACGCGCGCCCCGCCTCGCAGCACGTACGCGCGGGTCGCGCCGCCCTTCGCGACCTCGACGCTCACGCGCGCGTCGGCGAGGTGCCACACCTCCTCGGCCTCGCCGCGCGGCACCGTGACCTCCGCGCCGACGGGGCCGAGCGCGTCGACGAACGCGCGCCCCTCCCGCAGCACGATCCCCGACTCGCGCAGCTCGAGCGACGCGGGGCCGGAGACGAGCAGCGTCGCGCCTCCGTCACGCCGCAGCCACGCGAGCGCGCCGGGCGCGAGCCCGACCGTCGCGCCGTCGGACAGGCGCTCGCGATCGAACGGCGCGCGCGCGGCCTCGCCGGGCTGCGTGACGGTCACGCCGCGACGCACGAGCCGCAGCTCGGCGAACGTGCGCTCCCGCGGCGCGAGCGGCCGCGCCTGCTCGCGGCAGCCGGCGGTCGAGAGGAGCAAGGCGACGAGTGGCAGCGCGTGGGCTCGCATGTGGTCCTCTTGGAGTGGGAGCCCCCCCGGCGAGTTCCCGATCCCGACCACTAACAGGCCCCGCGGCGCCGCGCAGCCGCCCCGGTCACGAAGCGGCGCCCCCGGCAAGAATCGAACTTGCGACCAACGGTTTAGGAAACCGCTGCTCTGTCCCCTGAGCTACGGGGGCGGCGCGCCGCAGATCCCACGACTCCGGGCGCGGCGCAAGCGTGCCACCCTGTGCCAGCGACGACACGCGCGCCGCGTGGTCGGCGCGACGTCGAGGGCTCGTCGACCGAAAATCCGCGGTGGCGCGCGGCTTGCGATGTCGCTCGTGGAGGAGACGAGCCATGCGAACACGAACCAACCTCGCGATCCTGACCCTGTGGACCGCTGCCCTCGCCGCCTGCGGCGGTGGGTCGACCACGAGCGACGTCGACGGCGCCGATCCGGCGAGCGGCGAGACGAGCGGCGAGGCGAGCGGCGGCGCATCCCAGGGCACCCCGAACAGGACGGACGGAGACACGGGCTACCAGGTCGGGCCCGGCGCCGCGGGCGCCCACTCGAGCGCCGCCGGGCGGAGCGGGTCGGCAGGCGCGGCGCACTCCGGCACCGCCGGGGGCGCGGCCGGCGCCGCTTCACCACCCGCCGCGGGGGGAGGCCTGGGCGCGGGAGGCGCGGGAGGCTCGAGCGCGGGAGGCGCGGGAGGCTCGAGCGCGGGAGGCGCGG